>JBAPWO010000101.1:0-35728 GCA_049283735.1 Candidatus Dormiibacterota bacterium
CTGCACGACCGCGCTGATCGAGGCGATCAACGCGAAATTGCGCCGGTACAACGTGACCGGGGCGTCGACCCACTCGCCCACCGACATCGACCGGAAACGACCCGATCCCACCTGCGAGGGCATCAACCCCGGGTTCCACCCCGGCTGGGGCGATCCCCAGCCTGCCGGAGGAGTGCCCCAACCCGGTGGCGGCGACCCCCAGCCCGGGGGCGGCGACCCCCACCCGGGCGGCGGCGACCCCCAGCCCGGCGGTGGCGATCCCCAGCCCGGCGGTGGCGATCCCCAGCCCGGCGGTTGCGCTCCGAGATCGGCGGGTGGCGGGCTCGGAGGCGGCGGCTGATCCGTCATCGGACCATTGTCAATGCTGCACCACAAGCGTGATCAAACGGTATCCTCACAACCTGAGGCGATGAGAGAGATCACTGCCGCGCTAGTTCGCGGCCAGTTCACCGTGCGGCGCGCCCGATGCGGGCGCTAGTCGTCGACCCGACCCTGATCGACCCGGGCTCCGGCCGTCGGGGGCGGGGCCGGCGCCGCCACGCGCAGCCGAACTCCTCGATTCCCGTCGAGGTACGCGATGTCCGGACCCCGGTTCCGCCCGGTCCCGGCTGGGTGCTCATCCGCCCCGCGCTGGCAGGGATCTGCGGCACCGATCTCGCCCTCGTGCATCGTGACCCGATGCCCAACGTGCTCACTGCCTACGCCAACTCCGGCACCTTCATTCCCGGCCACGAGGTTGTCGGCGTCGTGGAGCGCGCGTCGTCGACCCGCTGGGCCCGCGAGGGGGACCGCGTCCTGGTGGAGCCGACCTTGCGCTGCGCCCACAAAGGACTGGCTGAGTGCCGTCGCTGCCGATCCGGGGATACGCACCTGTGCGAGAACGCCGATCGCGGAGGGGCGCTCTGCTCCGGCCGGTCGGTCGGATCGAGCGAGAAGGCCGGCGGCGGCTGGAGCGAGGGTTTTCTCGTCCACGAGGACATGCTCGTCCGCGCCGACGGCATCTCCGATCAGCGAGGAGTTCTCGCCGAACCGGCGGCCACTGCCCTCCATGCGGTGTTGCGGTGGACCCGCCGCGGCGACACCGCGGTCGTCATCGGAACTGGCGCGCTGAGCCGGCTCATCGTCGCCACCCTCCGGCGCCTGCACCCCGACCTCGACATCATCGTGCTCCATGACGCGCGCAGCGCAGCCCGCCCGCGCCTGGGCAGGCGTCACCGGGAGAGTGCCCCCCTCAACGGAGACCCCAACGCCGCCTTCATGGCGATCCGATCGATCGGCGCCAATCGCGTCTGGCACGGATCGTCCGACGAGATGCTCCAGAAGACCGCCGAGCACATGGAGGCGCGCCTCATGCGGCCCGCCGGGGGTGGCCTGCCCGTGCTCGACGGCGGCGTCGACGTGGTCTTCGACTGCCGCGCGTCCGCACTCAGCATCGACCTCGCGGTGCGCCTGCTCCGCGCCGGCGGCACCTTGGTGCTCTGCGGTCGCTCCGGCCGCCACGAGATCGAGTGGTCGCTCATCTGGGCACGCGAGCTCACCGTGCGCGGGGCCGCGTCATACGGCCGCGAGGCGGACGGGAAGCGCACGTTCGGCACGATTCGTGAGTGGTTGAGCGACGCGAGCTTTCCGATCGACGGCGTCGTGACCCATCGATTCCCTTTGCACGAGTACCACGCGGCGCTGGCGATCGCCCAGGCGGGCACGGCCGCGGGCGCCGTGAAGGTGGTCTTCGAAGGACCAGCGGCCACCAGCCTCCGACCGTCGGCGGCTGCGGTCGTCGTCCACCAGCCCGACGAGCCGGTGCTGCTCCAGTCGACCGCGGCTCGGGTTCGCGGCGGCCGGGTCAAGGTCTCGTAGAGGACCTCGCGTGGTGCCGCGCCGGTCCGGCGCGTGCCGGCGTGATCCGAGCAGCCCGGCGCGTGCGTACCAACAGACGCGCAACCCCCGAGCGTGTGTCGGAGCATGAGAGTGCACCTTAGTGACGACGACATTGTCCGCTCGATCTCTGACCATTCGCCCGAGGGGATCGAAGCTTTGTACGACCGATACGGTGGCCTCGCTCACACGGTCGCGCTGCGCATCCTCAGCGACCGGGGCGCCGCCGAGGACGTCGTCCAGGAGTCGTTCCTGGCGGGCTGGCGGCGAGGATCCACCTTCCGGCCCGGTCGCGGCTCGCTTCGCTCCTGGATCTGCACCATCGTCCGCAACCGGGCCATCGACCGCTTGCGCGGCGATCGACACCGGACCCGGCTGGATACGCCGATCGAGGCGGAGTCAATCGAGCCCGCGGTCACCGACCCCTGGGTTGCCGTCGCCCTCGAGTTGAGCGGCGAGGAGGTTCGAAGGGCGCTCGCCGAGCTTCCCGCCGAGCAGCGCCAGACCATCGAGCTCGCTTACTACGGCGGCTATTCGCAGTCCGAGATCGCCGCCGCGATGGAGGTGCCGCTCGGCACCGTCAAGGGGCGCGTCCGGATCGCCCTCGACAAGCTGCGCGCCAGCCTCGCCGATCGCCTGGAGACACCATGGCAGACGCAATGAGCTGCGAAGAGGCGACCGACCTCCTGGCGCTCGACGCGGTCGGGGCGCTCGAGGCGTCGGACCGCGATGTTATGGAGCGGCATGTCGCCACCTGCGCCACGTGCACGCAGGCCGCCGCCCGCTATGCCGATCTCGCTTCGCTCTTGCCTGCAGCGCTCGAGCTGGTTCCACCACCCGCCCGCCTCCGCCGCCGCCTGATGGCGCAGGTGTACGCGGAGGCGGCCGCCTCGTCAGCGCTGCCGTGGTGGCGGCGCCTGGTCGCCGCTATCCCCGCGAGCCGCGCGTTCACGGCGGTCGGCGCCGTCGCCGTGGTCGCGGCCGTCGCGTTCGGGATCTGGGCCGTCGCCGGGCGGAGCGTATCGCCGACGCCGGTCGCCTACACCGTGTCGGGAACGACGGCCACCGGAACCCTCGCGGTCGGCAGCACCGGCACCCAGGCTGTGCTGACCGTGAAAGGGCTGGCACCCCTGCCCAGCTCCGAGGTCTACGAGGTCTGGCTCATCCCGCCTCAGGGATCACCGAGGGGAGTGGCGTTCCTCAGCCCCGGGGTCGGCGGTGGGGCCTGGACCGCGGTCGTCCCGGGAACCCTCGCCGGGTACAAGAGCATCGCGGCGACGGTCGAGCCTGCCGGCGGGAGCCGGACCCCCTCGAACACGGAAGTGCTGAGCGGTCAGCTGGGCGAGTCCTGAGGCGGCGGCTTCGCAGCCTTGCGCCGTTTCTCGGCAACTGCCGGGAGCACGCGCTTGACGCCGGCGTTGTCGACCACCATCCGCCGCTCCCGCTTGCGATCGCGCTGGCGGATGCGCTCCCGCTCGGCGTCGGGCACCTGCGGCTCGGAATCCATGACGAGGATCAGGCGCTCAGCGTGGCGGGCTGGTGGCGCCGGCCTCGTGCGATCGCCACGCTCACCGCGGTCGCAGCGGCAAGCGTCACCACCGCGCCTCCGGCGATTGCCTGCACCCTGCGATCGAGGCCGATCGCCCGGATGCGCACGCCGAAACTGGAAGCGTCGACAATCGCCAGCGCCGCCGAATAGATCTCGGCTCGCTTTCCCGGATCGAGCGTCCACCCCTCCAGAGCCCCCCCGACCTCGTCGCCAGTGTCGACCAGCCCGGGAACCTCGGGAGCTGCGGCGAAGGCGACCACGTTGCCCGCGAGCGCCGCATCGAGGCGATCCTCCACGTTCATGAGCCCGACCTGGAGAGCCGTTCTGCGGGCAACGGAGCGCCGAGACTTCGCCGCAGCGCGGTCAACGCGCGGAAGGTGAGCAGCTTGACCGCGCCTTCGCTCCTCCCCATGATCTCCGCGATCTCCCGGTTTCGAAGGTCGCCGCCGAAACGCAGCAGGATCGCCTGACGCTGGTCGTGGGGCAGGACCGCGACCGCGGCGCGCACCTCGTCGGCGCGGTCGTTCTCCTCGGCGTGCAGACCGGGGTCGGCGCCGGCGTCCGGAAGCATGCGGGATTCGAGCTCGATCCAGCCTGGCCGGCGGCGTTCTCTGGCGACCAGGTTGCCCGCAACGCGATAGAGCCATGCCGAATACGGGACCCCGCGCCACTGAAAGCGCGGGAGCTCCTCGATCGCCTTGGCGAAGGTTGCGGCTGTCACGTCGTCGGCCTCCTCCATGTTGTGGGTGAGTGTGTAGACGTAGGCATGGATCTGGTCGACGTAGCGCTCGTAGAGCGGCGCGAACGCCGTCCGGTCGCGCTGCGCGGCCAGAACCTCCAGCCGCTCCTCCTCGAGCTCCGCAGCGGTGCGATGGGCCATCGCTAGCGCTGCCTTTCCCGCGAAGGACGCAGTTCGCAGAAGCGTGTTGGTGCCATCGGGTTACGCCTGACGGCGTGCTCCGATCAGTCCGAGGCGCGTGCCAACCTCCTCGAAGACGAGCAGCGCCCGGTCAAGCTGTTCGTGGGTGTGGCTCGCGCAGACGATCGTCCGCACCCGCGCCCTGCCGCGAGCGACGGTGGGAAACCCGATGCCCTGGGTGAAAACGCCGCGCTCGAGCAGCATGTCGGAGAGCTCCATCGCCACCGGGGCTTCGCCACACATCACCGGCGTGATCGGGGTCTCACTCTGGCCGATGTCGAAGCCGAGCTCGCGGAGGCCGCTCTTGAAATGGCGGGTGTTGCTCCAGAGCTGTTCCATGAGCTGGGGTTCCTGCTCGAGCACGTCGATGGCCGCGATGCACGCGGCAACCACGGCGGGTGGGTGCGAGGACGAGAACAGGAACGGCCGCGACTTGTGGATGAGGTGGTCGCGAACGATCTGCGTCGAGGCGACATAGCCACCGACCACACCGACCGCCTTGCTCAGGGTGCCGATGTTCAGCGCAACCCTGCCGTGCAAACCGAAGTGGTCGGTGGTGCCCCGCCCATTGGTGCCGAGCACGCCGGTGGCGTGAGCATCGTCGACCATCACCGCGGCCCCGTACTGCTCGGCGCGCTCGACAAGTTCGGGTAGCGGGGCGATGTCCCCATCCATGCTGAAGACACCGTCGCTCACCAGCAGGATGCGCCGGTACCCCTTGTTTCGAGCCTCGCTGAGCGCGCGCTCGGCATCGTTCGGGTCGGCGTGCTCGTAGAGAATCCGATCCGCCTTGGTCAAGCGGATGCCGTCGATGATGCTCGCGTGGTTCAGCTTGTCGCTGACCACGCAATCACCCTGGTCGAGCATCGAACCGATGACACCGACGTTCACCGCATAGCCGCTCTGAAAGGTGAGCGACGCCTCGGTGCGCTTGAACGCCGCGAGCCGGCGCTCCAACTCCTGGTGGAGCGTCTGCGTCCCCGCGATGGTGCGCACCGCCCCCGTGCCCGCGCCCCATTCGAGCGCGGCGCGCGACGCCGCCTCGACCAGACGCGGGTGCGTGTTCAGGCCGAGATAGTTGTTGCTGGAAAGGCTGATCACCGCCTTGCCGGCGATATCCACCTCCGGCCCCTGCGCCGATTCGAGCACACGCAGGGGACGGAACAGTCCGTCGCGCCGGAGCGCGTCGAGATCCTCGTTCAGGGATGCGTCGAGTGCCTGGACGGCTTTCGACGTGCCCGCGCTCGTCACCATGCGTTCAACGATACCCCGCGCGTCGCTACTCGGGCGTGAGGGTCACCTTCCCGCACTGCCCTGACTTCATCAGCTCGATCGCGCCATCGATGTCGCGCAGGGCGAAGTGGTGGGTGATCAGCGTGCGCACGTCGATCACGCCCTCTTCGACGTATGCGGTCACCTGCTTCCAGGTCGCGGGGATGCGCCTACCGGCGATGCCGTACAGGCTCAGACCCTTCATGACGACATCGCTCGAGAGGTCGACGACGTCCAGCCCGTCGCCGATGCCGAGCAGGCTGATCCAGCCCCCGGGTCGCACGAGACGGGTCGCCGACGCGACCGCGACGGGTGACCCGCTCATCTCCAGCACGCAGTCGATGCCGGCGCCCGCGGCGCGACGCACGGCGTCGTCAGAGGCGTCATCGGTCGCCCGGACGACCGCGTCGGCGCCCATCCGCTCGGCGAGGTCGAGTCGATACGCATTGCGGTCGACACCGACGATGCGCGCCGCGCCCTGGACCCGCGCCACGGCGATGGCCGCGCAGCCGATCGGGCCGCAGCCGAACACCACGACCGTGCGTCCGAGAAGCTCGCCGTACGAGCAGGCGTGCACCGCGTTGCCGAAGGGCTCCATGGCGGCGGCGACGTCGGCGGCGACCGCGTCGCTGACCGGCCACACGTTTTCCTCAGGCACCACGAGATGGGTTGCGAACGCCCCGTCGACGTCGACGCCGATGATGCGGGTGTTCTCGCAGACGTGGAAGTCGCCGCGACGGCACTCGTCGCAGTGGCCACACACGATGTGCGACTCAACCGCCACGCGAGTGCCGAGCGGCGGACCATGAACGCCGTCACCTCTTGCGACCACCTCGCCACAGACCTCGTGACCGACCACGCGCGGCGGATGCACGCGTGCCGCGGCCCATGGGTTCCAGTCGTAGAGGTGCACGTCGGTGCCGCACACCGATGC
The DNA here is from genome assembly GCA_049283735.1 of Candidatus Dormiibacterota bacterium. GTDB lineage: Bacteria > Chloroflexota > Dormibacteria > Aeolococcales > Aeolococcaceae > Palsa-851. The sequence continues at coordinate 6,550 of JBAPWO010000101.1, forward strand.
CGCGACGACGCGGAGCAGCACCTCGCCCGCCGTGGGTGACGGCATCGGGACGTCGCCGACCACGAACCCGGGCGCGGGCGTCGGTTTGAGAATTGCAAGCACGGCGCCGTGATTATGCGTTCGAGCCCCGGAGCGCCGGGTCATCGTCTGCGCGGTGTCCGCCGTGCCCGGAGAGACTGCGGCGCATCGCGGCGATGCCTCGCCGCACAGATAGAGGCGCGGGAGGACACACGCATGCTCGATGGCATTGACCGGCCGGCTCCAGGGCTGCGACGCCCTCGCCGGATCCCGGTCGAGGACCTCAGCGTCTACGAGGGTCGGGGCGGGCACACCTTGCGCCGCCACGTCGATACCCGGCCCGGCGACGAGATGCGTCGCATCCTTCGCGAGGGCGTCGCGGCCGCCGGGCGATTCGTGAGTCGCGCCACCGCACAGCGGTGCGTCGATATCGCGGTCACACGGCGCAGCTCGGACATCGCCGACTGGCTCGGCGGCAGAGACCGGGGCGCACCCTTCAGCTTCGTCGAGGACATGGGCGAGGTGGTCGGTCACGTGCTGACCTACGCGGAGGTGAGCCGGGGCGTGGTCGTCCCCACCCAGGTGACCGCGGTCCGGCTGGTCCTGCGCCGCAACGACGAACTACCCGGCGGGTTCACGCTCGTGACCGCCTACCCGACACGTTCCCCGTATCGGGACAAGAGACACAAGGAGCGCTGACAATGAACGGCATCATCGAAATCGACATCGCGATCGACAACGCCGCGACCGACTATCCCGCACTCGCGCAGCTGCTCGCCGGCTACTACCACCAGGATTGGCGCGTGGACCACGCCACTCCCGATGCCGCGTTGCACGCGTTCGCGGACGACGCGTCGCCTGACACGGTCGCCGCCGCTGCCGGTGATATCGATCGCCTGCTCCACGCGGGTTTCGACGACGCCGGCATGGCACGCGTCCTCGCCGACGGATTCGACTGCAACTACGTCCCGGTCGCGAACGGTCTCACGCCCGCTGGATGGCTGCTCCACGTTCGCGACACGCTCCGCCCTTCGGGATCCTGAGCCTGCCGGTCACCGTGCCCGCGGCGACGCCGCGACCCGCTGGAAGAGGGCCGCGAAATGCACCAACGCCGTGGGCACGAGTGTCGGGATCCCGATGACCAGCGCGACGATGTCAACGGGTCCGCCGAAGAGTCGCACCCAGTAGAGGATGAAGAGCACGATCCCGGTGAGTCCCGTGTTGCGCCTGCCCCACACCGTGTGCACCAACTCGGGACGCCTGCCGGTCAGAAGCACCAACGGGGTCAACATCGCCGGTCCCGCGTACCGCACGACGATCAGCACCGCCAGCCACAGGGGGACGATACCGAGTGCCAGGGACCCGATCGCCCCGACCACGAAGTACAGGGCATCACCGAACGGGTCCATCGCCTTGCCGAGGACGGTGACCGGACCGTATCGGCGGGCGATGAAGCCGTCGACCGCGTCCAGAAGGCCGACGGAACCGCCGATCCCGCCCCAGAGCGCGAGACCGAGGCGCCCGGGCAGCGATAGGGTTCCGATCAACAGAACGGGGACACACGCATACCCGCGCAGTGCGGTCAGGCCGTTGGGGATGCCATAGCGATCCACCGGGTTCCCATCCGGTGTTCGAAGCAGCGCGGCGCCGCCGACGATGCCGATCGTGACCGCCAGCCACCACACGGCGGTGGCGATGACCGCGAGCGCGAGCGTGCCGTGGCCGTGCACCAGCGCGACATCGCTGCTCAGGGCTTCGGTGAGCACGAACCCGAGCAGTGTCCAGAAAAGCAACGATCGACGCAGGCGCACGCTGCCGCGAAGGCGGGCGAGCGCCGTCCCGTAAAGGCCGGCTAGTCCACCCAGCCCCGGGCTCCGGTCGGCTGTCGCGACGTCCGGATCAGACCGCGAGGCACGTGATCGTCTTGACCACGCCGTCCGCGGACTGGATCCGATCGAGGATGAGACGTCCGATACCGGGGACGTCCGCTGCCTCGACCTGGGCGATGACGTCGTATTCGCCGGTGATCGCGTCCACCAGGACGACACCGTCGCTGCCTCGCAGGGCGTCGGCCACGTGTTGTGCCTTGCCGGCGGTTGCGGTCACCAGCACATATGCACGAATCATCTCGCTGCTCCCCACGGTTGAAACGCTCGGCGACTGTAGCATGGGTACATGCCGTGGGCCATCGTCATCCGGCTCGTCGCCCGGCTCGCGGCGAGCCTGTTTTTCTGGCGGATAGCCACCAGCCGGAGAAGGGCCTTTGCCGGCGGTCAGGCGGTTCCCGGCGCCACGCCGAAAGCGCGCGTCGACGCGCAGGCCGCGGTCATGGCCGTCCGGGCCTCGATCCTGCTCACGTGGCGGGCGCTGCTGGCTGCGACGTTCCTGGCGGCAACCCTAGTGCTGAGCGTTGCGGGCGTGACCATCGTCGCCCTCGGCCCGCGCTGGCTGGGCGCTCTCCTGCTGGCCGGGGCGCTGGCATTGGGCGCGGCGGCCTGGTTCGAGGGGCGCGTGCTCGTGGTCGCGCTGCGCATGCGCAGGCGCAAGCGCCGCGACGAGCGTCTCCGCAAGACCGCGACCTCCTAGGATCGCCCTGCGTGGCGGAGCGCGAGGGGTCACCCGCGCCACTGCTCAGCTTGTCAGCGCCCTCCTTCGCGCAAGCAGATTGTCGCGCTCTCTCGGGCGCTGCCAAATTCGCTGTTTCGCGGGTGACCCCTCCCGCTCCGAGGCCTTGCTCAGCTCAGGTACGGAGCGACGCCCTCGCCCTGCTCGGCTGCGTCCATCATCAACTCGCTGACTGTGGGATGCGCGTGGATGATCGAGCCGAGGTCGTCCATCGTGAGCCCGTCGCTGATGGCCACGCCGACCTCGTGAATGATCTCGACCGCGTGCGCCCCCATCACGGTCGCACCCACGAGCCGGTCGGTGGCAGCGTCGGCATACAGCTGGGCTAGGCCATCGGGCTCGCCCTCGCCGAGCGCCTTGCCGTTGCCGAGGTAGCGCGCCTGGCCCAGCTTCAATTCGATGCCCGCGGCGGTCGCGGCCTCCGGGTTCAGGCCAACCATGGCAATTTCAGGATGGGTGTAGATGCACGACGGCACCACGGTGCGGTCCATGGGCATGACATCGTGGCCGACAGCGTTCTCGACGGCGCGCCCGCCCTCGGCGCTGCCGAGGTGCGCCAGTTGGAGGCCGCCGATGCAGTCGCCCGCGGCCCAGATTTTGGGATTGGCCGTTCGCAGGAATGCGTCCACCTCGATGTGGTCGCGGTCGTTGATGGCAACGCCCGCCTCCTCGAGGCCGATCCCGCGGGTCTGTGAACGGCGGCCGACCGAGACGAGCAATAGATCCGCGCTGACCGCGGTGCCGTCGTCGAGGTGCGCGGTGACTGTGTCGGTGCCATAGTCGACCGATTCGACGCGACGTCCCGGGAGAAACGTGATCCCCTGCTTCTCGACGATGCGCCGCCACTGCTGCACGATGCGCGCGTCGACACCGGCAAGGACCTGCGGGAGCACCTCGACCACGGTGATCCGCGACCCCAGTGCCGCGAACAGGCTCGCGAATTCGCAGCCGACGACGCCGCCGCCGATCACGAGCATGTGCTCGGGGATGCGCTCCAGCCGGAGAATCCCGTTGGACGTGACGACGCGGGGATGCTCCAGGTCGATGCCGGGCAGCCCCGATGGCTCGGTGCCGACGCAGACGACGAGGTGATCGAACCCGTGGCGCTCGTCGCCGGTGACCACCGCGTCGCCGTGGACCACGCCCTGGGCGCGAACCACCTTCACGCCACGTCGCTTGCAGGCAGCCTCGACGCCCTTGCGCATGGTGAGCACGACCTCTTCCTTGCGTTCCATCATCCGCGGGAAATCCACCTCGGGCTCGGGGATGCGAATGCCGAAAGAGGCCGCGTCGCGGATCTTGCGCAGCAAGTCGGCTCCCGCGAGCAACGACTTGGTGGGAATGCAGCCCCAGTTCAGGCAGGTCCCGCCCAGCTCGGCGCGTTCGATGAGCGTGACCTCCGCACCCAGTTGCGCGGCGCGAAGCGCGGCGACATCGCCGGCGGGTCCACCGCCGAGCACCACGACGCGCTGGGTCATGCCGTGGTCGGGGTGGCGGCAGCGGCGGCGGCGAGTGACCCGGTGCCGGCGCGCCGTGACGTGGCGAACGCGTCGGTGACGATGCGTTCCTGCTCGAGTTGATGAGAGCCCGCGTATCCCTCGGAGGGACTCGCACGGCGCGACCTGCCGATGTAGTCCCACTGGATGTGTGACGGTCGTGCCAGACCGAGCGCGCGCTCGAGGCTCCCCCAAGCCCCCATGTTCTGCGGCTCCTCCTGCACCCAGTACAGACGGTCGAGGTTCGGATACGAGGCCACCAGCTCGAGGATTGCGTCGACCGGCAGGGGGTAGAGTTGCTCAACGCGTGCAATGGCCACGTCGGTGGCGTCCGCGCGTCGCGGCGACAGGATCAGCTCGTAGTAGATCCGGCCCGAGCAGAGCAGCAGCGAGCGCACCTCCTCGCGACGCGCGTCCCCGGTGGGGTCGTCGATCACCGCCTGGAACCTGCCGGTGCTCAGGTCGGCGAGCTTGGAGGTCGATTCCTTCAGACGCAGCAGGCTCTTCGGCGTGAAGATGACCAGCGGTCGGGGGTCGTTGAGCAGTCCCTGGCTGCGCAGCAGGTGGAAATACTGTGCGGGCGTCGTGCAGTTCGCCAGGCGCATGTTGTCGTTCGCGCAGAGTTGCAGGAAGCGCTCGATCCGCGCGCTCGAGTGCTCCGGACCGCTGCCCTCGTAGCCGTGGGGCAGGAGCATCGTCAACCGTGAGTGCTGACCCCACTTGGCGCGGGCCGATGAGACGAACTGGTCGACAACCATTTCCGCGTTGTTGAAGAAGTCGCCGTACTGCGCCTCCCAGATGACCAGCGTCTCCGGGTCCGCGGCGCTGTACCCATACTCGAACCCCAGGCACCCCACCTCGCTGAGCGGGCTGTTGAGCACCTCGAAGGTCGCCTGCGCATCGGTGAGGTGCTGCATTGGGATGAACACCTCGCCGTTGATCTCGTCGTGAAACGCCAGGTGGCGATGGCTGAAGGTGCCGCGAACCGTGTCCTGGCCGGTGAGGCGGATCGGATGACCCTGGGTGATGAGCGACGCGAAGGCGAGCGCCTCGGCGGTTCCCCAGTCGATCGCGCCCTCGAGGATCGCCGACTTGCGCCGCTCCATCTGGCGGATCAGCTTGGTGTTCGGTGTGAAGTGCTTGGGGAAGGTGAGCAGCTGTTCGTTGAGCGCGGCGAGCTGACGGCCCGAGACGGCAGTGCGCATCATCGGGTCGTCGGGCTCCTCGATCACCTGCTCATGGGTGAGGTCGTCGAGCTCGGCGGCGAGGTGTTCCTTCACCCGCTTGTGCGCGTCCGCGATCCGTCCATAGATCGCTTTGGCCTGCGCCTCGGCGTCTTCGGGTCTGATCAGACCGTCGGCCACCAGCTGGGCGGCGAACAGCTCGCGGACGGTGGGGTGCTGCCGGATCTTCAGATACATGAGCGGCTGTGTGTACGCGGGTTCGTCGGCCTCGTTGTGGCCGAACCGCCGGTAGCCGATCAGGTGCACCATGACGTCGCGGCGATACGCGCGCCGGTAGTCGTAGGCGAAGGTGATCGCCGCCAGGCACGCTTCGACATCGTCGGCGTTGACGTGCACGATCGGGATGTCGAAGCCCTTGGCCAGGTCGGACGCGTAGCGCGTCGACCGTCCCTCCAGAGGGTTGGTGGTGAAGCCCACCTGGTTGTCGGCGATGAAATGCACGGTGCCGCCGGTTGTGTACCCCGGGAGCGATTGCAGGTTGAGCACCTCCTGCACGATTCCCTGCCCGGCAAAGGCGGCGTCGCCGTGAATCAACACCGGGAGCGCCGCCATCGGATCGAGGTGCAACGTCGTCGCGCGACGCTGGGTTTGCGCCGCCCGGCACCAACCCTCAACGACCGGGTCGATGGCCTCGAGGTGGCTCGGGTTCGGCAGGAGGCGCACCAGGATCACCTTGCCGGTTTCGGTGTGATAGGTCCCGGTGGCGCCGACGTGGTACTTCACGTCGCCGGTCGAGTCGAAACGCGCGATCGCCCGCCGCGCTGAGGCGAGCTCGAACGCGTTGAGGATCGACTCGTACGAGTGATTGGCGACATGCGCGACCACCGCGAGGCGGCCGCGGTGGGGCATGCCCATGACCACCTCGCCGATACCATCGTCCGCGACCCGGGTCATGAGGGTCTCGAGCATCGGTACGAGCGCATCGAGTCCTTCGAGTGAGAACGTTTTCTGCCCGAGGAACGCCGCGCGCTGGTATCGCTCCATGGTTTCGACCTTGGTGAGGCGCTCGAGGAGGCGGAGGCGGTCCTCGACCGTGAGTGCCGGTCGGTATTTGCCGGACTCGATGTGCTCACGCAGCCACACGCGCTGCTCATGGCTCGAGATGTGCTCGATCTCGAAGGCGATGGTGCTGCAGTAGGTGCGCCGGAGATTCGGGAGCACCTCGGCCAGGTTGCGACCCGGGACGTAGACGCGGAGCAGGTCGGCGGGAATCTGCTCCATCAACTCCTCGGTCAGGCCGTACGTCGACGGGTCCATGGCGGGATCGCCGATCGGCGGCGAGCCGAGCGGATCCAGGTGGGCGCCGAGATGACCGTGGGTCCGGTGCGCCTTGACCAGCGACGTCGCCGCCTGCATCGCCGCGAGCAGGACGCGATCGGGTGCTCCCGCGGCAATCGTGGCCGGCGCTGCCAGAGGTGGCGACGGTGGTGCGGTACGAGCCGGCGCCACCTCGAGAGCCGGCGTGATCAGGCCAAGACTGGCGAAAACACGATCGTAGAAATCGCCGGCGCCGTCGAGCAGGGATTCGATGCGACCCAGGAACTCGCCGGACTCCGCCCCCTGAATGACCCGGTGGTCATAGGTGCTGGTCATGGTCATCACCTTGCCGACGCCGAGCTCGCGGATGCTGGGCTCGGGAACGCCGCGCCACTCGGCGGGGTAGCCGATCGCACCGACCGCGACGATCGTTCCCTGACCGGGCATCAGCCGCGGCACCGAGGCCACGGTGCCGATGCCACCGGGGTTGGTGAGCGTCAGGGTCGCGCCCTGGAGCTCGTCCGCGGAGAGCGCGTTGGTGCGAGCGCGTTCGATCAATCGCTCGTACTCGTCGCGGAACTCCTTGAACCCGAGTTCCGAGGCATTTCGGATGACCGGGACGACCAGCGAGCGCGACCCGTCCCTGCGGACGCTGTCCACGGCCAGGCCGAGGTGCGCCGCTCCGGCCACGCGTGCGGGCTTGCCGTCGTCCGTACGTGCGAAATGGGTCGTCATCGCAGGGCTCGCCCCCGCGGCCTGCGCGATCGCGTATCCGATCAGGTGGGTGAATGACACCTTGCCCGAGTTGCCACCGGCGGCGAGGGCACTGTTCAGCTGGCGCCGGCGGCCGTCGAGGACGTCGACACCGACGGTCCGGAACGACGTCGCCGTGGGGATGTCCCGGCTGCGCTCCATGTAGTCGACCAGCGCCGCAGCCGGGCCCCTGATCGGCTCGGCGTGCTCACCGTCGACGACTCGCACGGTGGTGTCCGGTCGCGGTCCGCGGCCCGCCCTGGCGCCGAGCACATCGCCCTTGGTGACGATCCCGCCCGGGCCCGATCCGGGGACCGCGTGCAGATCGATGCCGTTTTTCGCAGCCGCGCGCCGCGCGAGTGGCGCGGCAGCGACATCCGAGCTGTCCGACGTGATGGTCGGTCTCGAGGCTGCGGGGACCGGCGGCGGCGAGGGTGGAGCCTGCGCGGGGGCGGGCTCCGGGACGTCGGGCGCGGGCGCCTGAGCCTCGGTCTCCAGCACAGCGGGCTCGGGCGGTGGCGCGGACGCCACGGCCTCGGTCTCCGCCACCGCGGGCTCCGGCGTTGGCGCGGTTGCGGGAACCGCCGCCGGGCCGGGCGCGATCACCGCGAGCGTTGCGCCGACGGCGACCGTCTCGCCCTCGGCTGCGACGATCTCGGTGAGCCGTCCGGTGGCGGGCGCGGGCACTTCGACGTCGACCTTGTCGGTGGTCACCTCGACGACCGGCTCGCCCTCATCGACGCTGTCCCCCACCGCCTTGAGCCAGCGGGACACGATCCCTTCCGAAACCGACTCGCCCATCGCCGGGAGGGTCAGCGAAACAGGATCAGCCACTCTTGAATCGTCTCACCTTCGCGCTTCAGCAGTGCGGCTGTCCGTTGACCGCAGGTGAACCAGGGGGAGCGGGACTGGCGAGCGGTGAAGGCACCGGAGTTGGCGTGGCGTTCGGAGGCATCGACGGCGCCACCGCGGGCGGGTCGATCATGGGAGCCCCGAGGGTGGAGTAGCACCCCACCGGCGGTGTGCAGCCGGTGAGCACGAGCCCCCAGTCCGGTAACTGGGCGAAGCTCGTGCACTGCCAGTCGAGCGCGGTGGTCTGCACGCTGTTGTAGTCGTAGACGACGTAGTCGTCGATCCGGCAGTGGTCGTTGGGCGTGATGATGAAGTGCTCGTCGACCGAGTCCGAGTAACCATTGCCGAGCACGTCCAGCTCCATGCTCCTGCAGTGCCTGGCTGCCGCCTCGAAGCACGCGACGGCAGGGTCGGCCGAGATCGCCGCGGTATGCGCGGGGTTCGGCATTCCGCATTCGGGAGCGGTCGGATACCCGCACGAGCTCAGACCCAGCGCGAGCAGCACCAGCGCCGTCGTCTGGATCACCGCGAGCTTGCGGGCGACGCTCCTCATTCGCCGCGAGTCTAAGGGCGTGCCCGACCGGCCCGGTGGCCGGATGAGTACGAGCCGCGGGCGCGAGAGCCGGCGTGCTCAGCTCGGCTGCCGCTTGTGCCCGTCTTCAGACCGCCGGCGCCACGCGGCCCGGAGCCACTGCCGGGTGACCGGGATGAACTCCTCGTCGAGCAGCGCACAGGCGACGAGGACCACCAAGGCGCATGCCAGACCGATCAAGCCGCTCTGCCAGACCGCGAACGTGGGTCGGGCGCCGGTGCACGACCCGGTGCAGGTGTCGGTGACCTGCGCGGTCGCCAGGCCGAGCAGGACGCCGACGACGCCACCCACGGCGTAAAGGAGGACCGTCCTGGCCGTGTTCACGCGATGAATATAGGCGCTGGATGTTGGGGGAACGGCCGCCGCCGCTGCAGCCGGCGACACGCCGCGGAGGTCCGGCGACACCGTAACCTACACAAATCCGTATACTGTCGAGAGGCCGGGATCCACCCGGTGCGGCCGGTGGGGCGACTGTCAGAGCGAACGTTTGGAGGTAGCCCATGCTTGGAGTTCACCGGTTCCGCGCGCTTGTCGGCGTGGCTGCGGCGGCCGGCGTCGTGGCCTTCGCCGTCCATGCCGGAGCGCAGGCTCCCACGCCCGGCCGCTACGTGAGTTGGGCGCCACCGGCCGTGGCCACCGCGACGCCGGGGGTAGGCCCGGCACTGCCGATGGCGCGCGCCTCGCCCGCCGCGAACGCCGGACCGCTTGGAGGTCTGTCCATGCCGCTCTCCGGGCTGTTCAAGCAGTTGAACGCGAACACGGCGGCGACGGCCGGCGGCGAATACTCGGTGCTGCAGGACCTCGAACGCGCCCTCGCGGCTCACATTCAGCAGTTCTTGCATTGGGTCACGGGCGGACGATGAACGTCGGGCGGTCAGAATCGAGGGGTGCCACCTCCTCGCGTGCCGGGCGAAAAGCGCCGGCCAGACATCCGCAACGTCGCGATCATCGCGCACGTCGACCACGGCAAGACGACGCTCGTCGACGCCCTGCTCAAGCAATCGCGCGTGTTCGCCGCCCACGAACAGGTCGGCGAGCTGATCATGGATTCGAACGATCTCGAGCGGGAGAAGGGGATCACGATCCTCGCCAAGACCACGTCGGTCCGCTACAACGGGGTCAAGCTCAACATCATCGACACCCCGGGCCACGCCGACTTCGGGGGCGAGGTCGAGCGGGTCCTTGGAATGGCGGACGGGTGCCTGTTGCTGGTCGACGCAGCCGAGGGGCCGATGCCGCAGACGCGTGTCGTGCTTCGCCAGGCGCTCGCTCTCGGCCTGCAGCCGATCATCGTGGTCAACAAGATCGACCGCACCAACGCCCAGCCGGCCGAGACGGTCGAGGCCACGCACGACCTGCTCCTCGAGCTTGCCAAGGAGTCGTGGCAGCTGGACGCACCGATTCTCTACACCGACGCTCGCGAGGGCACCGCGACCGCCGACCTCACGCACGCGGGCGTCACCCTCGAGCCCCTCCTCGACGCCATCCTCGAGCACGTGCCCCCGCCCCTCGCGGATCCCGACGGCCCTCTGCAGATGCTGGTGAGCAACCTGGATCACGACAACTGGAGTGGCCGGCTCGCGCTGGGGCGGATTCAGCGGGGCACCGTGCACCCCGGACAGAGCGTCGTCTCCTGCACCGCGTCGGGCGCGGGAAAGGTCGAACGGATCGCGACAGTGCTCATCGTCGAGGCACTCCAGCGCCTCGCGGTGGAGTCCGCGTCTGCCGGCGAGATCGTGTATCTCTCGGGACTCGCGGCGGTCGCCATCGGCGACACGATCGCCGACGCCGAGCACCCCGAGGCATTGCCGCGCCTCGAGATCGGCGAGCCCACGCTGCGGATGCAGTTCTCGGTCAACCAGTCACCGCTCGCCGGGCGCGAGGCAACGGTGAGCAGCACCTCACGACAGCTGCGCGCGCGGCTCGAGCGCGAGTTGCTCACCAACGTCGCCTTGCGCGTGGAGGACGGGCCGACCGCCGACATCTTCGACGTGAGCGGACGCGGCGAATTGCACCTCGCGATCCTCATCGAGACGATGCGCCGCGAGGGCTATGAGTTCGAGGTGTCGCGGCCTGCCGTCATCACCAAGGAGGTCGATGGCGAGCGCGTGGAACCTGTCGAAGATTGCGTGATCGACTGTTCGGCGGACGTGGTCGGCGCGATCACCGATGCGCTCGGCACCCGCGGCGCAAAGATGACCGCGATGCGCACCGACGCCGGCGGCGGCGTGCGGCTGACCTATCACGCGCCGACGCGCGCGCTGATCGGCTTACGCAGTCAGATCCTCACGCTCACGCGCGGCACCGGCGTGATGGCGACGCGGCTGCTCGGTTGGGAGCGCACCTGGGCGCTGCCGACCACGACGCGCGGCGGCGTGCTCACCGCGAGCCAGCCGGGAACCGCCGTCGCCTATGGGCTCGTGACTCTGCAGGAGCGAGGACAGCCGCTGATCGCGCCGGGCACGCCGGTGTACGAGGGCATGATCGTCGGGCTCAACCGCCGGCCCGGTGACATCCACCTCAACGTGACCAAGCAGAAGCAGAAGACCAATATCCGGTCGTCCACCGAGGACATGACCATCCGCCTGGTGCCACCGCGGAAGATGTCGCTCGAGGAGTGCCTCGACTTCATCATCGACGACGAGCTCGTCGAGGTCACGCCCGTGGGCATCCGCATGCGCAAGCGCGTGCTCAACGCCGACGAGCGGAACAAGCTCCGCAAACGCGCGATTGCGACCGAGGCAGGCTAAGCCAATCCGGCGAGCTACGCGGTGGTCAGCGCTCGGCCGGGGACTGCGCGGCGGTCTGGGCGGCGGCCTTCTTCGCCGCCTTGGCGATTGCGGCGGCCTTGGGCTTCTTGCCCTGGCGCTTCGGGGCTCCTCGGGTCTTCTCACTAGCCACGTCGTTCTCTCCTTGTCAGTTCGTCCGTCACCACGAGATTAGTACAACAATTGGAGAACTGGTCGGACGGGATGTGCCCGCAGACGACGATTGCATGTCCGCTGACGATCTGAGCGTCAGGCGGCCGCGAACCGCAACGTCGCCTGGATCATCCGGTCGAACTCCTCGGTCAGATCGCGCGGGTCGCCGTTACGATACGTGTAGTCGAAGGTATACAGACGTCCGTGGGCTCCAAAGACATAGGAGACGTCGCGTATCGGCGGTATCCCGATGCACCTGTATATGCCGGAATATGTTGTCTCCTGACGCAACCCGGTCACGCGGTCGACGACGACCGTGGTCGAGCGGGTCTTGGCAGTCCCGTCGCAGGGGTACGGACCGGGAGTGTTGTGTGCCGGGGTGCCGGGGACCGAGTCGAGAACGATCTGCGGGCTCTCGTCCTCCAGCGGACATTCCCGGAACCCCTGCTGTGACGCGTCGCCGAGAAAGATCGTGGTCGCTGTTCCCGAGTAGACACCCCAGGAGTAGAGGGCTCCCGGATCGCAGTCGGCGACATTCCATGCGGAGTCGTAGCTGAAGGAGAACTGCCCCGATTGGCTGCTGTGCCCGATCCAGCCCGGAGTGGAGACTGGCGACGGTGTCGGAGTGGTTGGGACCGGGGTCGGACTCGGTGTCGCAGTCGCAGCCGGCATTGATGTCGCCACGGCAAGCGCACCAGTGGGCGTTGCCGGATGAGTGGTGGCGCCGGCTCCGCAACCGGAAAGGACCCCGGGAATGAGTGTGGCGAGCCAGAGCGATGGTCGCCGAACCGCGGTGGCGACTGAGGACATCGTATTCAGGAAACGCCACGAGGTTGGGTCCGTTACGCCGCACAGCGTCACCGCCCTCGCAGCGCTGGGATTCATCGGTGCCCAGCCGGGGTGGTGGCTTCCCAAGAATCGTGCGACAGACACTCTTCCGCACCCGATTTCCGACCGCGAGAATCGTCGCCATGGCCACCGGTATGTCGAGCATCGCGAGCGATCGGGAGACCCTCCCGGCGTTTCGGCCGGCAGGGGCCGCACATGATGACCGGGGCAACGAGGCAGCCTGCGGTTCCATCCCAACCCGCGTAGCGATTGTGTTTGCAATCCTTGCCTTTGTCATGGAAGGGGCTTCGCTCGTGTTCTCTTCCGCTGTAGCCGGCTTCTCCCCTCGCCTCCATACTCGAATTCGATTCGCGGCGGGGGGCGGACCGTATGCTCGGCGCCGTGGACATAGCAGTGCGGCCGGTGAGTGCCGATCGGTGGAACGACCTCGTCACGGTGTTCGGTCGGCGCGGCGAAGATCCTTCATGGTGCTGGTGTCAGCGCTTCCTCAGCTCGGAACGCCCGAAATCCATAGCCTCAGAAGCCGCACCGCACAATCGCGACGCGCTGTACCAGGAGATCACGCGTGCTGCAGCACCGCCGGGAGTCATCGCCTACGTCGGTGATCATCCAGTCGGATGGACCAGAGTGGGACCCCGCTCGGCGTTTCCAGGCCTGCGCGGCAACAGGGCGCTGGCGAGGGTGCTCAGTGAGGATGACGCCGGGCTCTGGTGGGTGACATGCTTCGTGGTCGACGGCCGGCACCGTCGATCCGGTGTCGGATTGGCCCTCCTTCAAGCCGCGGTGGAATTCGCTCGCGACCACGGTGCGACTGCCGTTGAGGGGCATCCGGTCGATGTCGCCGCCCTCAAGGCCGCACGGGTTGCGGGATCCGCGATCTTCACGGGAACCGTGGCGATGTTCATCGCCGCCGGCTTCGTCGAAGTTGCTCGCACGTATCCCACGCGGCCGGTGATGCGGCTCTTGATTTGATCGTCGGGCGACACTTGAGCCGGGCTCCGGCGCCCGGGCCTTCACAGATGACGGTCTAGCGCTGGGCGTCGGCGTGCAATCGTCAGAGGAACGTCACACGGGTGGCTTCCTGCTTGCCTTGGGCGAAACCGGCACGGGCGGCGGGGATGCGGGTCGCGGGATCCATCAGGTTCGTGCCCATTGCGGCTCGGGAATCGGCGTCCGGTGTGATCACCTCGACCTGGCTGCCCTGCTTGCGCAGGGCCTCGACCTGGCTTGCCAGGTCCACGCCCCATTCCGGTGGTCTGCGTAGGCCCTCGAACTGGCCTTCCGGTGGTGTCCCGCTCCGTCCGCCCAACGGCGAGAGCACCACAACGTTCGCATGGCCCGAGGCAAGGTCGGCGTTGTCGGGAGAGCGCACGCCACCGTCGATGTAGCGCGCGCCGTTGATGCTGACGGTGGGGACCAGACCGGGCAGCGCGGTGCTCGCCGTGACCGCGTCCACCAGCTCGACGCCGGATTCGCGGTCGAACGCAGCCAACTCGCCCGTATGTGCGTTGACGGCCACCACGATCATCGGCCTGTCCGGCCATTCAGAGCGAGGCAACCGGGCGGCGACGATTGCGCGCCGCTGTTCCGCCCCGGGTCCGAGTATGGAGTCGCTCTCCAACCCGAACGCGCCCATCGCACGTTGTAGATCGGCTGACGAGGTCGCGGCGGCGCCGATGGCCCTCATCCGCTCGAACACCGTCGCCATTGGCAGGGATGGCGGCCGTTCACGGTTCTGCCCGAGCGGTTGAACCGGCGGGGACAGGACCGAGGCCAACAGTTCGGCCGGCGGTATCCCGCTGCGCACCTGCGCTGCCGCGGTGGCACCGGCCGAGGTGCCGACAACCAAATCGGCGGCCTCTGTCATATCGAGACCAGCTTCGGCCAGGCCTGCGATGACACCGATCTCCCAGGCATTTCCGGCAGCCCCACCACCACCGAGAACCAGAGCAACGTTGTGAACCATCTGCGCACTATGTCAGCCCGTGGAAACTCCCGTCCATCGAAATACCAAGAGACCGTGCCGCACGCCAGTCGTTCGCGCTAGCGTCGTATTTCCACCACCACAGCGCGCACCAGCGTCGCCAGCACCTGTGGCAATAGACTCAAGATCGTTCTCGTCAACTCTCGAACAGGAGCGCGACGTATGGCCCCAACCAAAACGGCGACCAAGACCACACAGAAACGTGCGAATCGCACCGGCGCGACCGACACGGCATCCAAGGGATTCAGCGCCGAAGAAAAGGCGGCGGCGCGCGAGCGTGTCCGGGAGCTCAAGGCCGAGGCGGCCAAGGCGGATGGGAAAACGGAGCTGCTTGCGGCCATCGCCAGAATGGAGGAGCCGGATCGCGCCATTGCCAAGAAGGTCCACGCACTGATCACATCAGCGGCACCGGCTCTCACGCCGAAAACGTGGTACGGAATGCCCGCCTACGCCAGGGACGGCAATGTGATCTGTTACTTCCAAAACGCAGGGAAGTTCAAAGTCAGATACCAGACGCTCGGCTTCAGCGACAAGGCGAAGATCGACGACGGTGCCATGTGGCCGATTCAGTACGCGCTCAGCGAGTTGACTGCCACCGAAGAGGCCATGATCACCGCGCTCGTGAAAAAGGCGGTGCGCTGAGGGCGCTCACACTTGACAGACATACACAAATCCGTATAGTCTGCTCACTGTCCGGGTACTCACCCGGAACGGCCGGAGGGGCGACCGATCACCGAATGACGTCTATCGGAGGTCGCCGTCGTGGTTCAACTCAAAGCGCTTATCGATAACTGGATCCTGATCGCGCAGGGCCTGCTCGCGAGCGTCGGTGCGCTGGCGTTCCTGATCGCGTTCATGTACAAGATCGTGGCCGTCGATCCCGCCAATGTCGCCCAGGCGAAGAAATGGATCGGCCGCATCGTCTTCGGCACGATCGGCGTCGAAGTGGCGGGCACGCTCACCCACGCGCTCATCGCCAGCGTCCCAGCCACGATTCACTGAGCCGGATGCAGTCCCTCCCTGGAATCGTGCAGGGGATCCGTGATCCCCTCGGCTCGATTCTCCAACTGCTGACCGGCGTGCTGTCGCATTTCATCGCCACCGCTCGTGCCGATCTCGACTCGGAGCTCGGTCGCTATCTGTTCACGACCGTCGACCCGACGGGTGGAGGCACGCGCGCCTTGACGGCCAACCCGGCGATCGCCCATCTCAACGGCTCGATCGCACTGGTCGCGGACGTGCTCGTCGGCGCCGTCGTGCTCTATGCCTCGCTGCGGAGCATCTTCGAGCACTCGATTCGCGCGCGCTACGCGCTCCATCTCGTGATACCGCGCGTCATGGCGGCGATCGTGCTGGTGCATGGATCGATCTATTTCATCCAGATGGCCGTCGACCTGAACAATGCGATCGGCGCCGTGGCCGAGTCGCTCGGCGGCCCCTTGACCATCGGTACGCTTCCGTGGTCGGGGTCGATGAGCGCGGCGACCGTGTCGATCATCCAGGGCTCGCAGGACCTGTTCCACGCGATCTTCGCGCTCGGCGTTGTCGTCGCGGTGGTGATCCTCGTCCTCTCCTATGTCATCCGCACGGCGATGCTGGACATCCTCGTCGTGCTCGCCCCGCTGGCGGCTTTGTGCTCGGCGCTGCCGGACACACGCCGCTATGCCGCCACGTGGCTCCGTCTGTTCATGGTTGCCGTATTCATGCAGTCCATCCAGTTGATCATTCTGCGGGTCGCGATGTCGGTCGGCTTCGGTACCGGGAGCGGTATCGCCGAGAGTCTGTTCGCGCTCGCGATACTCTGGATCGTCCTCAAGGTACCGGGAACGCTGCATGCGGCAACCCACGTCGAAACCAAGGCGCACTCAGCGATGCGGCATGTGCAACGATCGATGCACCGGGCGCTGGCGCCGGCACATCACGTCGTGCGCCACCGGTCCGCGCTGTGATTCGCGCTTTCGCGGCGCTCACCGCGGTGATCGCCGTCGGACTGGGCGGCGGCACTGCTCTCGCGAGCGGTGCGAGCAGCGAGGCGGCAGGCGTTGCATTCGTCAAACCACTGACCCACGCATGGATCTCGCAGGGGTACGGATGCACGAGCTTCGCGTTCGAACCCGTCGACCGCGCGTGTGGGGGTGGGCACTGGCACGCGGGGATCGATCTCGCAGCGGCCCGCGGCACCCCGGTGATGGCAACGCTCCCCGGCATCGTCACGGTCATCGTGTCGCCGACGGGATACGGGCTCCATGTGGTCATCGATCATGGCGGCGGATTGAGCAGCCTCTACGGCCACCTGGATACGGTGGCGGTCGCCAGTGGCGACGTCGTCGTCGCCGGCCAGGTGATCGGAACCGTCGGATCGACCGGCAACGCGACCGGACCGCATCTGCACTTCGAGATCCGGCGCGATGGGATTGCCGAGGACCCGCTCCTGGACCTCGCGCTCCCGTGAGGCTCCTATCCGGTGGGCACGCTCGTCGCGCTTCGGCTCTCGGCGGCGCTGCGGCGCGCCTGTTGCCACACGACCCAGATCCGCTGCACGGCGGTGACGTTGGTGAGGATGGCGAGGATCCAGAGCGCCCAGATGAGCAATGGCGAGATGACCAGCCCGACGACGGTGATCACGACACGCTCAGGGCGGGCAAGGAGTCCGCCGTCACCGTTGAATCCGAGGGACTGTGCGCGTGCGCGCACGTAGGACACGAGCAACGATCCGGTCAGCGCGAAGACGACGAGCATCGGCTCGAGGGTGTGATGACCATGAAAGACGAAGTAATAGAGAAGCGCGATGGATGTCATCGCCTCCGCGTAGCGGTCCACCGTCGAGTCGAGAAACGCTCCGTAGCTCTGCTCGCGCCCGCTGACGCGAGCGAGTGCTCCGTCGAGGATGTCGAATCCGCTGGCGATCAGCAGGAGCACGCCCCCCGGCAGGAGAAACCCCAGGGCGATCAGGACCGCGGAGCCGGCGCAGATGCACAGCCCGAGCATCGTCAGGATGTTCGGAGTCAGGTGCAGCGCGCGAAGAGCAGGAACGACGCGACGCGCGCCGTTCCTAACCCAGTCCTGGAGCCTGGACGTGAACACCGGATACCACCGTGCTCGCTCCGGCACGTTCACGCGCCACGCGATACACGTCGAGGACCTCGTCGACCACGTGCTCCCAGTCATAGAGTTGCGCTTTGGCGAGCCCACGCTCGCTCATCGCCACACGTCGTGCCCTGTCATCGATCAGCGCGCCGAGCGCCGCCGCCCACTCCTTGGCATGGCGCGGCGGGACGAGCACTCCGTCGACGTCATGCAGGATGACGCTGCTGAAGCCGGGGATCGACGAGGCGATGACCGGAACGCCGCTGGCCATTGCCTCGAGCAGCACGATGCCGAAGCTCTCGCCGCCGGTTGCCGGAGCGCAGAAGATGTCCGCGGACGCGTAGTACCTCGGGAGCAGTTCGGCGGAGACCCGGCCAGCGAACTCGACGTCGGGGATGCCCATCGCGGCGACCTGACTCTCGTACCCCCAGCGCATCGGACCGTCGCCGACCACAACCAGTCGCGAGTCATCGCGAGCGCGGCGAAGCTGGCCGTAGGCCTCGAGCAGCGTCGGCAGCCCCTTGCGCGACTCGAGGCGCCCCACGAAGAGGATCGTCGTCTTACCGGGCGTACGCAGCTCATCCAGCTGGGGGTGTCTCGGATTGAACCGGGCGCAGTCGATACCGTTGGGAACGACTCGGTACTCACCCTCGAAGTACCGCGCGATGAAATCGCGCGCGGGCACGCTCACGGCAACGTGGACGTGGAGGCGGTTGAAATAGCGCTTGAGAAAGGGCCGGCCGTAGTAGTAGCCGAGGTTGCGTCGCGCCATCGCGTGGAATGTGCCGACGTTCGCGCCGCTGTGGAAGCGCAGCACAGTGATCGGCAACGAGGGCACGAGCGGCTCGTGATAGTGCACGACGTCGAAGTGGTTCTCGTCGAGCAACGCCCGCACGCGCCGCACCAGGTGGAACGACAGCGCGATGCGGGCCACCGACCCATTGGTCCGCACCGGCACGCTCCGTCCGATCCGGACGTACCCGGGGATGCCGTGGTCGTCTCCGACGCGACTCGACGGCGCGAGCACGGTCACGTCGTGGCCGCGTGCCCGCAGCTTTGCGGAGAGGTGCCGGACATGCTCGGTCACTCCCCCCGGGTGCATGAAGTCGTATGGGGAGACGAGACAGATCTTCATTGCGTCCCGAGGGCCGGCCAGATGCGGTCGAGGACGTGCCATTGCTCGGGATGCTCGCGGATCGCCTCCTCGAAGATGCGCAGCAGCATCTGCGCAGTCTTGCGCACCTCGGCATCCCTTGGAGCATCCGGGGAATAGCGGATCTCGGGATGCACCATGGCGGTGACCCGATAACGGTTGCGGAAAAGCACGATCGGGACGATCGCGGCGCCGGCTCGAATGGCGATCTCGACGGTCCCAATGGGGATCGGCGCCGGCTGACCGAAGAACTCGAGCGGCTCGCCGTTGCCGATAAGGTCGCGGTCGAGAGCCATCGCCACGACACCGCCGGAGCGGAGCACCTTGAACACTTCGCGCATCGACGCGGCGCCGAGCCGGCGGGCGACCTGGGGATCGCCTTCGCGCATCGCCTGGGTGTCGATCGGGATGATCTGGACCCCCTGGGCCCTCCGTGCTCCGACGACCCGGTCGAAGAGCTGCTTGGGACGTAGCACCTCGGCGAGCAACGCCATCTTGCCGCCCATCTTGTTCCAGCCCGCCAGGCCGACCTCCCACGACCCGAAGTGCATCGATGCGACCACGACGCCATTGCCGCGCGCGATGGCATCCTCGAAGTGGTACAGGTCTTTCATGTCGATCCGCGACGGCAGGTCGGTTCGTCGCGACGACATCTCCATCACGTCCACCCAGCAGTGGGTGAGGTTGCGGACATTGCGGCGAATCAGGAGCTTGAGGTGCCGGTCGCCGATGGTTGGAACGATATGGCGGAGGTTGTCGCGCAGGCCGTCGAAGCGGCTCGGGACTGTGGCCAGCAGCGCATCGGCGGCGCGGTCCCCGAGCCAGTACGACACCGATTGCGGGAGCGCACCGACCAGGGCCTCGGCACCGCGGTAGGCGTAGTACGGCAGCATCGGATCGCGCGCAACCCGATGGTGGGCGCGCGGCTCCACCGCCATGTCGCCGGCCTGCGTCAACGCCATTGGCTCCCGATCGCCCGGCGGTTAATTCGTCGCGGGTGTGGCGGGTTCCGCCTCCGCAGCTTCGGGCAGCACGGCGGCGACGCGGCCGTTGCGCCGCCCTCCCCCCGTCTCGATGCCGGCGATGAACTCCTCGGTCGCCCGGTGGGCGTCGTCGTCGGAGACCTGGCGTGGCGGCGACTTCATGAAGTACGACGCCGGACCCTCGAGCGTGCCGCTGAGACCGCGGTCGAGCCCGAGCTTGCAGCAGCGCACCGCGTCGATGACGATGCCGGCACTGTTTGGCGAGTCGTGCACCTCGAGCTTCAACTCGACATTGAGCGGCACGTCGCCGAAGGACTTGCCTTCGAGGCGGATGAACGCCCACTTGCGGTCGTTGAGCCAGGGCACGTAGTCCGACGGGCCGATGTGGATGTGATCCTTCTCCATCGGCGTCGCCAGCTGCGACTGCACGCTGTTGGTCTTGCTGATCTTCTTGCTCATCAAACGCTCGCGCTCGAGCATGTTGAGGAAGTCGGTGTTGCCGCCGAAGTTGAGCTGGTAGGTGTTCTCGAGCTCGACGCCGCGCTCACGGAACAGGTGGGTGAGCACGCGATGGACGATCGTGGCGCCGACCTGCGACTTGATGTCGTCACCGATGATCGGCACGCCCGCCTTGCGGAAGCGCGCCTGCCAGTAGTCCTCGCGGGCGATGAACACGGGCATGCAGTTCACCATCGCGCACGGCGCCTCGAGGATCTGCTCGGTGTACCAACGGGTTGCAGCCTCGCTGCCGACCGGCAGGTAGTTGACCACCACGTCGGTGCCGGTGTCCTTGAGCACCTGGGCGATATCGACCGTGGATCCGGGAGCCTTGGTGATCACTTCGGACAGGTACTTGCCGAGCCCGTCGTGGGTCATGCCGCGCAGGACCGGAATGTTCAGCTTCGGGACGTCGCTGAATTTCACGGTGTTGTTGAGCCCGCTGAAGATCGCTTCGGAGACGTCCTTGCCGACCTTTTCCCTGTCGATGTCGAAGGCCGCTGAGATCTCAATGTCCGAGATGTGGTAGCCGCCGAGGTCCACATGCATGAGACCGGGGACAGTGTCGTCCGGATCCGCGTGCTTGTAAAACTCGAGCCCCTGGACGAACGACGAGGCGCAGTTGCCCACGCCGATGATCGCGACTCTGACTTTCTTGCTCACGACACGCCCTCGTGTACCGGTGTTGTTGATGTGATCTCGGCGGGCACCCCTGCGGAGGAGATCAGCCGAGCGAAGCTCTTGAAATGAGAGGCGATGGCATCGCGGTCGAGGCGGCAGAACACCTCTCGACCCTCGCGCCGGGTCCGGATCACCTCGGCCTTGCGGAGGATGCGCAGATGCCAGCTCATACGTGGCTGGCTCACCTGGCAGAAATCGGCGAGCTCGGAGACACGCATCTCAGCGGTGGATGCGAGGCGCTCGACAATGAGCAGCCTCGTCGGGTTGGCCAGCCCCTCGAAGTGGACCGAGAGGTCACTCGCCCCCTTGGCGATGCTCCCCGGAAGCGCGCGGCGCGGCGGCCGCGCCGGTGTGTCAGAACTCATAAAGGAACCTTTCATAAAGGATTGCTTATGAATGGTAAACGACCCGGGCCGCCGAGCGCAACCGGGGTGGTCAGGCCCGGGGTTCCTCGTCATCATCGGGCGCTCGCGCCTCGCCCACCGGAGCCGCTGCGTCCTCGGCAACCGGCTCGTCCGGCGCCACCGCGGCGTCGCGGTCCTCGTAGGACGGGAGGATCGCCGCGAGCAGACGGAGAATGACGACGCAGACCAGGATCACGACCACAAACGCGACCACCGCAAGGCCAATGCCGCCGAGCACGGAGCCGATGTCGAGGGGCATCCGGGAAGGATGGCAGGCACGACTACGATCGATCCGATGACCGAGGTGCCCGGACCCGCCGAACTTCCTGCGTCACTGACCATTCGGCGCGGCAGGATCGTGTTCCGCGCCCGGAGGCCGGTCGCGCTCGTCCTGCCGCTGCTGGCCGTGACCGAGATCGCCGGCGTCATCTGCCTGCTCATCGGCGCCACGATCGGCTGGTTCATCATCGCCGCGCCGCTGATCGGACTGGCGACCACCGCAGCGATCCTCCGCCCCGCTCTGGAGCTCACCCGCGACGGCCTCGTCCAGCGCCAGTACCCCTACAGCAGCCTCACGCGCTGGGACGTCATCGCGGAGGTCGGCATCGCCAGGGCGGGAAACCGCGTGATCCTCGCGTACAAGCTCGTTCCCGATATCCCTCCACCCCGGCATCAGCCCGCGGCGGATCTGCTTCGGGCGGTCAACGCGCCCTACGACGGTGGGTGGTTCGCGGATTCGCTCGCCGGTGGACCCGACGAGGCGCTCGCCGTGGTCACCCGCTACCTGAAGGACCCGGGCCTGCGGGCGATGCTCCCGATCACGCGTCGCTGACGGATCGGCGCGCCCGAGTCCTCGATCGTCGCGGCGGACGCTCCCGACGAGGTCGGTGGCATATGGCGGCGAGGCCGACGGCTCGGTCCATGTCCACGCTGGGGTCGTCGGCCAGCGCCCACACGATATCCGAGGCAAGCCACTCCTTCGTGGCCGCAGCCGGGGCTGGGGCTACAGGCCCAGCCGGCGGTTCGGGTTCGACAGCGCGCCTGATCCGCTCGACCGCGCCCGGGGCGACTCTTCGAACGAGCGCCGCCGGGACTCGAATCAGCTGCGAGCGGGAGGGTCGAGCCGGCAGTGGGGCGACCGGCGTCACCGCCGGTGGCTCCGTGGCCATCGCCCCCTCGGGGAAGACACGGACCATGAGGCTGACCTCGTCGAAGACGGTGCGGAGCAGCGCGATCAGAGCCGGCGGCGTGAACTCCATGAGGTGGGATCGGGCGAGGAGATGTCCATCCGGAACGTGCTCGATCGACCACAGTCGGTTCGGGGTGCCGACAAACGCGGCGCCGCCGTCATTGAGCGACTCCGCCATCCCACGGACGAAGGCGAAGGGGTCGACGACATGTTCGAGGACCTCGGAGCTCGCAACCAGGTCGTATGACCCCGGTGCGCAGACGTCCGGCAGCGGCTTCATCAGGTCCGCGACGAAGAATCGAACGCCGGGTGCGCCGAAGTTTTCGGTCGCATACTCGATTGCCGCGGGGGAGTTGTCGACGCCGTCGACGGTCGCGCCGGCCCGAGCCAGCAGTGCGGCGCCGTAGCCCGTCCCGCAGCCGAAGTCAAGCGCGCGCATCCCGTCGGTGACCAGGTTCTCGGCGATCCACTCGTAGACGCCCTCGTGGCCCGCCGAGGTGATGTCTCTCGTCGCGTACGGAACGTATCTGTCCTGCCCGTCGGCGGTCGCGAGATCAAGGTCGGTCATGGCGCCGGAAGCTTACCTGCCGAGGTGCGTCGTCGAAGGTTGTCCTGGCTACTATTGGCAGGCTCGGCTGGCAGATACCGCGGCCAGACGCGGCTCTCCGTCGTTGGGGTGTCACCCTCGACGTCAGGGAGACCGGTGAGAGGGCCAAACCCCTTACATCCCAGGGTAGCCAAGTGGTCAAGGCAGCGGTCTGTAAAACCGTGTACCGATGGTTCGACTCCATCCCCTGGGACCAGCGACCCTCTTAGGGTCCGCCGTCGTATTGGACCTCCTGCGTGCTGTCCCGGACGTAGAGAAACGCATGCTGCCCCGGAGGTACGTCGCCTCCTCCGAACTCACCGGTCGCGGGATCACGGGGAAATATCTGGCGACCCCCCGAGAGTTTTCGAGTGAAGGTCGCTCCGCCGACGGTCCATGTGACGACGGCGCCCGAGTGCGCGCGGTTCAATGCAGCGAGAGGGCCGGTGATGCTACCCGCGAACGCATACCAACCGGTGCCGCCCGGACCTGTGAGGTTCCAGTAGCAGAGGGTATTTCCGATGGGGACGTAGCTGAGTTCATCGCCGCACGACGCAGTGAACGCGACGTTGATTCCGAGCGACGTCACGACGATATGGCCGGCCACCGGAAGGGGTGTGGCAATCTGGGTCGCCACCGGTGTCGGGATCAAGGTCGGAGCCGGCGTGGCGGTCGGAGTGGGTGCCAGCGTGGCGATTGGAGTCGGCGTTGCGGCTGGGGCCGCCGAAGAAGTTGTGGTACTCGATCCGCAGCCCGCCACAATCATCGCGCCACCGATTGCGAGCCCCTGGATCGCGTGACGGTTCACGGATGGGAAAACATGATCACGTGCCAATCGGTTACACGGACGTGCGTTAGAGCTCGCGTCCGCCAGAGTTCTCTGTTAGCCGCTGCCTCGTGACGTCAGGAACAACTCCATGGCCCATTCAGGCTGAGCGTGGCACCGGGCACCGTTGAGTTGTCCGTCGCGGACCGTTCGAGGATGGCGGACACCGTTCCCGACCGGCCGTCGCTGCCGGTGACGGTGAGGATACCGGCGACCGACTGCCACCACGCGTCGGTGTCGTACCGCTGCACGGGAACGCCGCCGACCAACTGCCAGTAGGCGCTCGTACCGTCCTGCTGGACGGCAACCTTTGGCACATCGCCCTGCGTACCCAGTGGGTGAGGCCACCCTGGTAAGGCATACGACGACGTACCAGGACCGGCGAAGGCGCCGTTGAGCTCGATGTAGAGGAGGAACACGTCGGGGCCCGCGCCGCCAAGCCGGAGCACCATCTCGAGGACGTGACCAGACACCGAGCACGTTGAATCCGCATCTGCAGACGTCTTGGCGCACTCGTTGAAGGCGCCGGCAAGTGCCACCTCGTTGGAAGGGCAGTCCAGAGGTGTAGGCGTTGGTCCCGGCGTGACGGTGGCCGGAGAGCTGTGAATAGGCGGAGCGCCATGACGACCGATGCCGGTCAGAAGCCACGAGACTCCGGCGACGACGACTACGACGCCGGCAAGCCGAAGCAAGACCGAGCGCCGATCGGAAAGGCGCCGCTCACCGTCGTCGGGCGGCGTGCCTGTCATCGCCCGACCGTGGAAGGAGCCCGAAGCGCTCCTTGTGTTCTTTCTTTCCATCTCAGGTGTGGGCAACGATGTACATGGCTCACCTGAACGTCTTAGGACTACGTGGCCCGGCGTTACCCAATCGCGACGGAACGCAACGTGAAAGTTCACGGCAACCGTCGATACTGAGGCGCATGAACATCAGATCGGGACTCGCAACACTCGCTGGCAGGGTCGCGGAGCGCCTCCATGCGGCGTTCCATCGGGACGATGACGAACGTGGTCAGGGGATGGTCGAGTACGCACTGATCCTCGTCCTCATCGCCATCGTGGTCATCGTGATCCTGCAGGTCGTCGGTCAGCAGGTCAACAACGTCTTCTCGAACGTGAGCAACGGCCTCTCCTCGTAGCCAGCTCGTGATGGCGTTCAGGGACAGTGCGGGCCGGCAGAGGCGCTAGCGCGTCACGTAACGGTTGTACCGCGTACGCGACCACACGTATCCAACGGCCGTCAGCGCCACGCACCACGCGACCGCCACGATCGCATCGTTCCCGATCGGGGTACCGGTCAAGAGTCCCCGCAACGTGTTGATGATCGGTGTGAAGGGCTGATACTCCGCGAACCAGCGAACCCCTGGGGGCATCGAGGCGGTCGGCACGAATGCGCTGCTGATGAATGGCAGAAACTGCGGGATCAGCGACAGGCTGTTGGCGCCGGCCGGGGTCTTGGCCTGCAGGCCGAAGGCAATCGTCAGCCAGGTGAGCGCGAGGGTCAGCACGGCGAACACGCCGGCCGCCGCGAGCCATTCGAGCGGCGTTGCGGTCGGACGGAAGCCGAGCCCCAGCGCCACGGTGACGACGAGTGCGCCGCTGATCAGCGTACGGATGAGGCTACCGAGCACCTGGCCGGTGAGCACCGAGGTGCGCGTGATCGCCATGGTGCGAAAACGGGCGATGATGCCCTCGTTCATGTCGATGCACACGTTTATTGCTGTCGCTGCTGCACTGGCGCCGGCGGTCATCACGAGGATGCCGGGAGCGAGGTAGTCGATGTAACGGCCTCCCGCCGGGGTCGCGGCGCCGAGGCCCGCGCGCAGGGTGTTGCCGAACACGCCCACGAAGAGGAGCAGCAGAAACACCGGCACCATCAGGCCGCTGATGGACAGGATCGGATAGCGCAGCGAGTGCCGGATGTCGCGCCGCAACATGGTGGCGGAGTCGCGCAGCGCATGCGTCGTCGCGCTCATGCGGATGCCCCCTGTGCGTGACCGGGCGCACCGGTCAGAGCGAAGAACACGTCGTCGAGGTCCGGATTCTCCACGGTGACGCTCTCGACGCCGAGCGCGTGTTGATCGAGCCGATCGAGCAGACGTCTGAGCGACGGCGGAGTGCCGTCAGTCGGAATGTCGAGGATGAGCGCATCGTTGTCGCGTGATTCCTGGCCGAGGACACGCGCAGCGGCGTTGAGCGCGCCCGCTTCGCGGAAGTGCAGCCGGACACGACCACCCGGAATACGTCGCTTGAGCTGATTCGGCGTTCCCTGGGCGACGAGACGACCCTGATCGAGAACCGCGATCCGGTCGGCAAGATGGTCAGCCTCGTCCAGGTTCTGGGTGGTGAGCAGGATGGTGACACCGCCTGAAACAAGCTCACGAGTGATCTCCCACATCGTGCGCCGGCTGCGCGGATCGA
This sequence comes from Candidatus Dormiibacterota bacterium, assembly GCA_049283735.1. Taxonomy (GTDB): domain Bacteria; phylum Chloroflexota; class Dormibacteria; order Aeolococcales; family Aeolococcaceae; genus Palsa-851. The sequence goes on from JBAPWO010000101.1 coordinate 32,968, forward strand.
GACCGGTGGTTGGCTCGTCGAGGAAGATGATCCGCGGTTCGCCGATGAGTGTCATCGCAAGATCGAGCCGGCGTCGCATGCCTCCCGAGTACTTCATGACCATCTGCCCTGCCGCGTCACCAAGGTCGAAGCGGTCGAGCAGTTCGGCGACACGGCGCTGACCCGCCGGCCGGTCGATGTGATGGAGATCCGCCATCAGCAGCAGGTTCTCCCTGCCCGTCAGCAGATAGTCCACCGCCGAGAACTGACCGGTGACGCCGATGGCGTCGCGAACCGCCTGTGGTTCGCGGCTGACATCAAAGCCGCCGACCTGGATTTCGCCGGCATCGGCGCGGATGAGCGTCGAGAGGATTTGAACGGTCGTCGTCTTGCCGGCGCCGTTTGGTCCGAGCAGCGCGAACACGCTGGCCTCGGCAATTTCGAGGTCGATGCCGTCGAGGACGAGCTTGTCGCCAAAGGCCTTGCGCAGCCCGGTGACGCGCACGGCAGCATGGGCGCTCATACGACGCCCGCCGCCGCGCTGCGCGCGACCGCGCGACGGATGGCGATATCGCCAAAGGAGCTGCGCGCGCGGACTTCGACGGTTTCATCGCCCGGCTGTGGCCGATCCGCGGCATCGAGCTCGTTGTGCACCGTGCCGAAGTGCGTGTTGAGGTCAAGCCACGCCGAAACGCCTTCGCGAATCCCGATGTCCACCTTGCCGAGCGCGGTTTGAGCGACGACGGTTCCGCCCCCCACCTCGCCGAGGCGGACATCCCCATTCGCGGTCTTGGCCACCACCGTGGCGTGGGAATGGTCGACAGCAATCGAACCGTTGGCGGCGATCACCCTCAGGTCCCGTGACACGTCGCCGATCGACGTGTCCCCATTCGCCCCCTTGATCACAGCGCTGCCGTCCACGGAGCCCACACGCACCGCTCCGGATCCCGTGGTGATCTGTGCGTCTCCGGAAACCCGATTCACTCGCACATCTCCGACCCCGGTGGTGAGGTGCACGGGGCCCGCCTGGTCGATCTGGATATCACCGACGCCGGTGGTGTAGCGGCATTCCCCAAGCAGGCCCGCGCAATGCAACGCCGCGACTCCCGCTTCCCCGCGGAGCTCCGAGCCCGCCGGAAGGTCGATCTGCACGTCGATCGACTCGCCGCCACCGCGCGGTGTGAAATGCCGCCACCCTTTCGGTGCCTTGATCAGCAGCCGGCCGTCTGAGAACTCGACGCGCGTTTGCTCCGTCGCGGCCAGGTCGGACTTCCTGGCCGGATCGCTGGGACGCACCACGACCTTGGTGTCGTTCCGATCGCTGGCGGCAATGCTCACATCGCCGACCCCGATCTCCAGGATGACGAGAATCGGGCCGGGGGTATCGAAGCTGGGCATGGCTGTTTTCTCCAGTGGGTTGTCGGGCTAGCGGACCCAGCCCGTGAAGCGGCCCGGCCCACGGGAGACACGCCCGTCGCGGCGACCGCCCGCGTCGGCTCGATCCAGTGTTGAGCTCGCCGCTCGGACAAGCCAGGTGTTGACGGAAAGGCCTTCGCTGCTCGCCGCCTCCTCGACCCTTGTCTTGAGGTGTTCGGGCATGCGCAGGTTGATCCGAGAGGTCCCGCCCTCATCGGTGTCGGCGGAGCCGGGCGAGGCGGGGCTCGCGCCAGAGAAGTCGTCGACCGGCTGTTCGACGGGCGCGGCGGTCACCACGAACTCGGGGTTGCGTCCGCGGAGCCGCAATTCGACCGACCCCGGCGCGAGCTCCACGGTGATCTCCGCCGCCGCCGCCCCGAGTGCGTCCTGCAACGCGAGCCGGATGGCCGCGTCAAGCGGTGCAGCGAGGCGTTCGGCAAGAGCGCGCGCCTCGTCGCCGCCGGCCTCGGCGGTCTCCGCGAGCTGTTGGTGAATGCTCTCGATATAGGGCCGCAGATCCATGACGCCACTATGGCACCAGCAATGATGCCATGTCAAGCCATTTTGAGCCAGACTGGCACCAAAGTGGCTCTACAGGGTGCTCTACGGCGTCAGCACGACCTTGAGGGCCTCGCGCCGGTCGAACAGCTCGTAGCCCAGCACCGCCTCGTCCAGGAGCATGCGGTGCGAGATGATCGCGTCCGGCTCGGCCGCGCCACTCGACACCATGGCGAGCGCAACGTCCCACCGGCCGATGATGTTCGCGGTGCCGCAGAACTTGAGGTCGATCGCCTTGACGAACGTGGTGCTGAGGGGGAATTCGACCTCGTGGTCGGCATGCACGCCGATGATGCTGATTCGCCCACCGGCGCGGGCGATGTCGATCGAATCGAGAAGCGCGGGCACGAGCCCGACGCACTCCAGGACGGCGTCGGCGCCGCGACCACCGGTCCGATCCTGCACGAAGCTCGGAGCGTGCACCGCGTTCGCGTCCACCGCCACGGCGCCGAGCGTCTGCGCCATCTCGAGTCGCTGCGACACCGTGTCGACCGCATAGATCGTCGAGGGCCCGAACCCGCGTGATCCGAGGATGGCCATGAGGCCGACGGGGCCGCAGCCGACGACGGTCACCACGTCTCCCTTTTCGATCCGTGCCTCGCTGGCGCAGTCGAGGCCGGTCGTGAAGATGTCGCCGACGAAGAGCGCCCGCTCGTCGCTCATCGAGCCGTCGATGGCATGGAGAACGAGGTCGGCGTTGGGGACACGAACGTACTCCGCCTGGGCGCCGGCAAGGTCGCCGAAGAACGACCCATATCCAAAGACACGCTGGTCGGGACAGCGGCTGAAGAGCCGCTGGCCGCAGTAC
>JBAPWO010000102.1:0-1582 GCA_049283735.1 Candidatus Dormiibacterota bacterium
CGCCAGGAGTCGGGGTTGTTGAGGTTGGCGTCGACGAGCACGGCGCTGCCGCCGTGTGGCTCGACGGCGCGGGCCCCCAGCACACCAATCGCCGCCGCCTCGGTGGTCTTGCCCGGGCCGCCCTTGGGCGTGCCGACCGTGACCACCGTGGAGTGGGCGCGGAGCAGGACCTGGCCGAGTCCGGCAAGGTCGAGCGCTGGGAGCCGTGCGCGCGAGGGAGTCACGCGCCCGATGAGCGTCCGCAGGCGGCTGCCACCCCGGTCCGGCAGATGATGGGTCGCCGCATCCTGTGTTTCCAGCGCCCCGAACGGGCTCTTGTCGGAAGCCGTGCGGTACGGCTGGTCGGACCCCAAGCCCGCCAGCGCCGCGAGAGGTGTCACTTGCAACCGCGATGCGTGCACGCCGGTCTGTTCGAACGGCGGTCGACGGTCGAGGATCGGAGGGCCGGATGCCGGTGCCGGTGCACGACTCGTCGGCACATCCGCATCGGCGATCGGACCGTTGCCGGGAAGCACGCCGCGCGCCCACGCCGGCGGCGCCGGAACCCTCCCATTGCGCGGCCGCGGTGAGGCAGCTACGGTGGAGGATGCCTCGCCAGATTCGCGGCTTGGAGCCATGTCGTCGGAAACGTCTGGCATGTGCAACATCGCAATCGGCTGTGCACGGCCGGCCGGGCTCAGATCGCCGCTCAGACGTCGCACCAGCTCCCAGGCGAGCGCCTCGAGGCTCTCGGCGACAACGGCGATCCCCATGCCTGCCGGGATGCCCGCCGCCTCGATGTCGTCGCGGCACCAGACCAGGTGGCGTTCGTCCGCCGCGTCGCGTACAGCCGAACCTTCGTGACCCGCGTTGCGGACGATCAGCACCTCTGCGCCGGCGAGCCCAAGTGCCGCATCACCAAGATGCGGCTCCGGGGGGCGGAGCAGCGCGATGCTGCCGTCGACCACGGGTGGCAGGAGCGCATGGACCGCGCGCAGGAGCCGATCCGACTCCTCGGCGGGGAGGAGGCTGACCAGCATCCGGATGGCGCTCACGGTGCCTTCGCGAGTTGCTGACGAGCCTGGCTGATACTGCCGCAGCACATCGAATATGCGGTGCTGTTGTGGCGCGCCACCCCGACGCCGAGGATCGCGAGGCATACCGCGAGCGTCACTCCACCCAGCACGCGCGTCGACGTCACCCGCAGGCGGACGCTGCCAAGCCTGCGCGCCAGCACCAGGACGACACCGGCCAGGAGTGCTACCCAGATCAGCAGCTCGGCGGCGGCCAGCGCGGCCACTCCGGTCGGATCCGGACCGCTGACGAATCCCATCGCCGCAGCGAGGTTCGGCCGGGGGAGCACCACCGCCGCAACCGCGACACCGCCGACCACCGCGAGCAGGACGGAGACGTGCCGGCGCACTCAGAGCCCGCCGTTGGCGCTGGCGTAGGCGACCGCCGAGAAGATGACCACGAAGATGGCGGCGAGCAGGCCCACCATCGGCACCAGCACGGTGATGGTGCGTGAGCCCAAGCGGACCCGCGCGTCGGCGAGGCGCTGCGCGGTGAACGAGCGCGCGGCGGCGAGGTACTCGGTCGCCGG
>JBAPWO010000103.1:0-8371 GCA_049283735.1 Candidatus Dormiibacterota bacterium
TAACGACGATGGCGATAAGGACGAGGATGAGCGCATACTCAACCATGCCCTGGCCTTCCTCAGCCTCCTCACGCTTGCGAGCGATGAACTCTGTTGCGCGAAGGTACAGGGTGCTCAGCATATCCATTCTTTTTCACCTCCTTTCGGGTTGTATTTTCGAGGCCGAGACGAATGCTCGGACCCGACTGCTGCGAGTGTGGACCCCTGCTGCTGCAACGGGAATGGCCTGCGTGCTAAAGATTGGTAACGAAGGATCGGACACGACGCGGACAGTGCGCCGGCAACGAGAAACCGTGGTGATTCGATGACAACCGCGCTACGAGAGCGTCGCCCCGAATTCGCCTGACCTAGACTCCAGCTATGGCCGAGGCGGTCGCGATTCCAGCACGCCGCGGGGACCTGGGACGTCGCGTCGAGGAGATCCGTTTCCTTGTCTTCGGGCGCTCACTTCCAGCCATGCTCTTCGCGCTCCTTGGATGGCGCGTGCTCCTGAATCTCCTCTCCCAGGTGCATGTGCTTCCCATTCATGCCGGAGTCGGGGACGTCCTGGCCGGTCCGCTCACCACGGGTGTCTACCTGCTCTTCTGTGTCATCCCCGTCGGGATCTACCTGGTACGGCCGAGGCCGCGTGCCCGTGACGGTCGCGCCATCGCGCGGGCTGCCGGTCTGGTCGGGACCACGATGCTCCTGGTGGTCGGAGCGTTTCCGAACCCCGTGCTGCTCACGCCGCCGGCCGTCGTCCGGGGCATCTCGGCCACGCTGGCGCTCGGGGCCTTCGCCCTTGGCGTCTATGGCCTCCTCTACCTTCGCCGCAGCCTGAGCATCATCCCCGAGGCCCGCCGCCTGGTGACAGGCGGCCCCTACCGGCTGATCCGCCATCCGCTCTACGCAGCCGAGATTCTCGCCGCCTTTGCGCTGGTCCTCGCCCGGCCCGGACTGTGGGCCACACTGATGCTGGTGCCGTTCATCGCGGTGCAGATGCTCAGAGCTCGTTTCGAGGAGGGATTGCTCTCCCGAATATTTCCCGAGTACAAGCTCTACGCCGCGCACACGCCGCGCCTCATTCCGTTGGTGTGGTAGATGGACGCGGTTCGCGCGCAGCCCACCGATGCTAATGTGGATCGGCTGATGTCCACTCAGTCCAGGCACCCCTGCACGCAGAGCGGATGCACGTCCCAGGACGGCGCGCCGTGCGAATACGTTGATCGCCGCGGCCGCGAATGCCGCACCGCGTGGTGTATCGAGCATCGGGTGACCATCGAGGACCGGGTGTACTGCCGCCGTCACGCGGGAGTCGTCAGCGCACTGCCGAGCCTCGACAGCTCCCCGGCGGCATCCCTCCCCGACCTCGACAACCGTGCGCCGTCGTTGGTGGGTTGGGTGTCCCGGCAGATCGACGGCGACGTCTGGCGCCTCCTGCTCAAGGAGCTCGCGTCGGGCAGCGGCGGTCAGCTGATCGCCGACCCCGTGACGCTCATCTTCGTGGGCGTCGGCCGGCAGCGCGCGTGGGAGCGGTCCTGGCGGCTCGACAGCCACGTCGGCATCGCCCACCGGGTGAGCATCCTGGTCGAGGAGATCGACGACACCATGATTACCGTCAAGGTCGGCGGGAACACGGTGGAGCAGCTCGTCCCACCCTGGATTCAGCATCGGGTGCGCGGCGAGCCGGTCGGGCCGGATGAGGACCGCAAAGAGCGCGAAGAGTTCTATCAGCGCGTGCTCGACTCGATCGAGCGTGGCCTCGGACACGAGCGCGATCTTTCCCAGTACATGGCGGAGGGTCGCCTCGGGGCTCCGCAGGGTGGAGCGGGGGGATAAGTGTGACTCGGGGCAGCATCCTCATCGTCGACGACGACCCCAGGCTCCTGCACATCGTCGCGATGTATCTCGGTATCGAGGGCTACGAGGTGTCCACCGCGGAGAACGGCGAGGACGGCCTCGCGCAGGTCGAGTCGCGCGCCCCTGACCTCGTGATCCTGGACATCATGATGCCCGGCATGGACGGCATCGAGACGTGCAAGCGCATTCGCAGCAACCCGCCGACCGCCGACGTGCCGATCGTCATGTTCAGCGCCCTGTCGAGCGATGACGACATCGAGCGTGCCCGCCTGGCCGGCGCGAATCACCTGATCACCAAGCCGTTCAACCTGGTCGGGCTCGGGTCGGTGGTCAAGACCTTCTTTCCAGCGGACGTCCGGTCGACCCGCTGACGCGGCGCCGGCGGTCAGACCGGCGGGGTGACGACGACCGCGTTCTGGGCGAAGTGGTCACCCAGGTTGGAAGGGAGGACGGGCCCGAAGAGCGTGCGGACCTGCGGCTCGAGCCGCACCACCTGGCCGCTCAGCGTGGCGGCATGGATGTCCTGTGACATGGTCGCGTGCGTGGTCGCATCCGAGCCGCTCACGGAGATCGCCACCAGGAAGAGGATGAGCACCTCGGCGACCCCGATCACCGCGCCCACCAGCACCCCGCCGATGCGGTTGAAGGCTGCGACCGCAATCTTGTCCAGACGTTCGTTCAAGAGCGCGCCCAGCACCTCGACCACGATGACCACGAACAGGAAGACCGCCACGAAGGACCAGGCATTTGCATCGACCTGGTGCGCGTGGACCAACGACGCAATCGCGTTCCCGAGGTTCGCAGCAGCGAAGCACGCGACGAACACGCCCACCGCGGTGAAGAGGCGGCGGATGAGTCCGTGACTCCAGCCCAGATATGCGTTCGCTCCTATGGCAACGACCAGCAGCGCGTCTGCGAAAACCTGGCCCGGCGTACTGTCGATAGATGCGGCGATCGCGCCCACCCGGTGACCGTAACATGCGTTCGCCATCCTGGAACCGAGATTTCGTTACAGAATTGCTCTGTGCAACCCCTTCTGCGCACCACTCGCGGCGATGTCTCGGCACGCAAGACCTACGATCTGCTCGACGAGCCCACCGGCCCCGACTACGCCGGGCTCCTCGAGTGCGCCCTTGTCCAGTGCACCACGGCCGTGCTCACTCTGCCTTCGACAGAGATGGATCCGGAGGGGCAGGCGACGGTTGAGAGCCTGGCGCGATTCCAGCAGGCCAAAAGCATCACCGCGGCCGGGAGCCTGGTCCGCTATGCCCTGAACCGGGAGAGCGTCACCGTGCTCCAGGAGGCCACGAGCGGCCTCTACGGGTGGCAGCGTCCCGGCCTTCCGGACAATCTCTGCCTCTATCGAGGTGACGGTAGCCCGTGGCTGGTGTCGAGCGCCGGCGCTCACATCGGGTACCTCGAGGTCTCACCCTTCGAGAAGCTGCTGATCGGGCGGACCGCTCCCGGGCTCATCGCGGTGCTGGCGCATCAGAGCGCACGCGACGCGATCCTCGCGTACATGGAGCGGCGATTTGAAACCAACGTGACCGCGCTGACCGAACAGCTCACCGATTACGCGCGCATCGTCGTCGGTGACGGCCGCGAGGGTCTCGTCGACGCACTCGAGGACTGGATGAGCTCCGGGGAGGAGGCACGGATCTCGGCGGCGCTCGAAGTGGCCCGCGCGCTCCGGCTCGTTGAGCTTCGCGACACGGTGGCATCCATGCTGCGCGCTTCCACGCGGGACGACGCCCCCGTGCCCGAGGTGTACCGGTCGGTGCCGGCACTCCGATCGCGCTGGCGCATCGCCCGCCGGCGTCAGCTCGAACGCGTGCTGCGCCAGCTGTCCTGAGTGACCGGCGTCAGCCGCCGGACCCGAACTGGTGCGCGACCTCGATGACCGCGGGACCGAGGAGGACGATGAACAGCGTCGGGAAGATGCAGCCGACCATCGGGAAGAGCATCTTCAGGGGGGCTTTCTGGCCCTGCTCCTCGGCGCGCTGACGGCGCTTGCGCCGGATCTCCTCCGACTGGATCCTGAGCACGTTGGCGACGCCCACACCCAGCTGTTCCGACTGGATGATCGCCTGGATGAAGTTGCTCAGTTCCTCGACCTTGCAGCGACGGCCGACGTCATCGAGCGCCTCGAGGCGCGGGCGACCGAGTCGAACCTCGTTGAGCATGATCGACAGCTCACGCGAAAATGCGTTGTTGTACTTCTCGACGACCCTGGTCAATGCGGCGTCGAAGCTGAGTCCCGCTTCCACCGAGATGGTCAGCAGGTCGAGCGCGCTCGGAAGCGCGAGCAGGATCTCCTTCTGCCGCTTCTTGATCCGGCGGGCAACCACCATCTGCGGCGCGAGGTAGCCGAGGATCAGACCGCCCGCCGGGACCGCCGCAAACAGCGGCATGGTCAGCGCGCCGAGGAGCGCGAGAGCGAACCCGATGGCGGTGAACAGCATCATCAGCAGCAGCCGAAGAGCGAGGAAGCCCGACGCGTTGAGCCCCCACGGGCGCCCCGCAAGGTTCAACTTCTCCTGCAGCGCGTCGGTGCCGCCCTGACTGGCGTTGCGGCTCAGCCGATTGCCGATCTTGTCCAGGAAGGGGCGCACCACACGATCGAAGAGGGGCAGCGACATCTCGACTTCCGCAAGCGTCGCCGGCGCACGTCCGGCCTCGGCGAACTGCGCGAGCCGCGCCTCAAGCAGGTCGCCCTGCCGCGGTGAGACCGACATGGCCGCGCCGAACGCGATGAGCAGGATGCCGCCGCCGAGGGCGACCGCGAGACCGATGGCGAGAAGACTCACGTCAGACCTCGATCTTGACGATCTTCTGGATCGCGACCGCCCCGATTGCGATCGAGAAGATCGCAACGCCGAGCATGATGTGCCCGAGGGGGTCGGTGATCATCGGATCGAAATACGCTGGTGAGATGAGAGCAAGGAATCCCGCCAGCGCGATCGGCAGGATCGTGATGATCCAGCCCGACGCGCGAGCCTGCGCGGTCAGGGTCCGGATCTCGCCCTGGATCCGCACTCGCTCGCGAATGGTGTACGCGATGGTGTCGAGGATTTCGGCGAGGTTACCGCCGACCACACGCTGGATCTGCACGGCGGTGACCATGAGGTCGAAGTCCTCGGACTTGTTGCGCGTGACCATGTGGCTGAGCGCGTCGTCGACATTGATGCCGAGCGCGATTTCGCGTGTCGCGCGCGCGAATTCCTCCGAGATTGGGGGATTGGCGTTCTTGGCGACCGAGGCAAGCGCCTGCGCGAAGGAGTGGCCGGCCTTGAGCGCGTTGCTCAGCAGCATCAGCGTGTCGCCGAGCTGATTGTTGAACGCACGGGTGCGCCGCCTCTGGCGGAACTTCAGGAACAAGCCGCTCAGGAAGTAGATGATGATCGGGCAGGGGACGAACGCGATCGGCGAGCCGTAGCGGAAGGCGACGAGCAGGCCGACCAGAACACCCAGGCCGACGACGGCAAGGAGCCACTCTGACGACTTCAGCTTGAGGTCGGCCTTCTGCAGATCGTCGGCGAGCTTACCCGTGTGCGAGGTACGCGAGAGCAGGGGGTTGATGCTATTGGTGAGCCCATCAAGCAGGTCCCGTATCGCGTTGCCCGTCTTCACCCGGGGCGGGGCGGTCACCGCCAGCGTGTCGCCTCCGTACTGGTTGAGGCGCCGCGCCATCTCCCCAGCCTGGCTTTGCCCGCGGCTGAGGAGGAAGGCGAAGATCGAGAGGACTGCCGACGCGGCCAGGGCCGCGGCGACGATTGCGGCTGGCGTCATTGCCGTCAGCCGCCGAAGAGGCTGTCCAGCGTGCCTGGTGTCACGATGGTCTGCTTCACCGATGGGACGTTGGGCGGACCGCTCGACTCGTAGTTCGGGGTGTATCCGCTCGCGGACAGCTTGCCCCACTCGGACTGCGGCCGTAGCACGTATTTGACCACGATCTCCTTCCCGTCACCGATGACGAGGCCGGAAAGCAGCGGCGCCTCGGCGCGGGGAACTTCGACGAGGAGCACGTCGGCGGCTCCTGCCGCGGTAGTGCCCGCGTTACCGACGCGCAGCACGACGACGTCCTGGAAGGTGTAGCGCATTCCAAATGTGCCGTTGAGCGACTGCACGAGGATGTCGATGTGGTCGCCCGGCAGGATGTAGTAGGCGTCCGACACGAGTGCGCCAGTGAAGTTGTTCGCGATCAGGTTTGGCACGTTTTGCGGGAGCGCCGAGTTCGTCGGTATCGCGACCGCGACATATCCCTTGGTGATCTGCGTCTCCACCGAGACCGCGGTTGCACCAGTGCCGCTCGAGGTGATCGAGAGCGCCGGGGTGGAGAAGAAGCCAGGAACCAACGGCGTGTTGTTGGCGAGCGCAACCTGGGTGACCTTGCCCACGACTGCGACCGGATCGGTATACGCGTCGCCCGGCTTCGCCGTCGCCGGCACCTGGGTCACGACGACCATGGCGGGTGTCAGGGTGGTGCCGGCGGGGATGGCGGTGTCGGATACGACAACGCTGACCTGGTTTGCCGGCGAATTGGAGCGCACCAGGAGCAGCACGGCAATCGCCGCCGCCGCCGCCAGCACGACTCCAAGAAGCAAGAAGATTCGGCTGTTCGGTTTGTTCGCCTGGATGGCCACCTGTTCTCCTCGGTTGACTCAGTGAATGTCGGTCACGCTGATGCGGCTACGCTGCATCCAGCACAGCGATGCTGACCTGGATGACGGCCGCACCCGAGTGTGGATCGAATCTGCCCTGCCGTTCATCGCCTTTCGGTAACAAACGCATCGCACAGCGGACGAGCTTGGCCACGCGGCATGTGACCTGGTGGCGTCCACGAACCGTTATTCTTCGAACCGGCCGTTGGCCTGAGCTCGCATCAACATCGCGAGAATGTCGTCTCGATACGGCGCGATGGTCACGATCTTGCGGTAGAGCTTCAGAGCGCCCTTGTCGTCATTGCGCAACCTGCGAAGCCGCGTCACGCGCTCGAGGTAGGAGACGGCAAGGTCGATATCGTGATCGTCGATGCAGATATCGGCGAGTCGAAGCAGCGGGGTTTCGTGCACCGGGTCCGCGCGTGACGCGGCGAGATAGCAGCTGAGCGCCGCATTCCCCTTGCCGAGGGCACGGCATCGATCGCCGGCGTCGAGCGCGAGCTCCGCGAGCGCGCGCCCACCGACGTCGTTCGCGAGTCGCTGCAGAAGCGCGGCCGCCTCGTCGCAGCGCTTGCGGCGAAGCCGATCGTTGATCTCGAGACGTGCTTCGACGACCTCGGGGTCGGTTTCGAAGCGAACGTCGCCGGGGTCGTTGTCCGAATCCAGCTCGTACGCCTGGTCCGCATCATCGTCGCGGAGGCGCCACCCTCTCGTCGTGGCGCCGTTCGGTGGCTCAGGCACCACCGGTGCGGGTGCGTCGTCAGGCGAGGCTTGATCGAGTGCTTCGAACGTATCGGGGGCCGAGGCCGGGTCCGTGGGCGCTTCGTCCACCGGTTCCGAGCGCTGGACCACGGCGAAATCTGCGAGGTCGCTGAGGTGGAAGCCGTCCTTCGGCTTCACGAAGGACTCCGGATCCTCGGCCGTCACATCCGGGTGGGGTGCCGATCCATTCGTTGCCAGGTCGCCAGGCTCGACCGCAGTCGAACCATCCGAATCCGGGGCCGGCTTGACCGCCTTGGCCGCAGCCGCGCCGGTTCGCCGGAAGAGCGTGAACGCGGGCCGGGTTGGCGGCTGCTCCGCAGGCGCCGCCTCGGCGTCCGACTCGGATGGGAATGCCGCCGCGGGATCCGTTCCGGGGTCCGTCGCGGAGGTCGCCTCGAGCTCGACGTCAGGGGGAGCCATGGGTGCAATGTCCGATGGCTCTTCCGGCGACAGCTGGGCGTCGAGCTCCGCGAGGCCCGCCTCGACGCGGTCGGCCGCCGCTTCCGCAGCGGCTTGATCGGATTCGGGCTCGTCGGCCGATGCCGGTGTGAGATCGGGCTCCAACTCCGGCTCGGGGGCGGCGATGATGACCTCGGGGGCCGTCGACTCGGGATCCGGAGGATCCGCGGTGGTGACGTCCGGAGCTGTCGCGGCGACCTCAGTCTTGACATGAGCGTGACGCCCGAGCGCCGCGACCTCCTCCGCACCGATGAGCGTGGTGTCGTGCGTGGCGTGGCCGTTTGCGCCGTCGCGGCGAGGTGGCGGCTCCGGAAGGGCGTCGAGCGAGAGCAGATACTCGTAGACGGCCCGCTGCAGGCGCCTGGTGAGGAAGTACAGCTCATCGGTGGGAAGCGAGTCCGCGGCATCCGCGGTCACCTCGCCGACCATCTTCAGAAGCGACTGCTCGTCAAGGCGTTCGTCGACGACAGCAGCCTCGAGACTGCGCTCGAGTGCCTCAGGCAGTGTGTCGAGGCCAGGTGCCAGGGCGGAGGCGGCGTCGAGCCAACCCTGGCGCAGGATCTCCACGTTGGTTGTGGTCATGGTCATGCGCTGCGGCCAATTGTGGTCGGCGCCGGCCCTGCTCTCTGGCACCATGGCGCAACGACTCT
>JBAPWO010000104.1:0-27123 GCA_049283735.1 Candidatus Dormiibacterota bacterium
CGGAGGATGATCTCGACCCGCTCGTCCTCGAGCCTGGCCACGGCGGCCGAGTAGCGGTTGCCCGTCTCCATGAGGGGAACCAGACGCCGGGCGATCTTGGTGTCGACCTCGCCGAGCGAGACCCCGCGCGAGGTCTGAGCCCGCAGCGTCGACCCCTCCCGGTAGAGCTCGACCACGTCGCCCGGGGCGATCGAGACCGTGGCCGACTTCGACGGTGCGCTCAGCACCGTGATGGCGCTCTTGCCCGGCTCCTCGGTGAACAGCTCGACGTCGATGGCGGCCGCGGAGCCGGACGCGGTGCTCTTGCTCTCCAGCATCGCGGTGAGCTTGCGCACGTTCTTCTGAGCGATCAGGTTCAGCGGGTTGAGCTGGAGCGAGGCCGAGTAGGAAGCGAGCGCCTCCTCGCGCTGGCCAAGCTCCGTCAGCGCCTTGCCGATACGGTTGAGGGTGTCCTCGTCGGCACCGTGGCGCTCGACCAGCGACTGGTTCACGGCCAGCGCCTCGGGCCAGCGGCTCTCGAGGGCAAGCGCGATAGCCTCATCGACGAACAGGCTGCGAGGCTTCACACGTTCTTCAGACACCAAACACCACTCCGGATTTCAAGGGTCAATGACCGCTGCGATTGCGCTCGCTCCCGACCCACGGCCGAGAGAGGCAATCGGGTTCGCTATGATACCTGCTCAGTGAGGCGCGTCTGTTCCCTTTGCGATCTCTTGACACCGCGCCGGCCATGACGCGGATCATTTCGGTCGCGAACCAGAAGGGCGGCGTGGGCAAGACCACGACCGCAGTCAACCTCGCGGCAGCCATCGCGGAAGCGGGGCTGCGAGTGCTCGCCATCGACCTCGATCCCCAGGGTCACCTCACCATCAACATGGGGTGCCGCCGGCCCGACGAGCTGGAGCGGACGATCTACGACCTGCTCACCGACCATCGCGTCAACACCGGCGACGTCATGCTCACGTCCGAGGCCATGGGGCTCGACTTCATCCCGGCGAACATCGACCTCAGCGGCGCCGAGCTGCAACTCGTCACCGAGTTCGGCCGCGAGTCGATCCTCAAGGAGAAGCTCGAGCCGATCGAGGGTCGGTACGACTACGTGGTCATCGATTGCCCGCCATCGCTCGGCCTGCTCTGCATCAACGCGCTGGTCGCCTCGACGGACGTGATCATCCCGCTGCAGTGCGAGTACTTCGGCATGAAGGGGATGCAGCAGCTGCAGCGCACCATCGATCGCGTGCGCGCCAAGCTCAACAGTCACCTGCGGGTTGCCGGCATCCTGCCGACGCTGTACAAGTCGCGCACCCTGCACAGCCAGGAGGTGCTCGATCTGGTCAAGAGCGCGTATCCCGACCTGGTCTTCCCGATCACCGTCGACTCCTCGATCAGATTCGCCGAGACCCCGCTCGCGGGCCAGTCGATCCTCGAATACGCTCCGAACTCGCCCGGGGCTCGCTCCTACCGGGCACTGGCCAAGGCCGTCATCGCTCAGGATCGCGGTGACGACGGCACCATCGAGGTCTCCGGGAGCGCGGAACGTCCACGCGAGCGGGTGCGCGCGGCACGACGGTGATGCGCGGATTCCGCCGCGCACAGCTGCGCGGCAGCGACGAGCTCTTCCGGTCCGCGGAACCTGAACAGCTCGACGCCCCGCTGTCGGTCGGCGTCAACGACGATGCGGTGCACCCGGTTCCGGCCGCTCCGGCGCCGCACATGCGCTCGGTCCGGCTGACCGACGACGAGCTGCGGATCCTCTCGGAAGCCGTCCAGCACCTCAAATTCCCCAGCAAGGCGACGACCCGTCCGTCGGTTGACGACTTCGAGAAGCTGGAGGTCCTCCGCCAGAAACTGCTCGACGCCCTGTGAGGGGCGGAGGGGACGGCATCGATTGCGGCGGTCACGGGGTCGGAACGCCTTCGCCGTTCCACCCCTCGCTCTCGCCGGGGGGGGTAGCCCCGGCTGCGAGACGGCCCGCCTCCGTCAATGCCATCCCCTCCTCGTAGCGTCATATGGTCATCGGCACCCTGACCGTCACCCTCCAGGTGCCGGACAGCGAATCCCTCAAGGACAAGCGCCAGGTGGTGCGTTCGCTCACCGCCAAGCTGCGCAACACGTTCAATGTCGCCGTCGCCGAGGTTGCAGATCAGGATCTCTGGCAGTCGGCGGTGATCGGGGTTGCGTGCGTGAGCTCGGACAGCCGGCATGCGGACGAGATGTGCCAGAAGGTGTTGCGCTTCGTCGACGACCACGGCGAGGCGCTCGTCCTCGGCTCGCATTTCGAGCTGATCCACGTCTGACACACGGGATCTCATCGAGGCATACGAGGCGACTTTGCCATTCGCGCTCGATGAGTTTCAGCGCGAGGCGATCATCAAGCTCGAGCGCTCGCGCGGGGTGCTGGTCAGCGCGCCGACGTCGAGCGGGAAGACCGTCGTGGCCGATTACGTGATCTGGCGCCGCCTCGACGCTCCAGCCGCGCTGCGACGTCCGATCACCGACGCGGCCGACGTTGTGTACACGACGCCCTTGAAGGCGTTGAGCAACCAGAAGTACCAGGACCTCTGTGCGCGCTTCGGCGAGCATCGCATCGGCTTGATCACCGGCGAGCACACCCTCAACGACGGCGCCCCGGTCATCGTCATGACCACCGAGATTCTGCGCAACGTGCTCTACGACGAGCCGGCGCGCGTCGACCGGGTGGGTGACGTCGTGCTCGACGAGATCCACTACATCGATGACTACCCGCGCGGCACGGTGTGGGAGGAATTGATCATCGAGGCGCCACGCCACATCCGCCTTATCGGGCTCTCGGCGACGATCAGCAACGTCGGTGAGGTGGCAGCCTGGATGTCCGGCCTGCGTGGCACCATCGAGACGGTCACGCGCACCGAACGTCCGGTGGCTCTCGAGATGTGGCTCGCCATCGACAACGCGCTGCACCCGCTCTTCGACAAGGCGGGCAACGCCGCGCGCGGCACGCTCGAGCTTGCCCAGGCGGATGCCGTGCAGCAGCCGCGTTTTCGCGAGGCGCGACGCGCGCCCGACAACGACATGCTCAAGGTGATCGAGGTGCTGCGCCGTCGCGCGATGCTCCCCGCCATCTACTTCATCTTCTCGCGCCGCGGATGCCGCGAAGCGCTCCAACGCTGCAGCGTGCATGGCGTCGACCTCACGAGCGACGACGAGAAGGAGCGCATCGATGTCGCGATCACTGCAAGCATCGAGGCGTTGAACGACGCGGACGAGCGCCAGTGCGTGCTGCTCGAGCTCGACCGGCGTCTCCTGCGCCGCGGGCTCGCGATGCACCACGCGGGCCTGCTCCCGTACGCCAAGGAGACCGTGGAGCGGCTCTTTCAGCAGGGCCTGATCAAGGTGGTGTTCGCCACCGAGACACTGTCGCTCGGTCTCAACATGCCGGCCCGCTCCTGCGTCATCTCCACATTCACGAAGTTCGACGGCGTGAGCTTCGCCTCACTCACCAGCGGCGAGCTCACCCAGCTGATGGGACGGGCCGGACGGCGCGGGATCGACACCGTCGGGCACGGGGTGATCCTCAAGGAGAGCGACGTCGACCTGCGCGACATCTACGACGCCGCCATCTCCGGTGAGTTCGCCGTCGATTCCAAGTTCTCCCCGACGTACACGATGGTGCTCAACCTCCTGCGCACGAGGTCCGCGGAGGCCGCCGAGCTGCTCCTCGACAGCTCGTTCGGGCAGTACCAGGCTGTCGAGCGCTCTGCCCGGTGGGGGCACCGCAAGGGCAACCTCGAGGCCGAGCTGCACGACCTGCGCCTGCGGCGGTTCCAGCATCCGCGCGTCCCCTGTACCGAGCGGACCCTGACCTCGTTCCTCACCACCACCACCCAGCTCGGCGAGGCTCAGCTCGCGCTCCGCAGAGTGCGGCGCGGGCACTGGACCGATGCCCGCCGCGGCCGCTACGGCAGGGCCGGATCGGACCCCGGCCAGCGCTACGAGGCGCTGCGCCGAACCACGCGGTCGCTCCAGGAACGGCTCAACGAGTCGCCCTGTCGCAACTGCCCGTACTTCGGAGAGCATCGCGCCCACCACAATCGGATCACCGACATCGAAACGACCCTTGCCGGCGCGGAGGAGGAGCTCGAGCGCTCGCAGCATCGTTTCCGCCGCGAGTTCCAGGCCCATCGAGCGGTGTTGCGCGCAGCCGGCTTCCTCGACGGTGACGACCCGACCGACCTCGGTCGCCTCGCCGGCTCGCTGTACGGGGAAAGCTCGCTCCTGGTCGCCGATGCGATCGCGTCCGGGGTGCTCGACGGGTTGAAGCCCGAGGAGCTCGCCGCCACCCTGGTGAGCCTGGTCGCCGAGGACCGCGGTCGCGAGCGCCCCCAGCCGTCTCGCCGCCACTTTCCGACTCCGCGCATCGAGGAACGCCACCGGCGCCTGCGGACGGCGATGCGCCGCTTCATCGAGCTGGAGCGCGAGCACGGGCTGGAAACCATGCCACCGCTGTCGCTCGAGCAGATCCGGCCCGCATACGAATGGGCGTCCGGCGTGCCCCTTGCCGACATCGAGCCACCGCCGGGGGCCGACACCGGCGACGTGGTCAAGGCGGTGAAGAGCCTCTACTCGCTGCTCCGTCAGATGGAGCAGGCGCTCCGCGGGCACGCGCTTCACCCTGTGGTCGCGCTCACGCGCGAGCGGATCGAGCGCGATCTCATCCGTCGCATCTGAGGTGCGTCACGATGTCAACGCGCGGTTGCGGCGCTGCGCGGTGTCCGTGGTAGCATGCCCGCACTGTGCTGACACCCAGAGTCGTGCTCGCAACCATGATCATGCCCCGCGGAGGTTTCCGGACGTAGGGGCACGCGCGCCCACGTTGGGAAGCCTCCCGGACCAGAAGCCCGGGAGGTTTTTTCATGTCCACCATCAGTCTGCTCGAACGCTACGGACGCGCTCCCTCGGGCGCGCACGTCAGCTGTCTCGTCTGCCGCGCATGCGGCCACGAGACCCCGGTCGAGGCGACCAACATCTGCGAGCGCTGCTTCGGCCCGCTCGAGGTGCGCTACGACTACGAGGAGGTCGCTCGGCGGATCTCGCGCGACAGCATCGCCGCCGGACCCCCGACCATCTGGCGGTATCGAGATCTGCTCCCGGTCGACCTCGACGAGACGGAGCCGATCACGCTCGGCGAGGGGTTCACGCCGCTGATCCGAGCGCGCAACCTCGGCGCCGAACTGGGGCTGCGCAATCTCTACCTCAAGAACGACACGCAGAACCCGACCGGCTCGTTCAAGGATCGGGTCGTGAGCGTCGCGGCGACCTGGGCGCGCGGGCACGGACTCACCACCATCGCGTGCGCCAGCACGGGCAACCTTGCCAACTCGGTGGCGGCATACGCGGCGCACGCCGGGCTGCGTGCGGTCGTGGTCGTGCCCGGCGACCTCGAGCCCGCCAAGATGATCGGGACCTCGATCTTCCGGCCGACGATCATCGCGGTCGACGGCAGCTACGACGACGTCAACCGGCTCTGCACGGAGCTGGCCGACTGCGTCGACTGGGGGTTCTGCAACCTCAACCTGCGCGCCTATTACAGCGAGGGGAGCAAGACCCTGACCTTCGAGACCGCCGAGCAGCTCGGCTGGCGCCTGCCTGACGAGATCATCGTGCCGGTCGCATCAGGGTGCCAGTTCGTCAAGCACCGCAAGGCCGCTGGTGAGTTGATCGACCTCGGCCTGGTCGAGCGCACTTCACGGCTGCCACGCTTCACCGGCGCTCAGGCGCTCGGCTGCTCGCCGGTGGCGACGGCGTTCGCCGGCGGTGAGACCACGGTGGTCCCGGTCAGGCCGGCCACGATTGCCCGCTCGATCGCGATCGGCAACCCCTCGGATGGCGCCGACGTCCTGCGCATCGCCCGCGAGACCGGCGGGGTGGTCGCGAGCGTGACCGAGGAGGAGCTCGTCGAGGGCATCGAGTTGCTGGCGGCCAGCGAGGGCATCTTTGCCGAGACCGCCGGTGGGGTCACCGTGGCGGTGCTCGGCAAGCTCGCGCGCGCGGGCCGGTGGGAGGGCGACGAGACGGTGGTGGCCTACATCACCGGTGCCGGGCTGAAGACGGCCGATTGCGTCGCGACGAGAGTCCCGGCGCTCACCCCCATCCCGGCCTCACTGCGAGCCGTTCGGGAGCGCTACGCCGGCCTGATCTGACCCACGCGGGAGCTGTCGTCTGGACGTTCGGCCTGAACATCGGTTTGCCCCGGCATCCGCCGTGGCATAGTGAGGTCGATGTATCACCAGATCGCCCGCAACAAACGCAAGAGCGTCGTCGTGGTCGCAGCCTTCTTCATCATCTGGGCAGCGATCGGCTACGTGATCGGCTTCATCGCATCGGGTGTCAGCGGCGGCATCTCGGGCATCGTCATCGCCGCGATCGTCGCGCTCCTCGTGGTGCTCTGGTCGCTGACCCTCGGGCAGCAAACCGTCCTCGCGGTCTCGGGTGCGCAACCCGTCACCCAGGAACAGGCGCCGATGCTCTACGACATCGTGTCCACCCTCGCGATCGGCGACGGGCTGCCGATGCCGAAGGTCTACATCATCAACGACCCGTCACCCAACGCCTTCGCCACCGGCACGAGCCCGAAGAAGGCGGCGATCACCTGCACCACCGGGCTGCTCGCGATCATGAATCGCGAAGAGCTCGAAGGCGTCATCGGCCATGAGATGAGCCACATCAAGAACTACGACGTTCGCCTCGTGCTGATCGTGGCGACGTCGGTGGCGCTCATCGGACTGCTGGCGAGCCTGCTGTGGCGTTCACTGTTCTTCACTCGCGGCGGCAACAACCGCGACAGCGGGTATCTGATCATCATCCTCATCGCCGCCGCGGCGTTGCTCTCGGTTGTCGCGGTCGTCGTCGGTCCGCTCATGCAGTTCGCGCTGTCACGCTCGCGCGAGTCGCTCGCTGACGCCAGCAGCGTCGATCTGACTCGCAACCCCGCGGGACTGCTGCACGCGTTGCAGAAGCTGCAGCAGAACGACAAGCCGTTCGCGAAGATGACCCACGCCACCGCGGCCATGTGCATCGACGATCCCTTGCAGCATCACGGCGGATTCACGCATCACCTCTTCGACACGCATCCCCCGATCGAGGAGCGCATCGCCGCGCTCCAGGCGATGATGCAAGTCAGGGAGACCTAGGGACTCGGTTGACGGCCGTCAGGAATCAGTAGCGGGTCCCCTCGGGCGCGGGAAGGGCGTCGAGTTCGGCCAGATCCACTGCGCTCAAATGGATGTCGGCCGCGGCGGCGTTCTCCGCAAGGTACTTCGGGGTCTTGGTCCCAGGGGTAGGCACCAGACCGTGGTGGCCATGGTCGTCAACCCAACGGCGGTTGCGCCCACGACACGAACCTACCTGAGCCTGTACCCAGCCCAATTCCTGAGTCCGCCGACGATCTCCGACGTGAACCTCGAGGCTGGTCAGGTGCTTCCAAACCTGGCGGTGGTGGAACTCGACACAATCCCCGCCGACGCGGACGATGGCGACGTGGACCTGTACAACGGTGCCGGCAGCGTCAACGCGATCATCGACCTGGAGGGGTGGTTCCAGTAGCTTGGCGGTTCGTCGGAGGCCGATCTTGCTACTCGCAAGCCTGCGACGATCTGCAGCTCGTGAGATAGGTGCCTCCAAAGCGACACGGATCTCACCCCGAAGCAGTGCAGACGTTGACGGCTCTCCAGGAGTGGCTTGAGTAATAGGCCTCTTCCGTCTGGCGGTGGAGTCGGCGCCGGCGGCATCGACCCTGCACGCGATCGGCGACGAGGGCGTGCCGATCCGCGAGGTCGCCGATGTGATCGGGCGGCACCTGGGGGTTCCAGTGCGGGCGATTCCCCCCGGTGAGGCCGTCGCGCACTTCACGTGGCTGGCCAACTTCATCGGGGTCGACAGCCCCGCTTCGAGCGCGATCACCCGCGAGCTGCTCGGATGGCAGCCCACCAACATCGGGCTCGTCGCCGATCTCGACCAGGGTCACTACTTCGGCACACCGGCGTTGTCTGACGTGGGCGCCGGCGCGCTTCTATAGGTTCATCCAACTCGAAACCGCGCCGTGGACGCCTCGACCACGCGGTAGGCTCACTCCTCGACGATGAGCATCGGTCTATCGGCGGGCGCGGCCACCTGGGTGGCGTGGGTCCTCCTTGCCGGAGCCGGCCTCGCGGGAGTCGCGATCGCATTTGCCCCGGCGCCACCTGACGCCAGTCGCCGCCGCCTCGCCGTGGGCCTCGTGGCAGTCACATTCGCGGCGCTCTGTCTCCGCGCCGCGGTGTCGCTGCTCTTCGACGGCGGCACGTATGACATCTTTTTCGCGTATCGCAAGCTCGGCAACCAGCTGCGCCTCGGTGGCGACGTGTACGGGGCAGCACTCCCCACCCTCGCCAACTACCCCCCGGTCATCTACTGGTGGTGGTCGCTCGCCGCGACCATCGTGCCGACCGGCAGCCCGCACCTCTTCGCCGCCATCGCGCGCGCGCCGTTCTGGATGGTGGATGCCGCGATCGCGCCGGCGCTCGCCATCCTGGTGCGAGGACGCTGGCGGTGGCGCAGCGCGTGGCTCTACGCACTGAACCCGATCGCGATCGCGGTGCCGACGCTGCACGGTCAGTTCGACAGCATCCCAGAGCTGTGCCTGCTGCTCGCGGTGGCGTGGCTGACGCTGCATCCGCGCCGGGCGGCATGGCTGGTGGGCGTCGGCGCCGCGGTCAAAGTCTGGCCCGCCTACTTCGTCCCCGCGCTGCTCTCCGGCGTGCGTCGCGCCCAGTGGGGCGGGTTCATCGCTCGGGTGATCCTGCCCGCACTCGCGGCGTTCGCCGTGTACGCCGTCATCCATCCCGAACACATCCTGCAGGGCATCGTTGGAGTGATCGCCTATGTGCCGCACCGCCAGGGACTGGGAACGTCGCTGCTGTTTCCAGCGGCGTGGGGCGACCCGTTCATCGCCCCTGCGGAGATCGTGATTGCGGCGCTGGTGCTCTGGGTCATCGTTCAGTGCGCGCGCCGCGGGGTCGCAGTCGTCGACATCGTCGCCCTCTCGATGCTGATCATCCTCGGTCTGCTGCCCGCGATCTCCGATCAGTACCTGATGTGGCCGATGGCCATCCTGCTCCTCGGCGGCCATCGTCGCATCGCTGCGCTGCTGGCCGTCGCGATGACGCCGGCGACCCTGGCCATCGACATCACGTCGGCCTCACAGCCGGCGACCGTGCCTGCAGCGCTGCCGTTGTTCGCGACGGCGGCGACGGTTGTTGCCGCAGTCGTGCTGTGGCGCGAGGTATCGACGCGAAAGCGCGCGGCGCCGGAGCCGGCGACCACTCACACGGACGTCGTCGGCGCATCCGGAGCTGTGTGATCGGGCAGGTCAAGCCTTCGCTGCAGCGTCGCTCAACTAACCCTGTGCAATGCCCCGGCGCCACGACCAGACAAGCAGGACGACCCCGATGAGCCCCACCAGGATTGCCGGCGCCACCGTGAAGCGAGCGACGAAGAACTCGAGCGCCTGGGACACCCTGTAGCGCAGGTTGGGATCGCCCGGCACGACGACCTCCGAGCGCCACACCAGCGCCGCAATCGCAATCGCCGCAAGGCCCGCGGTGACCCGACTCAGGGTTCGCGTCTGCTCACGCGAGAGCCGCGCGACGCCGGCGATGATGAGCGCGATGTCGGCGGTGAACACGGTCTCGGCCAGCCCCGAGCGCGATGTGTTGGTGGGGAGCAGCAGCATGCCGGCGATCACGCCGCCGCCGATCGCCCACACGACGGGCGCAGGCGGGTGCGGCCACCGCCGCCCGACGATCAGCACCGGAAGCAGCGCCGCCGACGTCGAGAAGAAGAACAGCGAGATCACCACGTCGAGCAGTGGTGTCCCGAGGCGCGGTGGCGGAATGCCCCAGAACGTCGATGCAAAGAGCACCGGCCGGCTGAGCAGCCACTGTCCCACCGAGCCCGCGTACTGCGCGGGGATGGAGCCCTGCCACAGCACGCTCGGAGACAGCGTGTGGGTGAACGCCGCCCACGGCGCGATCAGCGAGACTCCGACGCACCCCGCCAGCACTGTGAGCTTCCGGTCGCGGCGCCGCAAGAGCACCCACAAACCGAGGCCGGCGACGAGGCCGATCGATCCGATGTGGGTGAGCAACGCCCCGGACAGTGCCACCCCGATGGTCATCGCGGCGACGCGCCCGCGTGCGAGCGCCCCGCAGAGTGCCCCGAGCACGAAGAAGGAGACGAAGCCCCACGGCCACGTGTACACCGAGTAGAAGACGATCATCGGTGTGAGCCCGACGACGAGCAGACGTCGTGGGCTCGCACCAAAAGTCTGGAGCAGGCGCTGCGCGGGCCAGAGCCAGAGCGAGTTGAGCACCACGCTGACGATCTGGAACGACCAGTACGATTTCCCCCATACCAGCACGCTGCCCGCGAGGGCATCGAACAGCGGCGTGCGCTGTCGAAGGTCGGTGACACCGACCGTGGACGAGAGCCCCGCATAGGCGCGACCGAGCTGGTAATGGAGATCCCAATCGCCGATCCTGCCACCGCCGGTCTGGAGTGGAATCACCATCTCCACCGCCAGCGAGAGCGCGACCAGACCGAGCATGATCTTGGTCGGCCGGGCGAGCACGACGGTCGCCAGGATCGCGATCACGACAACGACGACACCCGCCTCCGGGTGGTGGAGCAGGGTGGCGCAGAGCTCGAACGCCCCGGCGAGCATCAGGCTCGCCATCGCGACCAGCAAGCGCTGAAGCTCGCGGTCTTCGCCGCCGTCAGTCGGTTCGGTCACCCCATGCGGGATCAGACGGGAGGCGCTGCTGCCGGTGGCGACGGTGCCGCAGCCGGGGGAGCCGTCGGCGGGAACGACACCGTCGGCGCGGCGCGCTCCGAGTCGGCCACCGCGAAGAACGCGAACGGCTGGAAATGCAGGATCCGACCGTAGATGTTGGTGGGAAACGTCTGCAGTGCGGTGTTGAAATCGCGGACGTTGCCGTTGTAGAACCGCCGCGAGAACTCCACCTTGTCCTCGGTGGTGGTCAGCTGCTCCTGCAGGTTCAGGAACAACTCGGACGCCTTGAGCTGAGGATAGTTCTCCGCAACCGCGAGCAACTGGCGCGTGGATCCCGTGAGCGCGTCCTCGGCGCCGGCCATCGCCGTCGGGTCTCCGGTCTTTGACGCGGCCAGCGCATTGGTGCGCGCGGCGGTGACCGCCTCGAACACCCCCCGCTCGTGGGCCGCGTAACCCTGCACCGTGTTCACCAGGTTCGGAATGAGGTCGTAGCGGCGCTTGAGCTCGACGTCGATATCCGACCACGCCTCCTGGGTTCGCGTCCGCAGCCGGATCAGCCGGTTGAACCTGTACGCGAGGTACAGAACGACGAGCACGACCACGATCAGCACGATCACCAGCACGGTCATGCCCTCAGTGTCTCACTCCTCGCGCAGCATCGCTTCCGGGACGCTGACGACTCGATAGGGCATGTCGGTGATGTCGTAGTAGCGGATCGGTTTCTTGAGACGCTTGGCGATGCCGATCTGCACCTTCACGCCGAGCGACGGATTGCCGAACACCCACATCTGATCGCAGCGCACGATGAGGTTGTTGAACGCTTCACGCACGACGTCCTTCGGAACCGTGTGCACCAGGTAGTAGTCGAAGAGCATGAAGGGAACGATCGGCACCTGGCCCTCGTCGAGGACGAACTTCGTGATGTGCTGGCGCCAGTAGAAGTTGCGGTTGCTCAGCGCGCAGTAGATCAGTTGTTTGGGGCGGCGCAGCGCGCGCTCGGCCTGCTCCGCCGGACTCGCCTTGGGTGTCGGCGCGAAGATGCGCTCCAGGATGTCCTCGGCGTTCTTGACGGCAGGCTCAGCGGGCGACGTGGCCTCGTCACGAATCAAAGGTGCGCCCTCACGACGCCGCATCCCACGTTGGCGCAACCTTTCTCCCCGTCACAGCAAGACGTGCGAGAGCCGATGATAGCATTGGAAATACCTCGCGAAAGTCGATCAGCTGGGTTCAAGCAACACGGTCCGCCCAGGCGATCATCTCGCGCAGCGTCGCGACCGCTCGGTCCAGCAGCGCGACACGAGCAGGGTCATTGAGCCACCGGCTCTGGCCCGACGGATGCGGCAGCGGCACCAGGACCGGGGACACCTCGGGCGTTCCGGAGATCGGGATCCCCGACGCGGAATAGGCGGCGCCGATCACGTTGTCGAGACGCTGTCCGGGAAGGAATCGCTCGAGCGCGAGCGAACCGATTGGAATGACCAGTTGCGGTGCAAGCATCTCGATCACCGCGTCGAGCCAGGGTGCGCAGAGCGCAACCTCAGCCGCGCTGGGACGTCGATCGCCTGCTCCGTCGGGGCGACGGCCCGGAAAGCACGTGGTCATAGCGGTCATGTAGATGCGATCACGGACGTCTTCCTCGTCGCGGAAGCCCGCGCTAATCAGCCAGCGCATCAACTGCCGGCCGGCCCGACCCGCGAACGGCCTGGTCTGATCGTGTTCGACCGGTCCAGGTGCCTGCCCGACGAGCAGGATGCGCTGACCCGCGCGGCCGCTGAACACCGGATGCGCACGCGCGATGTAGCCCGCCTCAGCGCATCGCGTGCATGCGCGCTGCTCGCGCTGCAGCGATCTCAGCGAGCGACCTCGGACGGCATCTCTCGGCACGATCACCCGACTCTGACTCGCCGAGGTAGCGTCGCAGAACCCGAGGCGATATCATCTCCTCACCGCTCTTCATTCCATGCGTCAGCGCTGAGCGGCCGTCGTGGTCAGCCGTCGTACTTCGAGGCTCCATGTCCGACGAGTCTTCGCGATCTGCCCGGCCGTACGGCCAGCGACGAAACGACGGCGCCCCGGCGTGGTGGGCGGCGCTCGACCGAGCAGACCTTCCCGACAACGAGGCCGTCCCTGCCGCGCATCGGCGCTGGTACGAGGACGCACCGGCGGCTCCGAGGATCGAGATCGCGGGCCGCGCCGAGCCCGCGCCGGTCCGTCGAGCCTGGCTGATCGGCCTCCTCGTTGCCCTGGCGATTGCAGTGGTCCTCGGCATCGCCTTGGGGCTGGACGCGACCGGTGAGGTCTCGACGCTGACGCTGCTGATCGGCGTCCCGGTGGGGCTGGCGGTGGCCGTGACCATCTTTGTCGCCCGGCGGAACCGCTGACCGCCCTCTCTGCATCGTCGGGACAGTGGTGAGCGACGACGCGCGACGGCGCAGGGCTCGTCTCAAAGGGCCGCGCCGACCCCACCTCGACCCGATACCAGGGCTCGCTCTCCCCGCCGGCGACGATGACGAGACCGCGGCCGCGCCGTCGCTGCGCGCCCGGTTCGAGGCGGCGATGGCGCCCGGTCCCACCGACGGGGCCGCCACGCGGGACGCCGAGATCGCCCGCGCGCTCGCCGAGGCACCGATCGAACGGATCGCCGAGGTCGTGTACGGCAGCAACGGCGTCTTCCTGCTCGAGCTCGACGCTCCCGACCCGGCGAAGCCGGCCGAGCCGCTGCGGGCGGTCTACAAACCCGTGCGCGGCGAGCGGCCGCTCTGGGACTTCCCCCGCCGGACCCTGTACCTCCGCGAGGTGGCCGCGTACATCGTCGACTCCGCGCTCGGCCTGCATCGCGTCCCGGTGACCGTCCTCCGCGACGGTCCGCTCGGCCCGGGGTCGGTGCAGCGCTTCGTCCACGTCCTCGATGAGCCGCCGACGGCCGAGCGGGCTGACCAGCTCGATGCACAGCTCCGCGCCGTCGCCGTCCTCGACGTGCTCATCAACAACGCCGACCGCAAACGGACCCACCTGCTGGTCGTCGACGGTCCCAGCGTGAAGGCGATCGACAACGCCCTGAGCTTCCTCCCCTACCCGCGCCAGCGCACCGCGCTTCTCTCGCTGGGTGGCTCAGCGCTGCCCGCGAGGCTGGCGAAGCGGGTGCGCGACCTCGCCGGGGATGAGGCCCGGATGATCGCGTTGCGATTGCGGCTGCGGCGGCTGCTCAGCGAGGCCGAGGTGGACGCCCTCAGCCATCGGATCGCCGAGCTGGCTGAGGATCCGACCTACCCCGTGCTCGACGACTGGGACGGGCGGCCGTTCGAGTGGTGGTGAGGCGGCCCGCCGCGCGCGGCGGGCCGCCTTGAGGGGGAGGAAGGGACGCTAGCCGGTGGTGCTGGTCGAGCCGCCCATGTTCGGGCACATGGTCGTGGTCGACGGCGTCTTGGTCGCCGGCGTCTTGGTCGCCGGCGCCGTGGTTGACGGCGACGCGGTGCTCGCCGTCAGGGTTGCGCCACTCGACGCCGAGGATGAGGCAGCGTGCGCGATCACGAAGCTGCCTACCCCCGTTCCGGCGAGCAGGCCGACCGAGAGCAGCGCCGTCGCCGCGATCTTGCGCAGACCCGTCCTTCGCTTTCCCGGCTCTTCCGGGGGCGGGGGCGGTGGGATGAACTGGTCGCCGTCCATGGTGTTGTACCTCCTGGGTGGACTGACGTATGACGTCGACCAGCGTCGCGCCCGGCCTTCAGAACGCCGTGGGCTTCACCTGGGAGATCGCTCAGAGTTGTGAACGGACCCTGCGTGGCTACCCTGATCGCGTGCGATCAGCGAGGTCCGATTGATGAGCTTCGTGCTGAGCCATGCGGGCGATGCGCTGCGCCTCGCCTTCGACATGTTCTGGGCGGTGCTCTGGCCGCTGGCACTCGGGTTTCTGCTTTCGGCGTGCGTCGAGGCCTTCGTCCCGAAGCAGGCGATCGGCCGGCTCCTGGGCCGCGATGACGTTCGCTCCGCGACCCTCGCGACCATCTTCGGCGCGGCGTCGTCGTCGTGCTCGTACGCGGCGGTCGCCATCGCCAGAACGCTGTTTCGCAAGGGCTCCACGCTCCCCAACGCGATCATCTTCGAATTCGCGTCGACGAACCTCGTCTTCGAGCTCGGTCTCGCGCTCCTGATCCTGCTCGGCTGGCAGTTCGTCGCCGCAGAGTTCGCCGGGGGCGTGGTCATGGTGGTCCTGCTCGCGCTCATCTTCCGGGTCACCCTGACCCGCAGGCTCAGCGACGGCGCGCGGATCCAGGCGGATCGGGGCATACCCGGAAAGATGGAGGGCCACGCGACCATGGACATGACGGTCGCCGACGGTCCGCTGCTCCAGCGCGTCGTGTCGCCGCAGGCGCTGACGTCGGTGAGCCACTACTTCTTCATGAACGTCTACGGGCTGTGGTGGGACCTGCTCCTCGGATTCCTGATCGCCGGCGCGATCGGCGCATGGGTGCCCACGGCGGTCTGGTCACACCTCTTCTTCGGCGGCGGTGGTTTCCTGCCCGCGCTCTCGAGCGCGCTGATCGGCCCGCTCATCGCCCTGCTCAGCTACGTGTGCTCGGTCGGCAACGTGCCCCTCGCCGCGGTGCTCTGGCGCAACGGCATCGGTTTCGGCGGCGCGATCGCCTTCATCTTCGGCGACCTGATCATTCTTCCCATCATCAACATCTACCGCAAGTACTACGGCGGCCGGGTCGCGCTGTATCTGCTGGTGGTGTCGTACCTGACCATGGTCGTTGCGGGGCTTGGCGTGGGCGCATTGTTCAGCGCCATTGGTTGGGTGCCGAGCCAGCGGAACGCCACCGCGTTCTCCACCAGCGTCTCATTCGACCCGACGACGTACCTCGACATCGTCATGCTCGCGGTGATCGCCCTGCTGGCGGTGAGGTTTCTCCGCACCGGCGGGATCGGGATGCTCCGCATGATGGCGATGCCCTCGGACCACGCGATGCATCACGGACCGAGCACCCCCAACGAACCCGTCGCCGGCGGCTGAGGAACGCCGGGACCGGCGAGTGCGGTCAGGGAGCGCGGCGGGACATCACCGATCGCCGCGAAGAGCTCGATGAGGCGCCGTGCGGCTTCCTGACGCTGACCGAGCGAGGCGTCGACACCGCCGCTGGCCCGGACCAGGCGATCCGCCGCAGCGTGGACGGCGTTGCGATTGAGCCTGCCGCCCATTTCCGGTGGCTCGTAGACGGGGAGCTTGCAGCGCGACTTGGTCTTCGCAGCGCCTTGCTCGTTCTGGTCGATGAGACAGGCAGCGCAGTAGTCGGCGGCAGTCGTGTACCTGGCCCTGGTCACGCCTGACCATGGACGATCGCTGATGTCAGGCATGACCGCGCATGTGGGGGATCGCGATCCATGGCGCTGCTTCAACCATCGCTCGAGTCTCGGCCGGCAGCGCGCCCTCGGCGTGGACAAGTGTCTACAGCGAAAGGTGAAGCCGCAACGCCTCATCGAGTTGTGTCATGAGGAGGGCCGGTACCACCGCCACGCGGTTCCCAATGCGTTCGACCGCAACCGATCGGACCTGCTCCGCCTGCGCCTTGGAGTCCCGTTGCAACCCGGTCGCGGCGGCCCCGAGTCGCACCTGAAATGGGTAGATCCGCTCGACGTTCGAGGTGACCGGCACCACCGTCACGACGCCACGGCCGAGGCGCGTGGCGGTCACATTCGCGCCGTCGTTGCTGACGATGACAGCGGGCCTCGTCTTGCTCGCCTCGGCACCGCGGACGGGATCGAGATCGACCAGGCGGATCTCACCACGCCGCATCAGGCAGTGACACCGTCACCGGTGGCAGCCTCCCAGAGCGCGGATTCACCCGTCGCCGCCCATTCGGTCCAGGCGCCCTCGTATGCATCGCCCAGCTCTGCGGCGCGGAGCAGCCGGACAGCCTTGTGGAGCACCGCGGAACGCGAGGGGTACCCCTGAGTGTGGGCATAGGAATCCAGGAACTCAACGTCCTCTTCGGGCAAGCTCATGCTGACCTTCATACCCTGATACTACCACGGTAGGGTGCGGATACTACCCAGGTAGGAACGCAGACACCTCGCCCAATTTCAGCCCTGTGGCAAGCGTGAGGGGGCCAGGGTCTACGTCTGAGGAACGTACGCCCGGAGGGACTTGAACCCCCGCACCCGGCTCCGGAGGCCGGCGCTCTATCCAACTGAGCTACGGGCGCCCGTTGCGAGTGGCCAGTATACGGCTCAGTCCGAATCGTCCTCGGCGGTGAACATCAGGCTGTCCTGCACGTCGTAGAGCGCGTCCATCCACTCCGAGATCATCAACTCCCGCGGTGAGCGCCCGACCAGGTGGGTGTCGTTGCTCACCAGCGCCACGGCCCGTCCCACGAGCTCGTACGGCACCTCGACCTCGTCGGCGAGGTTGAGCTTCTCGAACTGGTCGATGAGCTCGTCGATATAGCGGATCTTCTGCCGGCGCGCATTGCGGGCTTCACGCAGAGAAGTCCAGCGAGCTTCAAGCTCGCCGATCTCCACGCAGGTCTCCTGGATCATTTTGACCACCACCCTCACCCCTCTACCCCTGTAATAACTTGCATCGTATGTCGCCGCGTCAAGCCGGTCAAGAACCGCGTTTTCCGATGCTGCGCCTCATGCGCGTGGCGAGGACCAGGAGCACCCAGGACGTGGTGCTCCGAGCCGCCCGCGACGGTGCGGAGGAGGGGTTCGCCTGCGTCGCCGCCGAGCAGACCGCCGGGCGCGGGCGGCAGGGGCGCGAGTGGATCGCCCCCCGGGGCACCGCGCTCCTGGCGTCGGTGCTGCTGCGCCGCTCCCCCTCCGTGGCGACCGGAATACCGTTCGCCGCGGGGCTCGCACTGATCGATGTGCTGGTATCGGGCTACGGCATCGCAGCCGGCCTGAAGTGGCCGAACGACGTCCTGGTGGAGCGTCGCAAGCTCGCGGGCATCCTGAGCGAGGTCGAGCCCCTGGCGGCGGGCGGCGACCGCGTTGCCATCGCCCTTGGTCTCGGCGTCAACCTCCGCGTGGACCGGTTCCCAGACGGCATCGAGGCGGTCAGCCTCCACACCCTGGTCGCGAATCCCCCTGCCGCGGAGGAACTCCTTGGCGCGTGGGCTAATGCGCTCGGTGTTCGCCTCGCCAGCCTCGAGGAAGGCGGGATCGGCGCCATCCTCGGGGATTGGCGCCACTGCGCGGTTGGATTGGGGGAGCCCGTCAGCGTTGACGGTCCGGCCGGGATCATCGACGGCGTGGCGGTCGACGTCGGCGATGACGGCGCGCTCCTCGTCGAGGCATCAGGTCAGCTGCATCGTTTCCTGGCCGGGGATGTGCACCTCAGGACCGGCGCCGGCTGATGGGCGGAGTCGTGCTCCGGTGGGCGCTGGCTAAGCCGCGGGAGTTGCGGTCGCGGAGGCCGACGGCGACGCTCCCGGCGATGCGGACGTACCCGCTGCCGAACCGCTCACCTTGATCACGCCCTTCATGTTGGGAGCGTGGATGGTGCAGAGGTAATTGTAGGTGCCCGGCTGGGTGAACTTGACCTCCCAGGTGGCGCCGGGTGCGAGTGTGCTGTCGGTGAGGCACGCGTCGTTGTTGTCCTGGAAGGTCACCGTGTGCGCGATCGAGCCGGTGTTCTTGAACTCGATGATGTCACCGGTTGCCGCAGTCGACGAGTCGGGGACGAACACGAGGTTGTCGGTCGCCTGAATGGTCATCGTAGCCGAGCCGAGGGAGCTCACCGCCGCCGAACCGTTGCAGGCTGCGGGCGTCCCGCCCGTTCCACCCCCGGGCGTGCCGTTGCCACAGGCGAACAAACCGATCGCAACACACACTCCCAAGCCGGCCGCAAGGGTGCGCAGATGAGTCATGTGCATCTCCAGCGGCATGTTAAAGGATGGGTTCGCCGCCACGCCGCTGCGCTCACCGGAGCGCCTCAGCGATCCGATCCGCGGCCAGCTCCTCATCACGGCCCGGGTCGGAGAACAGACGCATGAAGACGACGATGATGGCGATGAAATACACGATGTTGCCGACGCCGAGCATGATCACCCCGCCGTACTGCTGGTCGGTCAGGGCGGACACTCCCCAGAGGCGCGGCGCCTGGGCGTAGAAGCTGTACAGCGGCGCCGGCGCCAACGCGAACACGATGCCGAGGACGGTGGGCGGGATGCCCGCGACGCTCAGCGCGGCGATCTTCGTGAGCGGGCTCACGGTCACGCTCTGCCGGTCGCGGATCGGATCGATGACCGGCCACCAGAGGATCACGCCGACTGTTATGAAGCTGAGGTGCTCGACGATGTGCACGGACACCGTGGTCAGCGTGGTGTCATACAGCGACGGGATGTGCCAGATGAGCAGCACCGCGTTGAATATGACCACCGCGGGCCAGGGGCGGGTGAACGCCCACCAGATGGTGCGCAGCGTGGTGTGGTGGTCTCGCGGCGCCGGACGGGCGCCGGCGATCCCCAGGAGGAGCAAAGGTGGCGCCACCATCATCAGCAACATGTGCTGGACCATGTGGAGCGAGAACAGGTAGTCGTCGCCCCCGCGGTCGATCGGCGACTCCAGGGCGATGAACGTGATCAGCAGCCCCGTGATGAACAGCACCGCCCGCCAGCGCGGATTGCGAAACCACGGGGTGACATCGTCGTGTGGCCCGATCGTCCCCCGCCGGATCGCGATGACGTAGGCGGCGGCCACTGCAACCAGGCCGCAGATAACGGTCGGATCCCAGGTCCAGTCGCCGAACCCCAGATGAGCCGTCAGTGCCCTCCGTCCTCCGGGAGCTCCAGGTACTCACGTCTCGCGCCGCGAGCCCAGAAGAAGCACGAGACGATGAGGTAGATCAACCCGATTCCCCACATCGCCGGCCCGACGACCGCCCGGATGTCGGTGAGAAACCCGGTCAGGGTGATCGCCAGCGCCAGCGCGAGATTGATGGGTACGAAGCTCGGCGGGGGCAGGTGTGGCGTCGCATGCGTGTGCTCGCCGTCCTCGCTGTGGGTCGCGGTCGCAACCGCGTCGTCGCTCACCGCGCCGCTCTCACTTGGTCACCGAGAGGAAGATCGCCGCCCAGACGAACGCCGCGCCCATGAGGACGAACAGCATGATGAACATCGCGACGCCCATGCGCATGTTCC
Organism: Candidatus Dormiibacterota bacterium; assembly: GCA_049283735.1. GTDB lineage: Bacteria > Chloroflexota > Dormibacteria > Aeolococcales > Aeolococcaceae > Palsa-851. Next base: position 19,948 of record JBAPWO010000104.1, read on the forward strand.
GGCGGGCGAGCTTTCGGTTCATCGGCGCGTCCTCCTCAGAGCCCCGTTACCCGGTCGATTGCCATGACCGCGAAGAGCAGAGCCAGGTAGATCATTGAATGGTAGAAGAGCCGGCGTGCCGACCGCGCCGTCGGCCGCCGAGCGGCCACCACGGCATCGCTCAGCAGCACCCCGTCGAGCACTGCTGCACCCCCCAGGTAGACGGCACCGAAGGATCGGGTCAGGAGGGGGAGCACGGTCACCAGGCAGAGCACGATCGTGTAAAGCACGATCTGGTAGCGGGTCTGGCGGTCGCCCCGGACGACGGGCAGCATCGGCACCCCGGCACGGGCGTAGTCGCTCTTGATGAGAAGCGACAACGCCCAGAAGTGCGGCGGCGTCCAGTAGAAGACAACCGCGAAGAGGAAGACGGCGGTGATGTCAAGGCTCCCGGTCACGGCCGCCCATCCGACCAGCGGCGGGATCGCACCGGCGGCGCCACCGATGACGATGTTCTGCATCGAGGAGCGCTTCAGCCACATCGTGTAGATGAAGACGTAGAACAGCAGGGCCAGCAGCGCCAGGCTCGCGGACAGGAGGTTGACGGTCGTGGACAGGAGCGCGAAGGACGCGGCTCCGAGGATGATCCCGAACGCGAGGGCCTGGTGCGGCTCGATGCGGCCGGACGGAAGTGGCCGGGTCCGGGTCCGGCCCATGGCCTGGTCGATATCGCGGTCGAACCAGCAGTTGATGGAGTTCGCACCCGACGCCGCAAGCCAGCCGCCGGCGACGGTGAGGAGCACCAGCCGCCACCCGGGCCAGCCTCGGTCCGCGATCACCATGGCGGCGACCGCGGTGATCTCGAGCAGCACGATGACACGAGGCTTGGTGAGGGCGACAAAGTCACGTGCGACATCCGCGGGGCGGCGGCGCGGCAGCGCCTCGAGGCTCACCGCGACGGTCATGACTGCGCCATCTCGGCCTGCGGTCGCCGGGTTTCACCACGCACGGCGGCGACCGCCGGCGCTCCCTCATCCTCGGGGAGCGTGCTCAACACCGCCACCGCGACGACCGTACCCCAGAGCAGCGATGCCAGCGCGATGTGCAGGCCGCGCACCCATGCGGGGAGGCCGAGCAGCACGACCAGCGCGCCCGCTGCGACCTGCAGGACGAGGAGCAGATTGACGGCCATCACGCCGATGCGAACGACACGGTCGCCCCGGCGGCGGCGAGCGATGATCGCCATCAGCCCGCCGAGGAGAAGCACCACGATGAGCGCGACCAGCCGGTGGGCGACGTTGATGGTCGCCGCCTGCCCGGACGGCAGCGAGAACCCGCTCCCGCACAGCGGCCAGCTGGTGCAGCCGGACCCCGAGCCGGTCTCGACCACGAACGCGCCACTCATGGCCACGAGGTAGGTCGCCACCACCGCGATGATCACCGGCCATTTCACCGATCGCGCCAGCGCCGCGGACAGGCTTGGGCCGCGTCCGGGTGTCCCAACCGTGCACGCGGTCACCGCGACAAAGATGAGCACCGCGAACAGAAGCAGCGCATTGGCCAGATGGATCATCACCACACCGCCGGGAAGGTTGAACTCGACGGCGAGTGCGCCGAGCGCGATCTGCACGACGTAGAGACTCGCGGCGATGCTGGTGCCGACCAAGATCCGGCCCTGCCGGCGGTGCCAGATCCACGTCGAGACCGTGAGGATGATCACGAGGAGCGTGCACACCGAGGCGATCCACCGATGCGTGAACTCGATCAGCGTGTTGATCTGCCAGGCCGGAAGGAGCGACCCGTGGCAGAGCGGCCATTGATCGGTCGTGCCGCAGCCGTTGCCGCTGCCGCTGACCCGCACGATGCCGCCCCAGACGATCAGCAGGTACGTCAGGACCGCCGTCCACACCGCGAGGCGGCGAAACCCGACCGACGGCCGCGCGGAGATCACCGTGCCACCAGGGCTACGCGGGCGCTCCCGAGGCGGCCTTCTTGCGTGCGACCCGCCGGTCGCGAACCGGCCTCAGGCTGAGCACCTCCTGCTCCTCGTCGAAGTTCCACGCCGGCGGCGGCGACGAGGTCGCCCACTCGAGGGTATTGCCCTCCCATGGATCGTCGGGTGCGGTCCTGGGAGCACGCATGCTGATCACGAAATTGATCAGGAACACGGTGATCGAGATGGCGATCACGAATGCACCGAAGGTGATCAGCGAGTTGAGATCACCCCAGCCCCGATTGTCGAGATAGGTCGCGATCCGCCGCGGCATGCCGAGGAGTCCGAGCGCGTGCATCGGCAGGAACGTCAGGTTCATGCCGATGAACATCGTCCAGAAATGGAGCTTGCCGAGCTTCTCGTTGAGGAAACGCCCGGTCACCTTCGGGAACCAGTAGTAGAAGGCGGCGAACACGCCGAAGACACTGCCGCCGAAGAGCACGTAGTGAATGTGGGCCACCACCCAGTAGGTGCCATGCACGAGACGGTCGACAGCCAGGCTGCCGAGATACACGCCATCGATGCCGCCGATCAGGAACATCAGCAGGAAGCCGCACGCGAAGAGCATGGGCGTGTCGTATTTGATGCTCCCTCCCCACATCGTGGCCAGCCAGCTGAAGATCTTCACCCCGGTCGGGACGCCGATCACAAATGTCGTGAAGGCGAAGAACGTCTGCACCACGAGCGGCAGGCCGGTCACGAACATGTGGTGCACGAACACGATGAACCCGAGCACGGCGATCGCCGCGATGGATGCCGCCATCGCCTTGTAGCCGAAGATCGGTTTTCGGCTGAACACCGGGATGATCTCGCTGATGATCCCGAACGCGGGCAGGATCATGATGTACACAGCCGGGTGCGAGTAGAACCAGAACACGAACTGGTAGAGCAGCGCGCTCCCGCCGTTGACCGGATCGAAGAAGTTGGTGCCGATCTGGCGGTCGAGCAGGTTCATCGCCAGCCCGGAGGCGAGGAACGGTGACGCGAGGACGACCAGCGCCGCGGTGATCTCCTGCGCCCAGACGAACAGCGGGAGCCGTCCCCATGTCATCCCCTTGGCGCGCATGTTGTGAATCGTCGCCAGGAAGTTGACGCCGCCGAGCATCGACGAGACGCCGATGAGATGCAGCCCGATGATCCAGAGGTCCTGGCCCATGCTGCAGCTGTAGTGGCTGCCGGTGAGCGGAACGTATCCGGTCCATCCGGCATCACCCGGCCCACCCGGGCAGAGCAGGCCCGCGTGGGTCGTCGCCGGCACCAGGAAGCCCGAGTACATCACCAGGCCACCCAGCGGGAGCAGCCAGAACGACAGCGCGTTGATGCGTGGAAACGCCATGTCGCGCGCGCCGATCATCAGCGGGACCATGTAGTTTCCGAACCCGGCCCACACCGGGATGATCCACAGGAAGATCATCGTCGTCCCGTGCATCGTGAAGATCTGGTTGTACTGCTCGGGGGTCAGGAACGTGTTCTGCGGCTCGGCGAGCTGGATCCGGATGAGCAGCGCCATGATGCCGCCGATGATGAAGAAGAAGAAGGTCGTGAACAGGTACATGATCGCGATCTTCTTGTGGTCGACAGTGGTCATCCAGCCGAGGATGCCCTTCGACTTGTCGACGCGGGCGAAGCGTGCCCGAGGAAGCGTCGCCTCAATGACCGCCATCAAGATCCTCCGAGGGTGCAGGCTTTGCTGGTCGGGTCGATCGTTCCGGTGGGATTGCCGAACACGCACGACTGGAACTGGTTCATGGGCAGCGCAATGACGTCGAACGTCATGGTTGCGTGGCCAATACCGCAGAGCTCGGTGCACTGCCCGTAGTACGTTCCCGCGCGAGCCTGGATCGGCGCCGTGTTGACGTCACCGGGGATGGCATTCATCTGCTGACCGAGCGATGGCGCAAAGAAGCTGTGGTTGACTCCGCATCCCTCGTTCGCAATCGCCTGCGCCAGGGTGCTTCCCGACGGAATCGACGGCTTGGAGTTGCACGGAGGATCCGTCGACACGATGTTGAGTCCCACGTCGGTGCCCTCGGGCAGGTAGAGGTGGCCGAAGCTCCGGATTCGCGCGCCACTCGAGGTCGCGCCGTAGTCGAACGTCCAGCTGAACTGCACACCGATGACCGTCACCGTGTACTGGGTGCCGGTATGGACGTTGTTGATGAAGGGCATGTTCGCCGCGGTGAGCCCGAACAGCGAGAGGAAGGTCGCGAGCGGAACCAGCGTCCACGCGATCTCGAGCCTCGTGTTGCCGTGGAACTGCGATGGCTCGTCATCGTCACTGCGCCGCCGGAATTTGATGAACGCATAGAGGAGCAACGCGGTGACCACGGCGCCGAGCACCACCGACGCCCAGAACACGGCGGTGTAGACGCCGAGCGCTCGGTCGCTGATCGAGCCGCCATCGCCGAAAGCGCCGGCATTGTTGACGCAACAGGTGGACTGTGCGAGCAGGTTCATCCGCGACGCAGGATGATCGCATAGCGGCGTTCTGCCGGGCAATCCGAGCCCCCCGAGACCCCCGGTCGCGCGCGCCGGATCAACGCTCCCATATCTTGGTCTTGGTATTGATCTGGCGTTTCACCAACTCGGTGATGTCCGTGTTGACCAGCGCCGCTCGGTCCCATGAGCCACGGTTTCCCGGCGGCACCGACGGATCGGGGAGCACCTCACCTGTCGCCGCCGACCGCTGGCGCCGCCGAAGCCGCCCCAGCAGTGATTTCCGCCGGTCCGAATTCACAGCCGGAACATCCTGCGTTGCGCCGCACGCTCGGGGTCGCCCGCGCCGAGCGCGACGGCGCTCTGATAGGCGTCGATGATCGAGCTTGCCCAGATGAACAGACCCGCCAGAAACAGGCCGATGAATGCGAACACCGACACCAGCGCGATCAGCAGGAACAGCGCGCCGGAGCCGTGGGTGAGCAGCGTATGACCGACCGTCTGTCCGGCCATGATCAGCAGGATCGCCGGACCGATCGTGAAGACGGTCCAGAGCAGATAGTACAGCGCCTTGCGAGGATGCCGGTTGTAGAGCTGCCCCAGCCCGGGGACGATCGACAGCCCCGCAGCGACACCCGGATTGGGCCGGCGCAGAGGGCTGACCCCTCTCGCCTCAGACGCCATCGTCTGCGCGACGACACGCCGCGACGGCGAGGCCGCCCAGCAGACGATTCCCCGTCATCGCCCGACGAAAGCCCGGTACAGGTAGTACGCCGCCAGCAGGAGCGTGCCGAAGGCCCAGATGGCGACGAAGAGAACGTCGCCCCAGCCGGCCTCGCCGGGGTACAGCTCCGCGAGCAACGGTATGGGCATCGCGTCAGTGCGCCTTGAAGTTCTCGAGCAGGAACTCGCCGTAGATGAGCACGAAGGTGAACACGAGCAGGCCGATGAAGACGGCGAGCGTCCCGATCAGGTCTCGCGCGAAGGTGCTGCGACGCTTCACTCTGGAGTCCTCATGGAAGGGTGTTGTAGTTCTCCCACTGGCGGATGAACTGGATGAGGATATTGATCTGGGTCTGGGTCAACACGGGCGACGCGTTCACAACGGCGCCGGGCCCGGGCGGGTTGGCCTGGGGGTTGTAGTCGCTGGCGATCCCGCCCCAGTTGGGCATGATGCTGCCGAGGTGCTCGAAGCCGGTGAAGCCGTACTCGATGCATCGGTAGTAGTAGTCCTCGTTGAAGTACCCGAGACGGTCCTGGTTGTTGAGCGGTGGACCCGCGCCGCCCTCACCCTGTCCCCCATGGCATCGTGCGCAGTTCTGGTAATAGAGTTGCGCGCCCTCGGTGAACGAGTATTCGGGGTTGATGATCAGGTTCTGGTGCGCGGCGGTCTCGTCGAGGCCGAGGCGGTTGCCGTTATGGCAGACGATGCAGCCGATCTGGTCGATGCCGAGGTTACCGGTCGGCGTCCCCGACGTGCCGTAGTTGGTGGACGGATTCAGGAAGTCGGGAAGCGGTCCCGGCTGCTCGACGGTCACCGGGGCGGCCCGCGGCGCGCCAGGCGCCGAGTAGGGCGTGTAGGTGAATGATGTGAACCCTGTCGGCCCGTACTCCTGATAGCTCATCGACGGCGGGTAGTTGCTCCCGGTCGGGCTGATGTACGCGGGATGGTTGCCGGTCAGGTGGTACTGGGCCGCGAGCTGCTTGGCGTTCGGTTCGTATTTGAAGAAGTCCTGACTGAGGCGCTTGGCAGCCGCCACCGGCCCGATGGTGCCGATGTCGGGGACGTGGCACGAGATGCATCGCTCCACGCGGTAGGTATCACCCTCGATCGTCGCCTGGGGAAAGCTGGGGAAGAGCTGCTGGACCTGGACGTTGAAGTCCGAGGTCGGGTAGTCCTTCAGGTACTGCTGCTGGATGGTGATGTAGCCCCGGTTGGCCGAGTCCTTGAACGCGGCCCAGGCCACCAGACCGAGGAGCGCGACGCTGAGCCCGACGAAGAGGATTCTCCCCCTCATACGGGCGAGCTCAGACCCGGATGGCCGAGGATGAGGGTCCAGTCCCAGTTGAACGCTTCACCGCGGAAGAACTCGCCGATGACCACGAAGGCCACGGCCAGGCAGACGTAGATGGTGAAGAGCACGATCGCCACCTTGCGGTCCTGTGGGCGACGGCTCGGGTTGCGGTCGAGGTACGGGGTCAGGATCATGAAGATGATCACGAAGCTCGGGAACGCGACCCCGGCCATGATCGGTGGGAATCGCTCGAGCAGCTCCTGCAGTCCGACGAAGTACCACGGCGCCTTGGCCGGGTTGGGCGTGATCGACACGTTGGCCTTCTGGAGCAGCGGGGCGTTGACCTGGATCGATACCAGCATCAGAAAGACGAAGGCCGCCAGGCCGGCAAGGAATTCCCGCCACACCAGGTAGGGGAACGTGACCACCGTCTCCTCGTCCTCGCGACGGCGGATGACCAGTGGGGTGTTCGCCAGCTCGGGTCCGGAGATGGGCGCCTGTGGCCGCTGCGTCACCGCCCCCTTGGGGTCGCGTCCTCCCTCGACGACCGTCGCCATCAGAGGCCTCCTGTGAACCCGTCTTTACGGACGCGCCAGAAGTGTACGACCATCAGCAGGAAGCCGATGAGGGGCAGGGCGATGACGTGTAAGACGTAGAAGCGAATCAGAGCACCTTGTGCTACCTGGTCGCCACCGAGCAGGAGATATCGGGTATAGGGCCCCACGATCGGGGCGTACTTGGCCATGTTGGTGC
>JBAPWO010000105.1:0-15551 GCA_049283735.1 Candidatus Dormiibacterota bacterium
GCTGGGCCCAGTTCGGGGTCGAGGCAACCACTCACGCGGTCCGGTTTCCTCCGCCGGGCCCGGTGCACCTGAATCTGCCTTTTCGCGAGCCGCTGTTGCCGAGCGGCGCTGCCATCGACGCGCCGTCGATCACCTACACGACATTGACGACCACGCATCGTCCGGTGGACCGCATGCCCGCGTTCCTGCGCGAGGTGAACACCGGCCATCGGGTCGCGGTCGTGGCGGGGCGGCTCCGGGTTGTGCCCGCGGGACTCGTCGACCTGTGCGCAGAGCGTGGCTGGCCCCTCCACGCCGAACCCCACTCGGGGCTTCGCGAATCGCCCCATGGGCACGGCCGCGCAGGTGCGCTTCAAGCCGGCGCGCTTCTTGCCGCCGACGCCGCCTTCCGGGAGCAGCATCATCCCGACCTCGTCATCCAGTTCGGCGCAGCGCCCACGTCTCGTGGCGTGCAGGAGTTGGTCCGCGGTGCCGACCGCCTGCTTATCGTCGACCCCGACGGCCTGGTGGCCGATCCCGATCGGCGCGCCACCTTGACCATCGACGACGATCCGGCAGAAGTGGTCGCAGCGCTGTTCGCACGGAGCTCGTCGCTGCCCGCGACGCGACCGCAGTGGCTCCATGAGTGGCACGCTGCGGACCGCAAGGTGCGCCAGGCCGTCGACGAGCTTCTCGACTCGTGGGACGAGCCGTTCGAAGGGCGGATCGCGCGCGATGTAGCCGCCGCGATCCCCGACGGCGGAGTGCTCTTCGCCGGATCGAGCATGCCAGTCCGTGATCTCGACATGTACATGATCCCGCGCAGCGGACTGCGAGTTCTGGCCAACCGTGGCGCCAGCGGCATCGACGGCCTGGTGTCGACGGCGCTCGGCATCGCCGAGGTCAGCGGACCGACGTACGCGCTGCTCGGCGATCTGTCGGTGCTTCACGACGCATCGGGTCTGCTGTGGGGCGCGCGGCGCGGTCCGGGCACCGTGCTCGTGGTCGTCGACAACGACGGCGGCGGCATCTTCTCGATGCTCCCCCAGGCGTCGCTGCCGGAGGACGAGTTCGAGCTGCTCTTCGGAACACCGCACGGGCTCGACCTCGAGGCGATCGCCCGTGCGGCCGGCATTGGCGTTCGGACTGTCGACAGCGCCCGGGTATTGGTGCCGGCGATGCGCGAGGCGGCCACGTCGGGTGGCGTTCAGATCGTCAGGGTTTGCGTGGATCGGCGGCGTGCGGTCGAGCTGCGCGGCGAGGTGGCGCGCACGGTGGCCGGGGCGCTTGCCGGGTAGACCGCGCTCAGGTCTGAGGCGGTTCCACCCCGAGCGCGCGCAAACCGACGCCGAACTTCGCCTCGGTCTCGAGTTCCTCGGACGCGGGCTCGGACCCCGCCACGATGCCGGCGCCCGCGTGGAGCCGCGCCGTGGATCCCGAGACCTCAGCGCACCGCAGGGTCAACGCCCACTCCCCATCGCCCTGCGCATCGACCCAACCCACGAGGCCCGCGAAGAAGCGGCGGTTGAAGGGCTCGAGGCGGCCGATCAGGGCGGCCGCAGCAGCCTGCGGCGTGCCGCACACCGCCGGGGTGGGGTGCAGAGCCGCCGCGATGGTCAGGGCATCGGGCGCCTCCGGTTTGAGCGTCCCCTTGATCGCCGTGTGGAGATGCCAGAGCGTCGCCGTCGAGGTCAGGCTCGCCTCACCGTCGACGACGAGCTTCGAGCAGAACGGCGCCATCGCATCCGCGACTGCCTCCACGACCAACCGATGCTCGCGCTGCTCCTTGACGGCGTCGAACAGCTGCCGGGCAATCTCCTGATCCCGAGCCCGATCCCGTGATCTGCGCGCCGTCCCGGCCAGCGGATCGCTGAAAACCTTCCGCCCCCTGCGCCGGAGGACGAGTTCCGGCGACGCGCCGACCAGGTGCGAGTCGCCTCCGGGGAGCGCCACAAGAAACACGAAGGATCCAGGCTCCTCCGCGTTGAAGCGCCGCGCGAGCAGACGCGGATCGATCGGCGCGTCCGCTTCCACCAGCAGGGTTCGGGCGAGGACCACCTTGTCGACCTCGCCCCCGCCGATCGCCTCGAGCGCGCGCACAACCGCGGCTTCGTACTCGACCGGCAGCGGTTCCGGTATGAGCGCGGTGATCGCCCATGAGGGTTGGGGGGCGATCTCGCCGTGGAACGGCGCCCCCCGGATCACTCGCTCCGGCAGGCGGATGACCGCGTCGCAGCTGCCCTCGAAGGGCAGAGCGCCCATGGCAATCCCGAGACCGGCCGTCGCCTCGAGGGCGGTCTGCACGAGCGCCGCCGCTCGTCGCACGTGATCCGGCCCCGCGTCCACGTGGATCCCTCGAGAATCGCCGGCCGCGGCAAGACCGTCGGCGCCGTGGCGCAGGACAACACCGGTGTCCTCGCGGTACATCTCGAAGAGATCGCGTGCTGTCGACGGGGCCGGCAGATCGGGCGCCTGGCGGATCGCGCTCACTGCCGGGTCCCGATGAGCAGCTGCGCGGCGCCGGCACCCAGCTCCACCCGGTGGCAGCGGACAAACCCGGCATCCGACAGCAGGCGGAGGAGTTCGACCGGCGAGGGCAGGTATGCGGTTGATGCGGGCAGGTACTGATACGCCCGCCGGTCGGAGAGCAGCCCGCCGATCATGGGGACGATCCTCCGGAAGTACAGCGCGTGCGCGCGGCGAACCAGCGGCCTCGGTGGCTCCGACACTTCAAGGAAGACGGCGTTGCCGCCCGGGCGGATCACCCGCGCCGCCTCGCCGAAGCACGCGCCGATGTCGACCACGTTGCGCAGCGCGAAGCCGCTGATCGCGCCGTCGACGGATCCGCTGCCCAGCGGCAGCTGCAGGGCATCGGCGCGCACCAGGGGAGCCGAGGTGTGTGCCCGGGCGAGCATTCCCGCGGCCATATCGACCCCGACGGCGCGGAGCCCGGCGCGCCCGAGGGCCCTGCAGAGATCGCCGGTCCCGCAGCCGAGGTCGACCACCCGCGCCCCCGGTTGCAGGTGCAGCTCGCGCACCGCCCGACGCCGCCAGCCCGCGTCGAGCCCGAGGGTCATGACGCGGTTCACCAGCTCGTAGCGCGGCGCGATCCGGTCGAACATCTCCTCGACGGCTCGCGCCTTCCGCTCGCCGATGGGAAGTTCGGCCCCGGTCACGAATCCACTCTAGCAAGCGCTCCCCGGACGGGGACGCGCTCAGGCCGTGCGGGCAGGGTGCACCCGGAAGACGGCCTCACTCGCGAGGACGATCAGCGCAGTTGCCACCGCCACGGTGAGGAGCAACCTGGCCAGGCGATCCGACCCTCCCGAGGAGGCCCCGACGATCCACCACAGCCAGTCGCGAAAGGCGAGTGCCACGGGAACGGTTGCGCATCCGATCACCGCGGCATCGATGATCCGGCGGCGTGTCCCCGCCGCCGGGCGGTTTGCTCCCACCAGCCCCAGATACGCACCAGCCGCCACCAGGAACGCGAACATCCCGCTGCCCCCGACTGCGACGTCGAGCCAGACCGCCGGCCCCGGGCCGGCCCGGAGCAACGTGTTGAGGGCCAGGGAGACGCCGAACAGCGATGCGCAAACGAGTGCCGCTGTCACCGGACGCCGGCGGAGAGCACCGAACACCTGGCGATCGAGGCGTTGGGTGACCTGCACGCCGAGCACCTTGAACGGACCCAGCCGACCGGCATGGAGTTCCGCCGCCGCGACGAGGTCGCTGAACCAATCGGTCCTCTGCGATCCATCGCGAAGGTCACGGACAAGACGCGACGCCCGGAGATGCACGACTCCCGCGGCGATCACCAGCAATGTCACCGCCGCGAGCAGCGCGATGTCCGATTCCGTCGTGCCGTTCCAGTGGGCGTGATTCGCCTGCAGGGCAACACTGGTCCAGTCCGTGAGCACGGTGACGAGCATCGTGCCGAGGAGCACCCGGCCGCCACGCATCACGCTGCTCACACGCGCAACGGCGAGGGGCCGATTGCTGCGCCAGAGCGAGATCCTCACGATCCCCAGAGCCGCCGTCAGGGGGACGAAGAACACGACGAAGGACACAACTGCGTCGTAGGGGTCATCCCGCCAGGGAGCGTGGTGATCCAGCACGCGAACTTGCTTGACGGCGAGAGCCGAGACCAGAAAGATCGCCGCGACGGCGAGCGTGCCGAACGCAGCGACGTCGAGGTACCGCCGGCGCGGATCGCCGACATCGAGCCTCGATCCCCCCTCCAGATCCCCCACGGGCGACATGATACGGAGTCCATCGGCGCGAACCCGAACTTCGTCTACCCTGGCACCCAATGGCGGCGATCACCACCGCGGGGGCGACGGCGACGGCGGCGGATGCCGGTCCCGTCGCGGCTCGAACCACCGATGCGGTCAAGGAATACGGCAAGGGCGACGCCATGGTGCGTGCGCTCGACGGCATCACGGTCGGATTCGACAAGGGCCGGTTCAGCGCGATCATGGGGCCGTCCGGGTCGGGCAAATCCACCCTGCTGCACTGCATCGCCGGCCTCGATCGCCTGACCTCGGGAAGCGTTCACATCGGCGATATCGAGCTGGGCAGCCTCAACGACCGCCAGCTCACCCTGCTGCGACGCGTGCGGGTCGGCTTCATCTTTCAATCCTTCAACCTGGTCCCGACGCTCTCCGCACTCGACAACATCGTGCTGCCGCTCACCATCGCCGGACAGAAACCCGATGCGGCGGCGCTCGCCGAGGTGGTGCGCATCACCGGCCTCGGTGACCGGCTCAAGCACCGTCCCAACGAGCTCTCCGGAGGACAGCAGCAGCGCGTCGCCGCTGCCCGCGCGCTTGCCAGCCGCCCCGAGATCATCTTCGCCGACGAGCCGACCGGCAACCTCGATTCACGTGCGAGCACGGATCTGCTCGACTTTCTCCGCCACGCCGTGACCGAGTTGGGACAGACGATCATCATGGTCACCCACGACCCCCTCGCCGCCGCGCACGCGGATCGCGTGGTGTTCCTGGCCGACGGTCGCGTGATGAGCGAGATGCACGGACCGACGGCCGACAGCGTGCTCGACGTCATGCGCCACCTCGGTGACTGACGCGATCACCGAGCGCTGACGATGATCGGGATCAGCTTGCGAAGCCTGCTCTCGCACAAGCTCCGGCTTGCGCTCACCACGATTGCCGTCATCCTCGGCGTGTCATTCGTGGCGGGGACGTTCATCCTCACCGACACGATCAACGCGACGTTCACGAGCATCTTCGCGACGGCGAACGCCGGCGTTGCGGTGACGGTGCACGGTCGCCCGATCGCCGGTGAATCAGGTGGCATCGGCGGCGGGCAGAACCATCCGGTTCCCACCTCGCTCCTCGCCACGGTGCGGGCGGTACCCGGCGTCAAGGATGCGGTCGGCAGTCTCTTTCGAGAGGGTGCGACGCTGATCGGGCACGACGGCAAGCCGATCGGTGGCAACGGGCCTCCAACTTTCGGCGCCAACTGGATCACTGACAGTGCGATTTCGCCGTATCGCCTGCGCAGCGGCACGGCACCCACGCAGCCGAATGATGTCGTCGTGGATGCCGGCACCGCGGCGAAGAGCGGGCTCACAGTGGGACAGTCGCTGCCCATCGTGTTCCTGGGAGGAGTCGAGGAACACTTCACGATCACCGGCCTCGCCGGCTACGGATCCTCCGACAACCTTGCCGGGGCAACCATCGCGTTGTTCACCGAGTCGACCGCGCAGCGCGTCCTCGAAGGTCAGAACAAGTACGACAGCATCCTTGTGAGCGCGCAGAGCGGGGTGACCGATGTCGTGCTCCGAGAGCACATCGCCGCCGCGCTTCCGTCGTACGCCGTGGCGGAGACGGGACAGCAGGCGGCGGCGGTGGCAGAGCAGAGCACCGAGTCGACGATCAGCACCTTCATCGGCACACCGCTCCTCGTCTTTGCCTTCATCTCGCTGTTCGTCGGCAGCTTTCTCATCATCAACACCTTCAACATCCTCGTTGCTCAGCGCATCCGCGAACTGGCGTTGCTGCGCGCGCTCGGTGCAACTCGAGCCCAGGTGATGACCTCGGTGCTTGTCGAGGCGGCGGTGACCGGGCTGGTGGCGTCAATCCTCGGATTCTTTGTCGGCATCCTGATTGCACGGGCGCTGCTGTCGGTGTTCGGCTCGGCCTCGACCGGCGGCGTGACGCTGCTCCCTCGCACCGTCATCATCGCGGTGCTCGTCGGCACCATCGTCACCGTCATCGCCGCGAGCCTCCCGGCGCGGCGTGCGACGCGCATCCCGCCGGTCGCCGCCCTCTCAGAAGCACTCCCCGAGACCCAGCCCCTTCCGCGACGCCGGATCGCGGTTGGCGTGGTGATCTTCGTCGTGGGGTGCGCCGCCCTGGTCATCGGGCTCTTCACCTCCGCGGGTTCGAAGTTGCAGCTCATCGGCGCCGGTTTTCTCGGAGTCTTCCTCGGCGTTGCCCTGCTCGCCCCGGTGCTGGTTGTGCCGATCGCGACGGTGCTTGGATGGCCGGTGGCGCGCATTCGCGGAGCGCCCGGAATACTCGCCGGTGAGAACGCGCGGCGCAATCCGCGCCGCACCGCGCTCACTGCAGCGGCACTGATGATCGGCCTGGCGCTGGTGACATGCGTCGCGGTGCTCACCGACTCAGTTCGTGTCTCCACCAACGATGCGATCGAAGGCGCATTTCGCGCCGACTTCATCGTGTTCACCCAGGGCCCGGACTTCAACACTCAGGCGGCGCAGGCATTGCAGAAGGATCCGAGCCTTCGGGATGTGACCGAGGTCCGCGGCACATCGGTGATCATCAAGGGCAGTTCGCAGGGCATCGCCGCGATCGACCCGGCCAACCTCGGCAGTGTGCTGTCGCTGAGCATGGTGTCGGGAGCGGCGTCCTCGGTAGCTTCGACGAACACGGCGATCGTCGACTCCACCGAGGCCAACGCCTCCGGCGTGCACATCGGCCAGCTTGTGACCTTCAACTTCCCGCAGGGCGCGAGCATCCCCGTCCGCATCGGAGGCATCTACACCGCCAACGCTCTGGTGAGCGGCTATGTGGTCTCGCTCGCGACCATGGCACCAAACGTGCCTGCAGAGCGTGACTCAATCGTGCTTGCCAACGCCGCAAAGGGCGTGTCATCGAGTCAGGCGGAGCGGGCGCTCCACCAGGACGTGAAGGCTTTTCCGCTGCTGATGGCGATGAGCCGCTCCGAGTACCGTACCTTCGTCGGGGCGTCGCTGGACAGCTTCCTCAACCTGATCTACACGCTGCTCGCGTTTGCGATCATCATCGCCGTCCTGGGAATTGCGAACACGCTGATCCTGAGTGTGCTCGAGCGTACCCGTGAGATCGGCCTGCTGCGAGCGCTGGGAATGACACGGTCACAGACGCGTTCGATGGTGCGCTGGGAGTCGGTGATCATCTCGCTGCTCGGAGCGGTGCTCGGGCTGGCCGTCGGCCTCGGGCTCGGCGTCGCGGTGAGCGGGTCATTGCACGACCTTGGGATCACCGAGATCGCGATCCCCGGCCAGAACCTGATCATCTACGCGGTCATCGCAGGAGTCTTCGGTGTCGTCGCCGCCATCTTCCCGACCATCCGCGCATCGCGAATCGACATCCTTCGGGCGATCACCACCGAGTAGCCGCGCCTCAGCGCGATCGCTGCCGCGCCGCGGCACGTTCCCAGCGCTGTTCGATGCGCCCGAACCGCCAAATGGCAAGCGCTGCCGCCCAGGTGATCACGAACAAGCCGACGATGATGAACCCTGCCTCGTTGATGTTGAAGCCGGACATGAAGGCCCAGAAGCCGCCGGACAGATTGAGCTGCGCCGCCAGCAGCCCGAAGATCTCGATGGTGCCGATGAGCATCGCAACCGCCACCGACAGCCCGGTGATGGTGATGTTGTAGTAGACCTTGCGCACCGGCTTCGAGAACGCCCACCCGTAGGCGAAGTTCATGAAGGAGCCGTCGAGCGTGTCGAGGGTGGCCATGCCGGCGGCGAAGAGGATCGGCAGGCTCAGCACCGCGTACCACGGAAGTCCGGCCGTTGCTGCACCCGCGGTGGCCGCCAGGAGCGCCACCTCGGTTGCGGTGTCGAACCCAAGTCCGAACAGCACGCCGACCGGGTACATCTGCCAGGGCTTGCGGATCGACCGCATCAACTTGCCGAAGAAACGGGTCATCAGCCCGCGTGCGTTGAGCTGCTGCTCGAGATCCTCGTCGTTGTACCGACCGCGCCGCATCTCGAGGAAGACCTTCACGATCCCGACCAGGATCACCAGGTTGAGGAAGGCGATCAGGTACAGGAACGTGCCCGACACGAGCGTGCCGATGATCCCTCCGAACGACGCGACCGTCGAATTCGAGCTGCTGAGCTGACCGATGATCGCCCGCGCCGCGAAGGTCAGGCCGATCCCGAGGCCGAATACGACCGACGAGTGGCCCAGCGAGAACCAGAAGCCGACCGAGAGCGGGCGCTTGCCCTCCGACATCAGCTTGCGCGTGGTGTTGTCGATGGCGGAGATGTGGTCCGCGTCAAAGGCATGCCGGAGACCGAGCGTGTACGCGGTCACCGCGACCCCGATGCCGAGGAACTTGGAGTGTTGGGGCAGGATGGCGACGATGAACACGCCCCAGCCGACGACGTAGAGGCCGATGATGAACCCGACCATGCCGCCGACCCGTCCCCACTCCCGGGGGGTCAGCGCGCCGCGGATCCGGGCCAGGCGAGACGCCGTCGCGGCCATGGTGGTCCTCCTCATGTTCCCTCAACGTCAGGAGCCCACCCAGCGTATCAAAACGCGACCAGCACGCAACAGCGTCCAGAAGCCAGGTGCTTCGTCCGGGCGATGGCTGCCGGTCGCGGCTATCCTTGAGTGATGAGCAGCACCGTCGACGAATTGGTTGCCCAGCTCCGGGACGGGGGCTCCCGGGTGACCACCGCCCGTCGCCTGGTGCTCACCGCGCTCGTGAAAGGGCCGGACCACCCGACGGCGGAGGAGCTGCTCGTCGCCGTGCGGGCGCTGGCGCCCGACGTCCACCCCTCGACGGTGTATCGCAATCTCGAGGAGCTCGAGCGCCTCGGCGTCGTCGTGCACACCCACCTCGGACATGGGGCAGCCACGTACCACCTGGCGACCGAAGCCCACGGGCACCTGGTGTGCGAGGTGTGCGGGGCGACCCTCGAGGCACCCGAGGACCTGTTCGAGGCGATGGCCCAGGGCGCCAAGCGACGCCTCGGGTTCGAGCTCCGTCCCTATCACTTCGCGGTGCTCGGCGTCTGCGCCGAATGCGCCGCGACGGCGCCAGACGCCTGACGATCAACCGTTCAGCGGGCTGATCGCTCCCGATCCGGCACCAGCCGTTCAACCTGCAGGTACTCGGCAGGAGCATGGTCGACCTGCAGGGTGGTGTGCTCGACGTGGAAGCGCTCCTCGAGGAACCGCTCGAGATCGAGACGGATCGCATGGCAATCGTCGTTCGGATGCACCAGCACGTGAGCGGAGAGCGACGGAAAACCCGAGGTCAGCTCCCAGACGTGGAGGTCGTGGACGTTGACCACATGCGGATGCGCGGCCAGCGCGGTCCCGATCTCCTCGGGGTCGAGGTCGGCGGGCGACGCCTCGAGAAGCACCCGGCCGGCCTTTCCCAGCAGCCGGATGCCGGCGTACACCATGAGCGCGGCGACCACCACCGAGGCGATGGCATCGGCACGCTCGAAGCCGGTGGTGACGATCACGATGCCGGCGATCAGCGTCCCGATCAGCGCGTACAGATCGGTGAGGATGTGGCGGAAGCTCGCCTCGATGTTCAGGCTGCGGCGATTCGCGTGGGCGAGCTGGTAGGTGACCGCGAGGTTGACCACGACGCCCACGAGGGCGATAGCGATCACCGCACCGCCCTGCACGGGCACGGGTGACGCGAAGCGAAGCACCGCCTCGAACACGAGCACGGCCGCGAGCACCAGCAGCGTCGCGCCGCTGATCAGCGCCGCGAGAACCTCCGCGCGTTTGAGACCGAATGTCAGCCCGCCCTTCGGAGGCCGCTGGGCGAGGCGGAGAGCAACCAGCGACACCCCGAGCGCAGCGACGTCGGTGAGCATGTGCGCCGCGTCCGAGAGCAGGGCGAGGGAATGGGCGAGGACCGCGGCGACCACCTCGACGGCGATGAAAATTCCGATGAGGCACAGCGCGGCAACGAGCGGTCCCTGGTCCGAATCGGTCGGGACGTGCTGTGGGGGCGGCTCGTCGGGTCCGTGGTCGTGCACCACTTCACCCTACTCCGCAATTTCCGGCCGCACGTCCCACCACACCGTGACCACGGGTTCGCTCGGCGGCCTGACCGACCAGAACGCCCCATCGTGCACCAGGCGCTCGCCGAGCGCGGCGGCCACGTCGCCATCCCGGGCGGCGTCGAGGCACAGACGGCGACGAATCCATGCCACCGCATCCTCGCGGCGCTCGAAACCGCCCGCACGCCGCGGCGAGATCGCGGCATGCCGCCGCGCCGGCAACCCCAGGGTGCGCAGCACCGAGACCAGGTCGTTCGCGTCCGGATGACCAGGGCGGGACAGCGCGTGAAACCGCCACCATAGGTCGGCCATCCACGCGGTCGGATGCCGGGTGGTGATCTCCATGACGACACGCCGCCGGGCATGACTTGTCAACGCCAGAACGAACGGTGCGAGGTCGGCGACGTTGTACGCGACGTGGTTGCAGACGACGACGTCGCAGATCGGCGTCCGCGTCGCCACCGCCGGCCACTCGCCGGCGACGGTCCGTGCCGTCACGTGCGCGCGATCCGCCTGCCGCCCGAACTCGGACAGCTGCTCCGCGGACGAGTCGACAGCGACGATCAGCGAGCATCGCTGCCGCAGCGGCATCGACGCCGCTCCGGCGCCGGCGCCGACATCGAGGACGGTGCCTCCCTTCGGCAGGGCGTCGCTGGCGCGCCGGTTCGCGAAGGTGAGGTCTCCATCGGTCGCCAGTTCGGCGCGAGATCGGAACAGCTCGACCGGGAATCCCCAGGGCGATTCCGGCGCGGCGGCCAGGATCACATCGGGGAGCGCCCACTCGCGCATCGCATCGCGCCATCCCGCAGCATCCATCGCCGGGTTAAAGCGCGTGCACCCCGGCGGCTGTTGCGCATGCAGCAACAACAACCACGAGAAACGGCGCACGCACGGCCACCAGCACCAGGGCCACCGCGAGCCCGGCGGCGCGCGAATCGAGCGTCAGATGATTGCCGGTCGCGAACACGGAGACCGCGATCAGCGCGCTGAGCAATGTGACCGGCAGCGCTTCGAGAGTCCGCCGAGCCAGGTGCGATTCGAGGAGACGGGAGGGCACCACGAAGCCGGCAAGCTTCAATGCCGCACACCCGGCGCAGGCGACAACCACGGCAAGCCATATCTTCATCGATCCAAGACCAGGTGCAGGGCGACCGCCGTCAATCCACCGATGAGAATCGGCGCGCCGACCGGTACGATGGGGACCGTGACCAGCGCGATCACCCCGGATCCGAGCGCAACCAGGCGCATGCGCCGGGTGGTGAGGCGTGGCGCGAGCAAGGCGATGAACGCGGCGGGCCCGGCGACGTCGAGCCCCGTCGTGGCGGGCGAGCCGAGTGCGTTGCCCACCAGAGCCCCGATGATCGTCGACACGTTCCAGAGCACGTACACACTCAGCGCGGTGGACCAGAACGCACGCGCCGAGTGACCTGATGGCGCTTCGCTGACCGCCATCGCGGTGCTCTCATCGATGGTGACCTGCGCCATCACGACGCGACGCCAACCCGAAGGGCGGAGCAGCGCGTTGATGCGCGCGCCATACAGGCCGTTGCGGACGCCGAGCAGCAGCGTCGTCCCCACCGCGGAGAAGTACGAACCGCCGGCGCCGATGATGCTCACCAGCGCGAACTGCGACGCCCCGGAGAACAGGACCAGCGAGAGCAAACACACCTGGATCAGGTTCAGATGCGCTTCCACCGAAACCGCCCCAAACGACAATCCGAACGGGGTGACGCTGACTCCGATGGTCAACGCGCGATTGCGGATCCGGCGTTCAACCGCCGTCCGGTTCACGGCGTCATTGGAATGGTCGTCTCGGGACGGCTCGGACATCGACGGCGCAAGCGTAGGGAATCCGTGTCCCGAACCGGCCTGCCCCAGGACAGTGCCGGCAACCGGTTGCGGCATCGGGTACGCTACCGCGCTGATCAGGGTCGACGAAGAACAGCGATGAGCAGACGCGCAGAGCCACCCTTTCGCGCCGACCACGTCGGCAGCCTCCTGCGTCCCGCGGCGCTGATGGAGGCGCGAGCGCAGAAGTCCGCGGGGACGATCAGCGCAGACGCATTGCGGGAGGTGGAGGACGCAGCGATCGGCGACGCCATCGCGATGCAGCACAACGTCGGTCTGCAGTCGGCGACCGATGGAGAATTCCGCCGTGCGGCCTGGCACATGGACTTCATCTATCAGCTCGGCGGTGTCACGCAGGCCGATGAGAGGCTGCACGTGCAGTTCTTCAACGAAGGCGGCACTCTCGATTTCGCCCCCGCCGCGTTGCGCATCAACCAGCGCGTCCGCCTCGACAAGACGATCTTCGCCGACCATTTCCGGTACTTGAAAGACAACGTCAGCGAGGGTGTGACGCCAAAGCTCACGATTCCGTCGCCGAGCATGGTGCATTACCGTGGCGGGCGCGCGGCGATCGACCAGTCGGTGTACCCGGACATGGATCGGTTCTGGAACGATCTCACCGCCGCGTACGCCGAGGAGGTGCGCCGCCTCGGCACACTGGGATGCACGTATCTCCAGCTCGACGACACGAGCCTCGCGTACCTCAACGATCCGCGTCAGCGCGAGTTGATCGCATCGCTCGGCGGTGACCGCGAGCATCAGCACGAGCTGTACATCAGGAACATCAACAAGGTGCTCGCCGCGAGGCCACCGGGCATGCGGATCACGACCCACATGTGCCGGGGCAACTTTCGCTCCTCATGGGCGGCGGAAGGCGGCTACGACTTCGTTGCCGAGGCGCTCTTCGGTGAGCTCGGCGTCGATGGGTTCTTCCTCGAGTACGACGACGCGCGCTCCGGCGGCTTTGAGCCGCTCCGCTATGTGCCGAACGACAAGTACGTCGTGCTCGGGCTGGTGACGACCAAACGCGGCATTCTGGAGACGAAGGACGACCTCAAGCGCCGGATCGAGGCTGCCGCGAAGTTCGTGCCGCTCGAACAACTCTGCCTGTCGCCGCAGTGCGGATTCGCCTCGACCGTAGAAGGGAACGTCCTGACTTACGATGAAGAGGTCGCGAAGCTCCGCCTCATCGTCGAGACCGCAGCCGAAGTCTGGGGATAGTCCGGCAAGGGTGATTCGGCCCTTTTTCCGGGCACAGCCCGTATAACCCCTGTGCGATCGACAACACCTGGGCTCCTGGCCATCGCTGCCGCCACATCGATTCTCGCTGGTTGCGCGCTTCCCGGCACGTCCACGATCCCGACCGCATCGACGCGCCCGAGCACATCGACAAGTCCGACCGCGACCCCATCCACATCGCCGCCGACCCCGAACGCCTGCACGAACACGAGCGTGCTCGGAAGCTGGAGCCTGACCCGGCTCGCGGAGCAGACCCTGGTCGTCCCGGTCCAGGAAAGCGACGTCGCATCGGTGACTGCGGAGGTCGCCGCCGGCGCGGGTGGCGTCATCCTCTTCGGTTCGTCCGCCCCGGCCAACCTCGGCTCGAGCCTGCACACCCTCACAGCCTCGGCACCCGGCGGCATCGCGCCGTTGGTGATGACCGATGAGGAAGGGGGAGTGGTTCAGCGCCTGGCGAATCTCGCCGGTTCGCTGCCCTCGGCGCGGCAGATGGGCGCGACCATGTCGCCCGCGCAGATCCGCCGGCTGGTCACCGCTGTCGCGCTGCGCATGCGCGCCGCGGGGGTCACCATGGACCTGGCGCCGGTGCTCGATCTCGACAACGGCGTCGGACCGAACAATCGAGATCCTGACGGGACGCGATCCTTCAGCCTCAATCCCAGCATCGCAGCTGCAGACGGCATCGCATTCCTGCAGGGGCTCGAGGCCGGTGGCGTGGTGCCGGTCGTCAAACACTTCCCCGGGCTCGGCCAGGCCTCCGGAAACACCGACGTGGCGCCCGCGACCACGCAGCCGTGGCTCGCGCTGCAGCATGCCGGGCTCGGCCCATTCCTGAACGCATTCGCATCGGGCGCCCCGGCGGTCATGATCGCCAACGCGACGGTGCCCGGTCTGACGAGCCTCCCGGCAAGCATCTCCTCGGTGGTGATGACCTCGGTGCTCCGCGACCAGCTCGGGTTCAACGGCCTGGTGATGA
The DNA here is from genome assembly GCA_049283735.1 of Candidatus Dormiibacterota bacterium. GTDB lineage: Bacteria > Chloroflexota > Dormibacteria > Aeolococcales > Aeolococcaceae > Palsa-851. The sequence goes on from JBAPWO010000105.1 coordinate 14,337, forward strand.
CCGATTCGCTCTCAGCCGCAGCGCTCGCCCATATCGGTTATTCGGTTCCCAAGGCGGTGGTTGCGGCGATCAGCGCCGGCGCGGACATGGTCCTGTACACGGCCGCAGCCGCCCAGGTGGCTCCGCTGACGAGGGCAACCGCGGCAGCACTTGTGGCGGCCGTCAACGCCGGAACGCTCGAGCGCGGCCGGTTGGTGAGCGCGGTTGTGAACGTCCTCACCGCGAAGCACGTCAACCTCTGTGCCGGTTGACGGCTCAGTTCAGCAGTCGACGCAGGGGGTGAGGTCAACCGACGGGCCATCGCCCGTGCGGCGGCGGTAGACGACCTCGACGTCGCGAGGAGCGCGGAAGGCGCTCCAGGCGCGGGCGACGCGTCCAGGGCCGAGCTGGCGGCGAAGCTCCCGACGCTGCTGGGCGCGGGCGCGGGCCATGACGGCGTGCATCATGTGCTCCTGCTCAGCCACATGGGCCATCTCGATAAGTTGCGGTCCGTTCATGATCATGTCCTCCGTTTTGGTAACCGTTCAAGGTCGTTTACTGGTGATATCTTACCGCACGATTCATCACTTGTCAAATGCGTATACTGGTAACGATGACGATCGGGAGCACCGCCTGACATGACCACCACAGGAACCCGCGACCCTGCCCCGGGATCGCTCGCGCTCGTCCAGAAGTTCATCAACAGCAACGAGATGCCCGACGGGGTTGACGAGCTCCGCACCGCTCCCCTCGCGGCCCAGTGGCTGCACCACGCGACGGGGGCCGACCTCACCGTCTCCGAGCGGGACCTGGAACGGCTGATCGCGACCCGGGAGGCGCTTCGGGATCTGCTCGAGGGACACACAGGAGAGAACGTCGATCCGGCCGTCGCTGTGAGACTCGAGAAGCTCCTCGGCCACGCGCCGTTGCGGCCGGTCCTCTCGGCCCACGGGGCCACCCTGGCGGTCGACTGCCGTGGGATCGACAGCTTCCTCGGGATGATCTCCACGGCGCTGGTCGAAGCGACGCTGATGGGCACATGGGAGCGGTTCAAGGTCTGCCGGAGCGATAGCTGCCGGTGGGCGTTCTACGACCATTCCAAGAACGGCCGCAGCTGCTGGTGCTCGATGCGAGTGTGCGGCTCCCGCGAGAAGGCTCGAACCTATCGAGCCCGGCAGCGCGCCGGCGCGACCCCTCTGGCGCAACCTGCCGGCGGAGCGCGACGCTCAGCCGGCA
>JBAPWO010000106.1:0-23084 GCA_049283735.1 Candidatus Dormiibacterota bacterium
CAGGTCGCCGGAAAGATCCGCCAGCGCATGCGGTACGACACGATCAGCAGGCTCGGCGCGACCACCAGGCTCACCAATGCCAGCAGCGGCGACAGGTAGAGCATCACGCCGAGGGAGAGCAGCAGCAACAGGATGTTGCTGCTCATGATCGGGAAGAAGCTCAGGAGCCCCTGGACCAGCGTCGAGTCGGAGTTCGCGCGGGCGACCAGCTGGCCGGTCGGCATGCGGCCCAGGTTGTCGAAGTCGAGGATCTGCAGGTGATCGTGCATGTCATTGCGCAGGTCGTACTGGACCTCGAGCGCCACCCGGCCACCACGGTATCGGCGGATGTATGCGAAGCCGAAGCTGGCCGCGGCGAGCCCGACCAGCAGGAGGAGCCACGGCCACAGCGCCGAGGTGCTGGAGAGAATGACTCCGTCAACGATCTGGCGTGCAACGAGGGGGACGGCCGTCTGACACACGCTGCCAAGCACCGCGGCACCCACCGACAGCACGACGTCGCGTCGGTGCCGGAGCATGTAGCCCCACAGGCGCCGGATCCAACCGGGCTTGACAGCAGCTTCGCTCACCCGCGTTCGTTGATCGTGCGTAGATCCTCAGCCAGACAGGTCGGACGCAGTCAGCGTAGCGCGAGTGGGCGCTTTGGGGCGCTCTCTACCCGGCGGCGGTCGACATCGACGGTGTGACGCGGCGACCGATGGCCTTGAGGATCCGCAGGGCAAGTTCCGGGCTGTCGGTCAGAGTCACGCGATACATCCCGACCTCGTTGGTTCGGGGCTCGATCCGGATTACCCGGAGGCCGGCGTCCTGGAGCGCGGCGAGCATGCGCGCCACCCCACCTTGGCGTTGCGGCGTGGTCTCCATGATGTCGCTGTCCCTGACGTCGATCGCGAGCATTGCTCACCCCCTATCGCGGTTGGATCACGGTCGCATCATGGACCCGGCATCCTGTCGACTTCATGAGCTAAATGTTTCAGGAGGATTTCATGTGTACGTCGGATCGGTGGTGATCGATTGCACTGACGCGCACGATCAGTAGCCGGGAACTAGACCGATGATCGGCTGGAGGTGCCAGTGGACGCCGCCGTCGGTGGTATTCCACACCCCGGCCGGAGCGAAGGCCCATCCATGCAGCGCGCCCGGGAACGCGAGATCCACCGCTCCACCGCCGCCGAAATACTGACTGGCCGGGATTGCGGTCGGGAACCACGTGACGCCATCGTCGTGCGTGACCAGGGCATCGCCTTCGGCATTCGCCAGAAATGACGTGGTGTCGTTGATCACCACCAGGCCGCTCGCGCCCATGCTGTCGCCTGTATTTCCTACGTTTGCCTTCGGCGGCGTGTAGTCGTTGTACCCCGAGCGGCTGCGCAGTGTCCAGCGTGAACCGCCATCGGTTGAGGACCACACTTCCTGCGGAGGTGGTCCACCGCCGACCTGAGCGCACTCCAGCATGACGTGGCTCGCTGACGACGCACCCAGGACAACAGTGTTCCCGAAGGTACACGGCATGGGGAGTGTTTGCCAGGTACGACCACCGTTGCTGGTTCGCACCAGGGCCGGATGTTGCTGGTTGTCATTCCATATCCACGCGTTCGAGCCGGATCGAATGAGCTGCGGGCCAGGAACGGCTCCGTTGCGATACGCAGGACCCTGTACAACGCTCGGCAACGGCCCGAGGTTTGTCCACCTGCCACCGTGCACCGGTTGTGACAGCAGATGGGCACAGGGTGGAGCGCTGTCTCCGCAGGCTATTTCCACCCACGCCGTCCCGTTGGCGATCTGAACGTCAACGACGTCAGCACTGCCAAGACTCGTCTGCTGCCAGGTCTGACCACCGTTGTGGGTCGTTGCCAGCACCGCGTCGCCGGACGCGAGACTGCCCCATACCCAGACATCGGTCTTCGATCCCGCCACCAGTCCTGCAGTGAAGGCGGTGGTGTCGAAACTCAACGGGAGGTGGACCAGTGACCAGGAACCACCACCGTTCGATGTGCGCGCCAGGGTTGGCCTGCAGTTCTGCTGCTGATCGCACGCGCTCCCCAAAACCCAGCCGTCGGCAGCGGTCGGAAAGCTCAGCGATGCCGGTTGTACGTACCGAATCGTCGAGGGTGTTTCCGCCGGGGTTGCAGTCGCCGGTGGCGGCATTGGCGGTTTCGTCGGAGAGGGCACCGGGGTCCCGACCAGTGGCGTCTTCGCCGGACTTGGGGAGTGACCGCGAAGGCCGAGGGTGATACCGAGAGTCCCCCCCACAACCGCCACCACCAGCAATGCCATCAACGTCCCGCCGAGCGTCGTCCTGAGCGGCTGCCACCACACCCGCTGCGGGGCATCACTCTCCTCGATGCGCTCGCGAGCGCCCCGGAGCACCCGCTGTTCAACACCAGCTCGCGGCAAGAGAGGGTCGATGGCATCGTGGATACGACTGCTCGGGTCCTTGTTCTGATCGCCGTCAGTCATCCCTCTGCCTCGGAGCTACAAGCACTCGCTGGAGGTCCGCTATCCCGCGGCGAACGAGCGCTTTGGCGGCGTCGACCGAGCATCCTGCGGTGGCGGCGACGTCCTCGAAGGAGAGGTCGAGGTAATAGCGCAGCACGATGACCAGGCGTCTCCGATAGGGCAGCCTCGACAGGGCATCCCGGAGGTCGCCGTGCGCTGACAGGTCATCTCGCTTTGCCGGACTGCCCACAGAAGGCTCAGCGAGCCGCATGACCTGCCACCACCGCGCTCTTCGAGCTTCTCTACATTGGTTCGCGACAATGCCGAGAAACCACGGCCGGAGCGGGCTGCCGGGCCGCCGATTTGTTCGGCTTCGCCACGCTCGAACGCAGGCCTCCTGAACGGCGTCCTCAGCCTCGACGGCGTTCAAGAGCATCCCGGTCGCGAGGCGAACGGCTTCGGCGAGCAGGGGACCGAGCTCCGCCTCGAAATCATCAGCCTCGCCATGGCGCGGGGTCATGACATCCGCCGCACCCTCGCGGCTCGGCACAGACGTCATTGACCCTCCTCGTCAATGTGGTCACGGCTTAATACGGGTTGGCGGGCTGGAAAGTGTCACTCGAGCAGGCCTCAGTACTAAGGTGGCTGCAACGGGATGGACCAAAGGCGCCGGCTCTCAGCGGCGCGGCTGCCGGCAACGTTGCGACGTCGCTCGCAATCTGGAATCGTGGCGCCCGCCCGTGCAAGTTACGCGGCTGGTCAACACTGCAATTCCTCAACAGTGCCGGCGGCCTCCTGCCCACCCACTGGGTGGAAACCACGACAGCCTTCTCCGGAAGCGTTCATTCCGTCGCTGTCAGTCTGATCCCGTGCGGAAGACCGAGCGGCTGCGTGTCTGACGCCGCTCCTGCAGCCTTCATCACGTTCACCGGTGACGACGTCATCCCGCCATGCGAGATCGCGGCCGGTGTTCGCCTCCTTCTCCCAGGTGCATCAATCCCGATCGTCGCCGACCTTCGCGTTGGCGGTTTCCCGGACGGCCAGACCTTCTGTTCTGCCGGGAAGATCTTCGTGCTTCCCGTTCAATCCGCAGCAGCGGCGCTCCATCCAGCGCTTCCCTGATCGCCGGGTCCGCGGCGGTCCGGCAAGCCCTATGTGATAGTGTTGCTATCATATATAGCGATAGCTTGCGGAGGTCAGAGTGATGGCAGATCCGAACGAGGGCGACCGAGATCGACGTGTCGCTTCCGGTTTTCCCGACCCGGAGAAGGTACCGGGGCCGACCGAGCGGCTCCGTGAGTTGCATGGCGACGTGGCAACTCAACCGCAGCCGCCCAGGTACGGGCGCGCATCCGCTGCCACGGCGGCATCCGACGACTACGTTTCGATCGACGACATGCTGGGCGGAACAGGTGGCCTCACCGGCGGGGCCGCCGACCGGTTGACGGCGTTTGCACGCCAAGTGGGCGATGAGACCGCTCATCGTGTCCGAGCCGAGCTGGATCGCCGGGGTGTCGCCGAGAAGGCGAAAGCGGCCGGCGTCGGCGTCGGGCAGATGGGACTGGCAAGCGCGCTGGGCCTCGGTGCGCTGGGCGCTGCGGCGACCGCGATGATCGCCGGGCTGAGCCGCGTGATGCCGTTGTGGGCTTCGGCGCTGGTGACCGCCGGTGCGCTCGGCGTGCCCGCTGGGATCCTGGCCACTGACGGTTTTCGGCGCATCAACGCGAGCGTTGGCGCGATGGGGTCACCGCCAACCGCCTGAACTCATGATCGAGGCGGATTGCGTTATTCGCTGCCGAGCGGGGTCAGCAGCGACGCTCGCCAGTCGGGGCTGTGCAGGAACGCCTTGAACGCTCCGGCGGCCGGGCTGAGCAGGCGGTCGCGCGCCCAGGCTGCGTGCCACATCCGTTCCACCGGGAATCCGTGGACGCGCAGGGGTCTGAGCAGTCCGAGCTGGAGTTCGAGGCGAACCGCATACGTCGAAAGCACCGTCACGCCGAGACCTCCGGCGACCGCGCGTTTCAAGGCGCCGTTGCTGGCCATCTCCATGGCCGCCATCGGCTCGATACCGGCGTCACGCAGGATCCGTTCCGCCGAATCGCGCGTGCCCGACCCGCGTTCGCGGAGGAGCAGCGGACCGTCGAGCAGATCGACCGGCTGCAACGGTTCGCGCTGCGCGAGCGGATGACCGTGAGCGCAGAAGCACATCAGTGAGTTCTCGAGGAACGGTTCCGCGGCGAGCACGTCGTCCTCCCACAGGGTCCCGACGACACCGACATCGGCGACGCCTTCGAGGAGCAACTCGCGCACCTGGGCGCGATTGACCACGTCGAGGCTCAGTGTCACTCCGGGGTGCTCGCGGTGGAACGCGGCCATAGCGTCCGGGAGCACGTAGATCCCGACCGTCGTGTCGCCGGCGACCCGGACCCTTCCGGCACGCAGGCCTGCGACGTCCTCGATCGCCTCCTGCGCGTCACCGACCATCGCCAGGATCCGGCCGGCGCGCTCATGGAGCGCGTGCCCGACGGCTGTGAGTATGGGAGCGCGGCTTCCGGGGTCGAGGAGTGGTTGGCCGACGGCCCGGGCGAGCGCCTGCATCTGATGGGTCACCGCCGGCTGGGTCAGCGAGAGCACCTCGGCGGCACGCGTGAAGCTCCGTTGCTCGATCACGCTCGTGAAGATCCGGAGCTGGCGAAGGGTGATGCTGCGCTCGAGCCTGGCTACCATTAGGCAATCTTATTGAAATCATAAGAATCATGCATTGGACGGCAGGATAGCCGCGATTTATCTTCGATGCCATGGTTCGTCTCCGCGACCACCCCGACGCGAGAACGCCATGCCGATGAGTGACGTGCGCACCGAGATGGCGCCGATCTTCGTTGGTATCGGCGGTGACAGCGGCACCGGCAAGTCGACGCTGACGTCGGCCTTCTACGACCTCCTCGGTGGTGAGCGGATCACGACCGTCTGCCTGGACGACTATCACTCCCTCGATCGTCGCGAGCGAGCGCTGGTCGGGGTGACCCCACTCAACCCTCGCGCCAACAACTTCGCGCTCATGGAGGAACAGCTGTGGACCCTCAAGCGCGGTGACCCGATCGCCAAGCCCGTCTACGACCATGCCGACGGGACATTCAAGCCTGCGGAGCGCGTCGAACCGAACGAGGTCGTGATCGTCCAGGGCTTGCACCCGTTCCTGCTTCCCGGCATTCGCGAGGCCTTCGACCTGAAGGTCTGGCTCGATCCCGAAACCAACTTGCGCATCCGGTGGAAGCTGCAGCGTGATGTCGCCAAGCGCGGTTACAACGAGTCACAGGTGCGAGCTGAGATCGAGGCTCGCCGCGCTGACGCGGAGGCTCATATCGAGCCGCAGCGTGAGCAGGCCGACCTGGTGGTGCGCTTCTTCTCCCCGAACGAGGATCCGTCGCCGGGGACCACCGACCACCTCAACGTCCGCTTGACCCAGCGACACTCGATGCCGCAGCTCGCTTTCGAACACGCGCTCGACAACGGAACAACCGTCCGGGTGCGCAACGACATCGCCGACGAGGACGGCCGCCAATCGGACGTCATCGAGATCGACGGGCGCATCTCCGCCGAGGACGCCGCACGGGTCGAGCGCTCGGTGTGGGATCACGCGAGCCAGCGCCATCACCATCTCCACCATCTCCGGCAAAAGGAGTTCGGTGGCTATGACGAGCCTCACGGGCGCCGGCACAGCGACCCGCTCGGATTGACCCAGCTCATCCTCGCCCATCGCATCCTCAGCGCCCAGAAGTCGTTGCTCGTTCGCGTCAAGGCCGACGACTACGCGGCGATAAGCCACCAGCTGACGCTTCCACGCGTCAGCACCACGGAGATGCGCTGATGACGGCACTCGAAAGCCCCCCGAGAGAGGCGGCGACGGATCGCTGGGCCTCAGGGGTCATCCCCTACGCCCAGATGGGCTACTGGCAACCCGACTACGTCCCCAAGGACACCGACATCCTGTGCGCCTTTCGCATCACGCCACAGGACGGAGTCGCGCCGGAGGAGGCGGCGGCGGTGGCGGGCGAGTCCTCCACCGCCACCTGGACGGTGGTGTGGACCGACCGGCTCACCGCCTACGAGCATTACCAGGCAAAGGCGTACCAGGTTGCGCCGGTTGCCGGAACGCCGGGTCAGTACATAGCGCTGATCGCCTACGAACTCGACCTCTTCGAGGAAGGGTCGATCGCGAACCTCACCTCGTCGATCATCGGAAACGTCTTTGGTTTCAAGGCGTTGCGGGCGCTCCGGCTCGAGGACATGCGCATCCCCCTCCACTACGTGAACACGTTCCAGGGTCCGCCCCATGGCATCGTCATGGAGCGGGAATACCTGAACAAATACGGTCGCCCGCTGCTGGGCGCCACGACCAAACCCAAGCTCGGTCTCTCAGCGCGCAACTACGGTCGGGTGGTGTACGAGGCACTCCGTGGCGGCCTCGATTTCACGAAGGACGACGAGAACATCAACAGCCAGCCGTTCATGCGCTGGCGCGACCGATACCTCGCCTCGATGGAGGCGGTGAACAAGGCGATGGCCGAGACCGGCGAGATCAAGGGGCACTACCTCAACGTGACCGCAGGCGACATGGAAAGCATGTATGAGCGCGCCGAGTTCGCAAAGCAGCTCGGTAGCGTCGTCATCATGCTCGACCTCACCGTCGGGTTCACGGCGATGACGTCGATGTCGAAATGGGCACGCCGCAATGGCGTGCTGCTCCATCTCCACCGCGCCGGGCACGGCACGTACACACGCCAGAAGAACCACGGCGTGAGCTTCCGGGTGATCGCGAAGTGGTGCAGGCTCCTCGGGGTTGACCACGTCCACGCGGGAACGGTGGTCGGCAAGCTCGAAGGCGATCCGAATATGGTGCGGGGCTACTACGACACCCTCCGTACCGGGTATGTCGAGCGCGATCTCATGCACGGGATCTACTTCGACCAGGACTGGGGATCGATGCCCGGCGTGATGCCTGTGGCATCCGGCGGCATCCACGCGGGGCAGGCCCACCAGCTCATGCACTACCTCGGTGAGGACGTGATCCTCCAGTTTGGCGGTGGCACGATCGGCCATCCGATGGGGGTTGCCGCGGGCGCAACCGCCAATCGCACCGCCGTGGAGTTGATCGTGCAGGCCCGCAATGAGGGTCGCGATTACTTCACGGATGGGCCGGAGATCCTGCGCTCGGCCGGTCGCTGGTGCGCGCCGCTTCGCGCCGCGCTCGACGTCTGGGGCGACATCAGCTTCAACTACGAATCGACCGATACACCCGATGTCGCCACCACGGCAACGCCGGCCTGAGGAGCGATCACATGCACGTCACGCAGGGAACGTTCTCGTACCTTCCGCCCCTCACCGACGCACAGATCAGGGCGCAGGTTCAGTACGCGCTCGACAATGCGTGGGCGCTCTCGGTGGAGTTCACCGACGATCCGCACCCGCGCAACTTCCTCTGGGACATGTGGGGCCTGCCCATGTTCGACATGCGCGATCCCGCGGCAATCCTCCTCGAGGTGCAACGCTGCCGTGACGCGTACCCAGAGCGGTACGTTCGTGTAAACGCTTACGACCGGCGGCTCGGACGCCAGACGACGGCGCTGAGCTTCATCGTGCAGCGCCCCGGGAACGAGAGGGGCTTCCGCCTCGAGCGTCAGGAGGGCCCGGATCGGCAGCTCCGGTACACCATTCACCCGTATGCAGCCGATCGCGCCTCCGGAGAGCGCTACGAGAGCTGAGCGATGACCCAGGACAGCCATGTCCCCTTCGGGATGCCGCGTCCCTCTGCACCTGACCTCGCGCAGTCCGTGCCCGAGGCTGTGAGCAGGAACGGCACGTTCGTGTCCGACGCTGCGAAACAGCCGCACGCAGACCCGGCGGGTATCAATGTCGAGGCGGAAGCTCGCGCGTCCGGCGTGTTCAACGTCATCGCCGACCTCGATCGCGAGCTCGTCGGCCTCGATCCGGTCAAGACCCGAATCCGCGAGATCGCGGCGCTCCTGATCGTCGACATGGCCCGGCGCCGTTTCGGACTCGAGTCGGAACGTCCGAACCTGCACATGTGCTTCACGGGCAGCCCGGGAACGGGCAAGACGACCGTGGCGATGCGCATGGCGACCGTGCTCCACCGTCTCGGATACCTCGCCAAGGGACACCTGGTCGCTGTCACTCGAGATGAGCTCGTCGGGCAGTACATCGGCCACACCGCGCCGAAGACCCGCGAGGTGCTGAAACGCGCCATGGGCGGCGTGCTCTTCATCGACGAGGCGTACTACCTGCATCGCCAGGAGAACGAGCGCGATTACGGCCAGGAGGCGATCGAGATCCTGTTGCAGGTCATGGAGAACCAGCGCAATGACATCGTGGTCATCCTGGCCGGTTACCGCAATCGCATGGACCAGTTCTTCAGCAGCAATCCCGGGATGGGGTCACGGATCGCGCACCACATCGACTTCCCCGACTACGACCTCGATGAGCTGGTTGCGATCGCGCGAATCATGCTCGATCACCAGCGGTACACGTTCTCGAGCGATGCCGAGTCGGCGTTCCGGGAGTTGCTCTCGCGCCGGATGACCCAGCCACGGTTCGCCAATGCCCGAAGCGTGCGCAATGCCCTGGAACGAGCGCGGCTCCGCCAGGCCAACCGGCTGGTCTCGGACGGAAGGTTGGCGACCCGCGACGACCTGATGCGCATCGAGGCCGAGGACATCTACAAGAGCCGGTGGTTCACCGAGGCGCCCGACGCGCAGGCGATCGACGGGCGAGCCGTGCCGGCGGGTTAGAAGATCACGTTGCGCTTGATCGACGGGTCGACAATCCCGGTGGTCATCCGCTCGCACCACTGGCACATGAAGCGCAGCGTCCGCATCCCGCTCTGAGTGCGGCAGGCATTGGGCCAGCCGCAGCGCCCGCACGCCACCGTCTGAATGCGCACATTCGCCTCCGGCAGCGCGGTGCCGTGTGCGTTCGGGTCGAGGGGCCCCATCCGGGGCTGAGGATCCATGAGGTGATCACGGCTCGTGTGGTGTAGACCGCACCCAGACCATACGCCGGTTCGTGTCGCGAGTCCGTTCGCCTGCGGACTCTTGTTCAGCAGATCCTCGGCAGCGGGTCGCCGATCAGCATATCGACCACCCGGGTGCCGCCAAAACCGGTGTGGATGAAGACCATGCCTTCCGGGTCGGCGAGGACCTCGCCGATCACGGCCGCCTCGGCGCCCTCCGGGCGCGAGCGCATGAGATCGACGGCACGAGACGCGTGCTCGGCAGCCACGATCGCGACCAGCTTGCCCTCGTTGGCGATGTAGAGCGGGTCGATGCCGAGGATCTCCGCGACCCCGCGAACCTCGTCGTGAACCGGAAGCGATGCCTCGTCGATCGCCACCGCCACACCGGCCGCCTGGGCGATCTCATTGAGGACGGTCGCCACGCCACCGCGGGTGGCATCGCGCATGAAGTGCACGTCGATGCCGTCGTCGAGGAGCGCGGCCGTCAGCCCGTGCAAGGGCATGGTGTCGGAGCGCAGGTTGTCGGCTTCAAGGTCGACGTCGCCACGAGCGAGCATCACGGTGCTGCCGTGGTCGCCCATCGCACCGCTGAGCACCACGACGTCGCCTGGGACGACCCGATGAACCGCCACGCGCTGCGGGAGAGGCACCAGCCCCACCCCCGTGGTGGTGATGAAGAGCTGGTCGGCCTTGCCGCGGGGCACGACCTTGGTGTCGCCGGTGACGACATTGACCCCCGCCCGGTCAGCGGCCCGGCGCATGGACTCCACCACCCGCCGCAGGGTGGCGATATCAAGGCCCTCCTCGAGGATGAACGCCGCCGAGATCCCGAGCGGGATCGCGCCGCCGACGGCGAGATCGTTGATGGTGCCGTTGACCGCGAGCTCGCCGATGTCGCCGCCCGGGAAGAAGAGCGGGCTCACCACGAACGAGTCGGTGGTGACCGCGAGCCCGACATGATCCACGCCCGGGAGGGGGAGCACGGCCTGATCACCGAGCTGGTCGAGCACCGGATTGCTCAGGATGTCGCCGAACAGCGCGGTCACCAGCGTATGGCTGGCCTTCCCTCCAGCGCCGTGACTCATCGTGATCGCGTCCTCACGCAGCGACGGCTTGCGCTTGCGAATCTCGGCGATCCGCTCGAGCACGCGCTGCTCGGGATCTGCGATGCGCGCTGACGCTGCTTTGATCGCGGCGCCACTACCCGGCTCGACGATGGTGTCGGTCATCGAGCCTGCACCGGAATCGGTCGGAGCTCGCGTTCCGTGACCATGCCGTTGCCGTTGGCATGGCCGTTTCCATCGGGTCTCTCTCCCGAGGAGAGCACACGCTCGCGCTCACGCGCCCGGGAGTACCTGCCGAAGTTGTAGTAGGCGGCGCACGCGCCCTCGGAGGACACCATGCACGTGCCGATCGGCGTCTCCGGCGTGCATGCGGTGCCGAACACCTTGCACTCCCACGGCTTGAGAACCCCCTTGAGCACCTCACCGCACTGGCATGCTTTGGGATCGGCGACCCGGACGCCCGGTACCAAGAACACCTTCTCCGCATCGTAGTCCGCGAACTCGTCCTGCAGCTCGAGCGCGCTCTGGCTGATGAAGCCGAGCCCGCGCCACTCGAAGTGCGAGCGCAGCTTGAAGACGCGCGCGAGCACCTCGAGCGCCTTCGGGTTGCCGTCGTCGTGGACCACGCGCTTGTACTGGTTCTCGACTTCGCAGCGCCCCTCGTGGATCTGCTGGATGATCATGTGCACGCCCTGGAGGATGTCGAGAGGTTCGAATCCGACCACCACCACCGGCTTGTTGTATGTCCTGGTGACGAAATCGAATGGCCTGATCCCGACCACGGTGGACACGTGTCCTGGTCCGAGGAAGCCGTCGAGCTGCAGGTCCGGCGAGTCGAGGATCGCCTTCATCGGCGGGATGATGGTCACGTGGTTGCAGAACACGAAGAGATTGCGAATCCCTTCCGCCTTGGCTCGCATCAGCGTCAGTGCGGTGGACGGCGCCGTGGTTTCGAAACCGATCGCGTAGAAGACGACCCGCCGGTCGGGGTTCTGCTGCGCGATCTTCAACGCGTCGAGTGGCGAGTACACCATGCGCACGTCCGCACCGGCAGCCTTCGCGTCGAGCAGGCTGCCATCGCTGCCAGGGACGCGCATCAGATCGCCGAAGCACGTGAAGATGACCCCGGGCTGGTGCGCGACCGCGATGCCGTCGTCGAGACGCCCCATCGGGATCACGCACACCGGACATCCAGGCCCGTGCACCAGCTCGACGTTGCTCGGCAGCAGGTCCTCGATCCCGTACTTGAAGATCGTGTGGGTGTGGCCGCCGCACACCTCCATGATCTTCCAGTGCTTGTCGCCGGCCTCGCCGGCGATGCGCGCACCGAGCGCCCGAGCGAGATCGGCGTCGCGGAATTCGTCTGCGAATTTCATGCCGATTTCCCGTTGCTCTGGCGGTAGTTGGCGCCGACCAGCTCCTCCTCCATCGTCTGCCACTCGCGGATCTGCTGCACCTCATCGTGGTACGCCGGCCCCATCTCCTCGAGGATGCGGAGCGTCTCCGCGGCTTCGGTTTCACTGACACGGCTCAGCGCGAAACCCACATGCACGAGCACGTACTCGCCGGGCTCGGTCGCATCCTCGCCGACGAGCAGCGACGTGTTGATCCGGCGTTGCACGCCACCGAGCTCGACCTTGCCGTACAGACGGTCCTCGTCGATGTACTCGACGAGACGGGCGGGAATTGCTAGGCACATGCCGGCTCTCCTTCAAGTGCACGTTGCACCAACTCGGTGAGGAGGTGGTAGAGCGTCATCTGGACCTCCTGAATCCGGTGGATACTGCTGGATCGAACGACGAAGCAGTGGTCGGCGACCCGTTCGCGGGCGAGCCGGCCTCCGTCGTACCCACAGATCGCGATCGTGTACAAGCCCCGACGCCGGGCTTCACCGAGGCCGCGGACGAGGTTCTCGGAATTCCCGCTGGTGGAGACCGCGAGCACCACGTCATCGGCACGTCCCAGGGCGATGATCTGGCGAACGAAGACGTCGCCGAACCCCACGTCGTTGCCGATGCCGGTCACCACCGCGATGTCGTTGGTGAGGCAGAGCGCGGGAATCGGCCGGCCACCCTCGGAGGGCACGAGCATCTCGGTCACCATGTCCGCCGCCGACGTGGCGCTGCCACCATTGCCGAGCGCGAGCAACCGCCCGCCTCTCTGAAATGCCTCAGCCATCTGCCGGGCGGCACTGACGATCTCGTCACCGAACTCGTCGAGCAACTCCAGGCGGAGGCGGTTGCTCTCCGCGGACTTCTCGAGCGGGGCGCGGGCGAGCTCGTGGACGAGTTCGTCACCCCCTCCAGGCTGCGGGCTCAACATCGGATACAGCAGCTGCGAGAACGGATCGCGGCCGGATTCGCTCATGCGCCCACCTCCACCGCCAAACCCCGCTGCAGGGCCACACCCCCGTGGCAGAGCAACACTTCGCCCACGGTGACGCCCTCGAGCAGATCGATGCCGACTTCGACGACCGATCCGTCGATCGTGCCGCGCGCGATGCCCGACTCGATGTCGACGCCGGTGACCACCATCGCGAGAAGCTGGTCCGAGCACGTGATGCACACCTCGTCGTGACACTCGGTGCTCACGAGACGTCTCCGATTCCGCGATGGTTGAGGACGATGTGGACCAGCTCCCACAGCATGTGATACGTCGCCAGGTGCAGTTCGTGGGCTCCGCTTCGGTCGGCTCCGTGCACATGGAACGCAAAGTCCGCCTGCTCCCGCCCCGTGCCGCCGTCACCTGATGTGAGCGCGACGGTGAGCATGCCGCCCGCCGCGGCAGCGTCGAGCCCGCGGGTGATCGACGGGTGCACCGGCGCGTGCGCGAACGCGAGCGCGATATCACCGGACCGTCCCAGGACGCGCAGCTGGTGCGCGTAGACGTCCATCGAAGCGTCTCCCTGCAGGATCCCGGTGACGGTCGCCATGTCATTGGTCAGCGACAGCGCGGGCAGCGCTCGGCACCCCGGCAACACCGGATGGACAAACTCCACCGAGTTGTGCTGGGCGTCGGTGGCGTGCGGTCCCGAACCGAACACGAGCAGCGTCCCTCCGGCGAAGAAGCGATCCGCCATCGCTGCAGCGCACGCAGCGATGTCGTGTGCATGCTGGCCGAAGTACGCGTCGCCGGATCGGTTCGACGCTGCGACGCGCTCTTCGAGAAAGGCACGACCGGTCGCAAGAGCGGCGTCGCGGTCGTGTCCCACCTGCACACTCATGTCACGTCACCTCTCGAGTTTGTGAAGCCGCGACCAGCGCCTGCCCCAGGCTGATGCCGCCATCGTTGGCCGGGATCTGCTCATTGGTATAGACGAAGAGGTCGCGCTCGCGCAAGAGCCGTTCTACACGGGCCAGGAGCAGGGCGTTCTGAAACACGCCGCCACTCAGCGCGACACGGTTCACGCCGAGTTCCGCACTCAGCCGCACGCACATGGTCGCGATCCCGCGCGCCAGGCTCTCGTGGAACATCGCCGCAAGCACATCGGGCGATCGGCCCTGCTGCCGCTCCCGAAGCAGCGAGCGGACCAGACCGACCGTGTCCAGCACGACCGGGTCGCCACCGACTCCGATGTCGGGTGCCGCGACCGAGGAGAGATCGCCGGCCGAGGTCGCGAGCGCCTCCAGACGCATCGCGGCCTCCGCCTCGAACGTCGACACGTGCGCAACCCCGATCAAGCTTGCGACGGCGTCGAACAGCCGGCCCGCGCTCGTCGTGATGGGGGCAGCTTTCGATGCGGCCAGGCGGGAGACGAGCCGCCACTGACGCTGATCTGGCGCTCCGCGCGCCTCGTGGAACCAGGCGGGTGGTGTGTCCTGAAGCTCACCGGCCGCCGCGAGATACGCAATCGCCATGCGCCACCCTTCTCGGGCACAGGCGTCGCCTCCGGGCTGGCGCACCGCTGCGATATGAGCGGCACGCTGATACGAGCGCTCGTCGCAGAGGAGAAACTCGCCGCCCCAGATGGAATGATCGGGTCCCAGACCAACCCCATCGAACGCGACACCGAGCACGTTGCCGCGCAGGCCGTGCTCGGCGAGCACGCTGGCGATGTGGGCGTGGTGATGTTGCACCCGTACCGCGTGGGCGCCGGAGTCCCACCATCGCTCGGCGAGACGGGTGGACGCGTAGTCCGGATGCAGGTCGGCCGCAACGGTGACAGGGTCTGTCCGGAACAGGCGAAGGTAGGTGCGCAGCGATTCGCCCTGATGGGCCAGTGTCCGCGGACTGTCGAGGTCGCCGATGTGCGGGCCGGTGAAGGCATTGCGATCGTGAAGCACGCAGAACGTGTTCTTGAGGTGCGCGCCGAGCGCCAGCACCTGCGCATCACCGGATTCGACTCGAATCGGGAGTGGGCAGTAACCGCGAGCGCGACGGACCATGCGCGGCGTTCCGGCGATGACCCGCACAACGGAGTCGTCATAGCGAGCATAGATGTCGCGGTCGTGCAGGAGGAACCGGTCGGCGATGTGGCCGAGCCGCAGCACGGCTTCGTCGTTGTCCTTGGCGATCGGCTCCTCGCTGACGTTGCCACTGGTCATCACCAGGGGTCCCCCTGTGGCGCGCAGGAGCAGGTGGTGCATCGGCGTATATGGGAGCATCACGCCGAGCTCCTGAAGGCCGGGCGCCACCGAGTCCGCAACCACGCTCGCGCCTCGATCCCGCCGGCGTCGCAGGAGCACGATCGGCCGCGCCGGCCCCTCCAGCAACGCCGCCTCCGCATCGCTCACCTCACTGAGGCGGCGTACGCCGCCCATATCCGCGAACATGATCGCAAAGGGTTTCGCGGGCCGATGCTTGCGAGCCCGCAGCCGCGCGACCGCCGCCTCATCGGTGGCATCGCAGCAGAGCTGGAAACCACCCAACCCCTTCAGCGCGACGATCTCCCCACGCGCGAACGCACCGGCTGCGAGATCGATGGGATCGCCCACGAGCTCAACGCCGTGCGCATCGGCGCACCAGAGCCGTGGGCCGCATGCGGGGCACGCATTCGGCTGCGCGTGAAAGCGGCGGTCCGCCGGGTCCTCGTACTCGTGCGTGCACGCCGCGCACATCGCGAAATGGCGCATGGTCGTCAGGGGCCGGTCGTACGGAACGTCCTCGATGATCGTGAACCGGGGACCGCAGTTCGTGCAGTTGGTGAAGGGGTATCCGTGCCGCCGATTGCCGGCGGTGAAGATATCGGCGACGCAATCGGGACAGGTCGCCGCGTCGGGAGCGATCGGCTGATAGTCGCCTTCGACGGCCCGGCTCTCCACGATGCGGAAGCCGATCTCCCCCACGGCCTCGATCGCCACTGCCTCAACCGCTTCGATTCGAGCGAGCCGCGGCGCCTCGGTGCCCAATGCGGACGCAAACGCGTCGAGCTCGAGGCGCCCGCCCTCGACCTCGATGACGACCGCTCCGGACGTGTTGCGGACCCAGCCGACGAGCCCAAGACGGGTCGCGAGGTTCCAGACAAAGGGACGAAATCCCACCCCCTGAACGACGCCGTAGACCGCGAAGCGCTGCCGTTCGCAGACCCCACGCACGCGTGCGTTAGCGCCCGCCGAGCGAGCCGTCGATGGTGGGGTTGCGACGGTCATGGAATCATGCGGCGCGCAGGTGCTCCGCGGTCGAGCTGAACCGCTCCTCGAGGAAGCCGCTCGCCAGGCTTACCACCATCTGGACGTCGTCACGCGCGGCGAACTTCTTGGCCGTCTCGACGATCTCGTCGAAGCGCTCCTTGCCGGCCCGGGTCCCGAGCACATAACCGATCCCGAAGATCACGAGCTTCTCAAGCATTGCATTCCACTCCAAATACCGTTATCGCTATGACTCCCGTTCCGCGACGATGTGAACCTCCAGATCCACGTCCGGTTCCACCTTCAGGATGATCAGACGCGGGGGATCGATGCCGAACTCCTTGACGTTGATGACCTGCTGGCCGTCGATCGACATCGTCGTACCGTTGACGCCGAGTTGCACATCTCCTATGATCTCGCGCGTCTGACCATGCATGGTCAGCTGCGCCGCGGCGCGATACCGGCCCTCACCCTCGAGTGCCTCGCCGTGCGTCACTGTCGCCGTGATCGTCGGGTACCTGGAGACGTCGAAGCGGCGGCGCATCTCCCGATCCTGGATGCTGTTACCCGATTTGATGGCATCCACCGGCAGCGTCAACTCCGCGCTGTAGGGCTGGTCGAGGCGTGGCTTTCCCTGGTCGTCCACCTCGCATTCGATGAATCCGCTGAGCGCGTTGGCGTTGATGTGCGACGGGTGAAGGTTGACCCTGAGGCCGACCTTCACCGTCGATTGAGCGGTGTTCACGCGGAACCGTGGCACGGTGGGCTCTGCTGCTTCCTACATCGACCGGATTTTGAGATACCGCTGAATGTCTTTCGAGTTGAGCACGGCGCCGACGATGGCTCCGAGGATCAACCACTGCACGATCGTCCGCAGGCCGTTCTTCTGACTACCGAGCATGAGCGACACCTAAGCTCCTCCTTGCGTGCGTGCTGATGTGACCGGCGCCGGATTGACGCCGTTGAGGCCGGCATGTGCGTGGTCGTGCGGAGGCTCGACGATCGGAGCGCCGGGGCGCCGGAGGATCGTCGCTGGGTCTCCGTCGAGCTCCACCTCGTCGACGAGGACGTTCACCCCGGGCACGACGAGGCATTGCAACGTCGCCCCTTCACAGATGGTGCCTTCGGCAAGGAGTTGGAATCCGAACTCGAGGCTGTCGGGAACGATGCGCTGCGCCTCGCCGATGCGCACAGCGATGCGGGTTACGGTGCGGCCGCCGGCCATGTCGATCGCGACCGTCATGATGCCCTCCGCGAGCCCGAGCTCGTGCATCAGGGCGCACTCGTTGTCGGGACAAGCCGCGAGAGCAGCTGCTCGACGATCGCCACCGCTTCGGGGACTGCATTGGCGACCGGCTCGCTCAGCCCCATGTAGCCTTCGTCCTCAGGGCCGAGGGTCAGGGGTTCGCACCCGACGACCGTGACATTGCGGGGCCGTCCGCCGAGAGTCCGGACCAGGGCGAACACGGAGTCCGGTGTCATGGCGTGCCCCTGGAACGAACCATCGGCGTGTGTGGCGTCGACGTCGAGATCAGGCTCGAGGACGTAGACGGTACCGGGTCGCTCTCCCCGGGTCATGGCGTCGACCAGGATGGTCGCGGCCGGGTCGTCGAGGATGGCAAACGCGAGGTCGAATCCGCGGATGCCGAAATCGGCGATGCGGACGCTCTCGGCATGTGGTCGGGACGTGAGCTGGCGTGCAACCTCGACACCGAAGCCGTCATCGCCCAGGAAGATGTTGCCGATCCCCGCTACAAGGATCGTGCCCTCACTCACGGCAACTCCTCCGCTGGTTCCACGCGCTCGAGATCGTCGAGGCCGAAGAAGAAGCGGTGCCCAGGCTGCCGGAGCGCACCGAGGTCCCTGCCCGGATCGTCGTCGACGAGCACGGCGACATGAACGACGTCCTCGTAGTCACGCTCGATGGACTCGACGACGGCGGTGCGACCGTGCAGGGCGATGTCCATGATGTCGGCGCGGCCGCGCGGCCGGATACGGATGCGATCGCCACGATGGAGCAGCCCCTTGCCCCAGCGCACCGATTCGGTTGTCCCGCCGGTGCTGTCCGGATCCCAGGCGGCGAGGTCAAAAGCTTTCACCTTCGCTCTCCGATGGTCGGTCGCACTTCGCGAATCGTGCCGTGCATCCGCATCAGGTCGTCGCCGGTCAGCGCCTCGGTGCGATCGAGCAGCGCGCGCGCCCGTGCGTCGGCAGCTCGCATCTCGGCCTTCTCCTCGTCGGTGAGTGCAAGGATGCGCAGGCTCAAGATCTCGTCGATCTCGGTCGCATCGAAGAGGTCGCCCGACGATTCCGGGGCGATCTGAGGGTGATCCTCGAGGATGATCGGAGACGCGAGCAGCGTGTCGGACGCGCCGGCCTCGCCGACGAGGACCGGCCAGAGGCCGATGTTTCGGCACGCCGCGGCCGCGTCGACGGCATCGATAGGCGGGTCGGCGAGTGAGAGCCATTCGCCGTCCTCCGCTACCAGAATTGCATGCGTCGAAACAAGCGAGGACCGCAGCGCACGCGCGCGGTCGCGATCCCCGTCCAGGCTGAAGGCAGTGGCGTTGCGAATGGTGACGCCAACTCGGACGAGATCCTCGCCGACGCGGTCCGCCGTCACGGTCACGTCCGTGGCCAGTGGCTGGCGCTCACGTTGGAGCACGCCCACAACCTGCTCCCTCTCGTCGAGGAGCGGTTCCACCTCGTCGTGAGCGGGCGTGATGAGCTCGACGACCACCTCGCGCTCGACGAGCGACGGCAGGGCGTGCGTTCCACAGTCGACGGCGACCTCGGTCGCCTCCTCCCACGCGCGGTGGGTGACTCCCGCCACACGCAACTCATCCACATCCTCGAGCCGTCCGACTGCATCGGCGTCGAGCGAGGCGCTCGGGGGGTCGAGTTTCGCGACGGTTCTGGTCACCAACTGTAGAAACCGGACGCGCACCGTGACCGTGGTGGCGGCGGTCGCACGCAGCAGGCATTCGGTCTGCGCGCTCCATGGATCGGTGCCGCCGGAAGCCTCGCTCCACGCGCGCGGATGCACGCCTCCGAAAGTCCAGCGCACCTGATTCTTCACCGAGGACGGCCGGTACGGGTAGAGGATGTACCCCTCGTAGAGCGTGGCCGCAACCAGGCGATCGAGCGCGCTCTGGGTCATTGCGGTGCGCTCCCGATGGGGACATGGTCGTCGGCACCGGCGAGGAGGCGGGCGAGCGCCTCATCCCAGCCCGGCACCCCGGAGTGCGCCTTGTAGCGGTTGAGGCGATCGACGGTGTCGCGTCGTAGACAGAGCCATGCGCTGTCCGGGTCGTGCTCCTCCATCAGGGCCCGCCAGGTGGACACGGGGAGCCGGTACGCCGCCTCCTTCGACCACGGAATCGGGGCAACCTGCAGGCTCCAATCGTCGTCGCGCCAGAAGACGGTGCCACTGAACTGGAACATCAGCGGTACCTCTCCCTGCTCGAGGGCGAAGAAATACTTGCCTGCGGTGATCGTGAGGTCGTGCGTGCACGGCACCGGGACCACGGTCTCGGTCGAGCCCACGAACCCTGCGACGTCGGTGCTGGCGTGCGTCCAGAGCATCGTCTTCAACGTTGTTCCCCAGCGCGACGGCTTTCCGAAGAGGTCCAGGAGCGCCTCCTGCTCACCGGGCGCATAGGTGCGACGCGTTGCCTGGACCATGATCTGGCACCGCAGGGAGATCGAATCGACGCGGTGCCCCTCACGCTCGTGAATCCTTACGCGGAAGTTGAGGATCGGGATCAACGTGTCCGGCTCGGCGCCCGCGGAGACGACCTCGAGATCCAGGTCAGGCATGCGCGCGAACCCTGACAGTCGCCGCGCTGCGCAAATCTGTGAAGAAGGTGGCGATCCGATCCCACACCTCCTGCCCACCGCTGAGCCCGCGCCAGCTGATGCGGATGAGACCGACCAGCTCAAAGCAGCGGTCGATGGGCGCGATGTAGTGATCGCGGGCCCCGCCGACACGATTGATGAGCAGCGCCTCCACCTCCGGTTCCAGCTTCCCCAGGAGCGGGTTGTCCGCCACCAGCTGCTCCCATCCCTCGAGGCTGAGCATCGACTCGGTCGCTCCCGCAGGGCTTGGATAGAACGCGCGCACACCGCCCGTTGCAGCGCTGGTGTGCAGGAACGCCATGTTCACCGGGATGGCGAGGGACTCCCACTGCATCTCGCTCATCGCGAAGTCGTCCAGGTACAGAAGGCGTCTCGGCACGCGACGGTAGCGCTTCTCGGCGTCTGAGGGAAACAGGATGGCGCACGGGGTGCAGCTGCAGTGGATCTGCCGCGACGCGGGCTCGAAGAGATGCTCATGATGGGGATGCGGCGACAGTTCGGCGCTGCACAGCTCGCACCGTTCCGCGGGCACACGTTCGCGGATCAGTCCTCGCAGCCCCGTCAGACGCGCGGAGGTGCTCATGCCAGCCGCGCGGGGATCGCGATCCGCAGGGCTCCCGACTCCTCCAGGAGCGGTAGCGGTTCGATGCGAAACTCCGATTCGATGCCCGCGCCGGCGCGGCGGATGTCGTACCGGGCGCCACAGACGTCGCAGACCAGTTGGGCTCCGTCCAGTGCGGCACCCTCCATCCCGCCTGCACAGGCGGGACACGTGGCGACGTACGCATAGAACACGTCGCCGGCCCGAGCGATCAACACCGCGTCGTTGTCCGCCCGGGTCTTCAAGACGCTGCCGTTGTCGATGTGAGCGGCGCGCGTCGCTAGCGTGACCCACTCCCCCGACGGCGAGACGGTCGGACGCGGAGCCGGACGCGGACCGGACGAGCTGACGACCGGAAGCGGCACCAGACCGGCGATCGGCGGCGGACCGGACGCCGAGGCATCCGGAGGGTCGAGGACCTCGATTGCGGCGACGTCGGGCGCCGCCTCGTAGATCGCCTTCTCGACAGCCAGCTTGAGCGTGACCATCGACGAGGGACATCCCTGGCAGTGACCCTCGAGACGGATGCGCACCGTATCTCCGGCGACACCGACCAATTCCACGCCACCCCCGTGCGATCGCATGTACGGCCGCACCGACTCGAGCGCTCCCTCGACGCGGCTGCGCAGATCCATCGGGTGCAGCCCGTGGAGCAGGAGCACGCCACGGATCAGGTCATCGGCCGCCATGCCCTCGAGCAACCGGTCCGCGGCGGGATCGCCGCGCGGCCCGAGAGCGTCGAGCATTCGTGACAGTGCCTCCCCGTGGAGGTCGAGCACGGTTGAGAGCAACTCCTCGACCAGCGCTCGCGACGCAAGGTCGGGGAGCTGTTGCAGCTCCCCGACCAGAGTGTCGACATGGGCGAGACGCTTCTGGAGCTCTCGCTCCTCAAGAATACGAGCTTGCGCTGCCATTCATGGTTGCGGGCCGAAGTTCGGCGAATGCCGAGTCTCCAGCACCTTGCCGTTGCCGAGATACATGTGCACACCGCACGGCAGGCAGGGATCGAAGCTCCGCACCGCACGCATGATGTCGATGCCCTTGAAGTTGTCCGGTCCGTTCTCCTCGAAGATCGGCGTGTTCTGCACTGAGTCTTCGTAGGGTCCCGGGGTGCCGTACATGTCGCGCGGGGTCGCGTTCCACGGCGTTGGCGGGTACGGGTGGTAGTTGGCGATCTTCCCGTCACGGATCACGACGTGGTGGGAGAGCACGCCCCGCACCGCCTCGTGGAAGCCGCAGCCGATCGCCTCATCAGGCACGGTGAATGGGGTGAAGGTATCGGTGCGTCCCGCATTCAGCTCGGCAAACGCCTTGTCCAGGAAGTGCAGCGCCGCTGCCGCCGCGTAGGCCTGGAAGTAGGTGCGAGCCCGGTCGCGTTCGATGGCGTTGCTCCACTTCGGAACGTGCCACTCGAACTCCACCTCGGGCTTGGAAGCCGTCTTCGGCAGGTAGATCTTGGTGCTGGTGCCCGTCGCCTTGATGTAACCGACGTCGACGATGCCCGCGAGCGACGTCGCAAGCAGACGGGCGAAGGCGCCGCCCCCGGTGTCCATCGCGAGGTGCTCGCCCTCGTGCAGATACCTGGGACACATCACCCAGCTGTAGTTCTTGTCGAAGTCGCGCTTCCCCGGCTTCGGAATCGTCGTCTGGTTCCACGGATGACGCTTGTCGATCGGGTGACCCAGCGGGTCCTTCTCGACGAACACCTCACCATCGTCCGCCCAGTCCTCGTAGTACGAGTGCCCGAGCAGGATCCGGATGTTGCGGTTGATCTCGACGAGATCGGTGGTCACCAGCTTGCCGTCGACGACGACTCCCGGCGTGACGAACATCGACCGGCCCCAGTTGGTCATGTGCCGGTAGGTGTAGTCGCACTCGTCGGGGTCGTTGAACGAGCCCCAGCACACCGTGTCCATGCGCCGGCGGCCGACCTCCTCGTAGCCGGGGAGTGCCTCGTAGAAGAAGTCGAAGATATCGTCGTGCAGGGGCACAACCTTCTTCATGAACTCGACGTACCGCATCAGCCGGACGAGGTAGTCCGAGAAGAGCTGGACCGTGGGCACCGTGCCGACACCGCCCGGGTACAGCGTCGATGGATGGACGTGGCGTCCCTCCATCAGGCAGAACATCTCGCGCGTGTAGCGGCTGACATGGAGCGTCTCGCGGTAGAACTCCCCGGTGAAGGGGTTCAACGCGCGCATGATCTCGGCGATCGTCCGGTAGCCATGCTCTGTTGCATGCGGCGCCGGCGTGTTCTCCGCCTTGGCAAGAACCGAAGGGTTGGTCTCCTTGACCATCTGCTCGCAGAAGTCGACCATGAGCAGGTTGTCCTGGAAGATGTTGTGGTCGAACATGTACTCGGCAGCTTCACCGAGATTGACGATCCACTCCGCCATGGCCGGCGGCCTGATGCCAAACGCCATGTTCTGCGCGTAGGTGGCGCAGGTCGCATGGTTGTCGCCGCAGATGCCGCAGATGCGGCTGGTGATGAAGTGCGCGTCCCGCGGGTCCTTGCCCTTCATGAA
>JBAPWO010000107.1:0-1651 GCA_049283735.1 Candidatus Dormiibacterota bacterium
ACTTCGTCGGGCGTCGTTCCCTGCGCTTCGGCCTCGAAACCGAGCAGAACGCGATGACGCAGCACGGGCGTTGCCAGCTGCCTGATGTCGTCAAAGGCGACGTTGAAGCGACCGTCGAGCAAAGCGCGAACCTTCGCTCCCTGAACCAAGCCTTGCACGGCTCGCGGCGAGGCCCCGAAGCGCACCAGCGTGCGCACCATGTCGAGACTCGCGTGCTGCGGGTGTGTTGCCCGCACCAGGCGCGCCGCATAGTCGATGACATGGTCGGCAACGGGGACCGTGCGCGCCAGCGCGATCATGCCCAGGAGCGCTTCCGTCCCGGCGACCGGTTCCACCCGCGGCAGCTCCGGACCCGTGGTGCGCCGAGCGATCTCGACAAGGTCGTCATTGCTCGGGAAGGGCACGAGGAGCTTCATCAGGAAGCGGTCGAGCTGCGCTTCGGGGAGTGGGTACGTCCCCTCCAACTCGATCGGGTTCTGCGTCGCCAGCACGAAGAATGGCTCGGGGAGCGGGCGCGTCTCCCCGGCGACGGTGACCGAGTGCTCCTGCATCGCCTCGAGCAGTGCGCTCTGCGTCTTGGGGGTCGCGCGGTTGACCTCGTCGGCGAGGACGATGTTCGCGAAGACCGGGCCGTGCTGAAAGATGAACGTGCGACCGGTGTCGGTCTCGCTGATCACCATCGTACCGGTGATGTCCGCGGGCATCAGGTCGGGCGTGAACTGGATGCGCGCGAACTGCAGCGTCAGAGCGTCTCCCACCGCACGCACCAGCGCCGTTTTGCCCAGGCCCGGGACGCCCTCGAGGAGCACGTGGCCGCCGGCGAGCAACGAGGTGACCACGTGGCGCACCAACTCCTCCTGGCCGACGATGAGCTTGTGCAGCTCCGCCTCCAGCGCGCGCGCCATGGTGGTGAAGTCGTCGGTGGTGGGCAGTTCGACCGCCGGCGCGCGGCTCATCCGCTGAGTCCCTGCAGCGACGCGAAGTACTGACGAACGAGGTCGCGGTCGCCGGGCGCGAAGCCACTGCGGTCGAGGGTTTGGAGTACGAACGTCTGGAACTGGGCGAACACCGACGACAGCGCCTGGGTCGGGACGTTCTGACCCGACGCCAGCTGGAAGCTCTGCGGGTCACCGAAGGGCTGGTTGCCCGATCCGGGCACGAAGATCTGCTCGGTCGAGCCCGCCGCCCCGCTGTGTGGACCACCCGAGCCCGACGCTCCCTGGCCACCGCTCCCGCCACTGCCACCGGAGCCCGAGCCGGATCCGCTGCCGGAGCCGCTGCGGTTGCCAGTGCCGGTGCCATTCCCGGTTCCAGTGCCAGTGCCAGCGCCGGTGCCGGCGCCAGTGCCACCGCCAGCGCCAGTGGCCGCCGGCGAGGCCGATGCCTGGGCGCCGGCCGCCGATCCAGCTTGGCCACCCGCGCCCGAATCGGCATCGGCAGCCGCGGCAACACCTGCCTTGGCCGCAGCAACCGCGTCAGAGGCAGCGGCGGCGCCTGCAGCAGCCGACGCGCTCCCAGCCAGCGACTGCAGCTCGCTCGCGGCAGAGCCGAGCGCCTGTGCCGCCGAAGCGGTATTCCCCGATGCGAGCGCGCTCGACGCCTGCTGGAGTGCGACCGCGAGTGGTCGGTCTCCCGTTCCCGCTCTGGCTGC
>JBAPWO010000108.1:0-1835 GCA_049283735.1 Candidatus Dormiibacterota bacterium
ACCGTACCCCGCGGGCACGCCACGTATATTGCGGACGTGTGACGTTGGATCAACATCGGACACCCGAACGAGCCTTCGACCAGGGGGGCCCGACCCTCGCCGAGGTCGGTGAGCGGGCCCTGCTGCAGGCGCTCACCGAGATCGCGCGGACCTCGCCGGCGACGCTGGCGATCGGCTCGGGAGACGATGCCGCGGTCTGGTCGCCCGCGCCGGGGCTCGACCTGGCGGTGAGCCAGGATGCCCTGGTCGAGGGCGTCGATTTCCGCCGGTCGTGGATCACGCCGCGCCGGCTCGGGGCTCGCGCGCTCAACGTCGCCCTGTCCGATCTCGCCGGGATGGGTGCCACCCCGGCGTGGTGCTCGGCCACGCTGTGCGCGCCCTCGACAACGGGCTTCGAGGACGTCCTCGAGATCCAGCGCGGTCTCTGCGCCGCCGCGACGGCCGCCGGGTGTGCGGTTGCCGGCGGGGATGTCAGCGCCATCGACGGGCCGCTGGTCATCGATGTCGTGGTCGGTGGGACGGTGGTGTCGGGGGCCGTGCTCCGCCGCGACCGTGGCCGTGCCGGGGACGTGGTGGTGGTCACCGGAGCGCTCGGACGCGCGGCTGCGGGCCTGCGCCTGCTTCTCGACGGCGGCGAGCTGTCCGACCAGGAACAGGCCTGGGTCGACGCTCAGCTCTCGCCGGCGGCGCGCATCGCCGAGGGACTCGAGCTGTCCTCGGCCGGGGTGCGCTGCGGCGGCGACATCAGCGACGGGCTGCTCATCGAGCTGGAGCGGATCACCGACCTGTCCGGGTGCGGTGCGGAGATCTGGCTCGACCGGCTCCCGGTGGAACCGGCCCTGGTCTCCGACTTCGGCTCGGCATGGCCCGACCTCGCGATCGGCGGCGGCGAGGACTTCGAGCTTGTGGCGACCCTTCCCCGGGAGGCGCTGGCGGCACTTCTCGCCTCCTGGCCATCGACGCTGGCGCCGCTCACGGTGGTCGGGGGCCTCCGTGAGGGCGCAGGGGTCGTCGTGCTCGACTGGGAGGGAGGCACCACGCTGCCACCCCCGCGGACGAGCTCGAGGCATTTCGCGTGAGCGACGTGGTGGCGGCGGTGCGCTGCTCGACCGAGGCGGACACCCTCGCCCTCGGCGAGCGCATCGGCACCCGCGTCCAGCCCGGGGATCTCATCCTCTTGAGCGGGCAGCTCGGTGCCGGGAAGACGGTCCTGGTGCGCGGGATCGCGGCAGGCATGGGCATCGACCCGGCGCTGGTGCGATCCCCGACCTTCGTGCTGCACCACGTGTATCGCGCCGACCCAAAGGTCCTGCACCACCTCGACCTGTACCGGCTTGGCCCCGGCGCCGACATCCGCCTGCTCGATATCGACGAGATGCTCGAGTCGGGCGGCGTGGTCGTCGTCGAGTGGGGTGAGCATGCCGCCCGTGATCAGGACGCCCACCTGACCATCAGGATCGATATCGATGACGACGGCTCGCGGGTGATCAGTCCGCCGCCCGGCGCGTCACTCCGTCTGGCCGGCGCCTGGACGGATCAGGGATCCCGGTGAGCGTTCTCGCGATCGACACCTCGTCGCGGTCGCGGGTCGTGTGCGTTCTGGCGTCGGTGGCCGGTGAGCTGCTCGATGCCGAGGTGATCCGCGACGAGCCGGTCGCGGCATCGCTGCCCCGAGTGCTCGGGCGCATGCTGGGCCGGGTCGATACCGCGGTGGTGGTCGTGACCGGGCCGGGGACGTACACCGGCGTCCGAGCCGGCATGGCGGCCGCGCTCGGGATCGCACAGGCGCGCGAGTTGCCGCTCCACGGAGTCGGCTCGCTCGAGGTGCTCGCGTG
>JBAPWO010000109.1:0-2231 GCA_049283735.1 Candidatus Dormiibacterota bacterium
GTGATCAGCTCGATGCCCATCTCGACGTTGTCCCCGGGCATGCACATCTCCTGGCCGTCCGGGAGCGCGATGGTACCGGTCACGTCGGTGGTCCTGATGTAGAACTGCGGACGGTACCCGGTGAAGAAGGGCGTGTGACGCCCACCCTCGTCCTTGCTCAGGACGTACACCTGGGCCTTGAACTTGGTGTGGGGTGTGATCGTTCCGGGCTTGGCGAGCACCTGACCGCGCTCGACGTCCTCGCGCTTGATGCCCCGGAGCAGGCACCCGACGTTCATGCCCGCCTCGCCGGCGTCGAGGAGCTTGTGGAACATCTCGACTCCGGTCACCGTCGATTTGGCGGTGTCCTTGATCCCGACGATCTCCACGGCCTCGTTGACCTTGACGATTCCGCGCTCGATGCGGCCGGTGACCACGGTCCCGCGTCCTTCGATCGAGAAGACGTCCTCGATGGGCATCATGAACGGCCGCTCGACAGGGCGTGTCGGCACCGGGATGTAGGTGTCGACGGCGTCCATGAGCTTGAGCACGCCGTCGACCGCGTCCTTGTCGCCCTCGAGTGCCTTGAGGGCCGAAACGCGGACCACGGGAATGTCGTCACCCGGGAAGTCGTAGCGGCTCAGCAGCTCACGAACTTCCAGTTCGACGAGTTCGAGCAGCTCCTCATCGTCGACGGCGTCGACCTTGTTGAGCGCGACCACGATGTAGGGGACGCCGACCTGGCGCGCGAGCACGATGTGCTCCCGGGTCTGGGGCATCGGTCCGTCGGTCGCCGCGACGACCAGGATTGCGCCGTCCATCTGCGCGGCGCCGGTGATCATGTTCTTGATGTAGTCCGCGTGACCCGGGCAGTCGACGTGGGCGTAGTGGCGTGTCGCGGTCTCGTACTCGACGTGCGCGGTCGCGATCGTGATACCGCGCGCCTTCTCTTCAGGAGCATTGTCGATCTTGTCGAACGCGACAAAAGCGTTGTCGCCGCCGACGTTCTCCATGAGGACCTTGGTGATCGCGGCCGTCAGCGTGGTCTTGCCATGGTCGATGTGACCGATGGTGCCGACATTCACGTGCGGCTTGGTGCTCTGGTACTTCTTCTTGCCCATTTCGTGCCTCTACTGAACTCCTGCTCTCTCCGGTTGTCTCATTTACACCCTGGCCTTGGCGACGAGCTCTTCGGCAAGGCTCGCTGGAAGCTGCTGATAGTGATGAAATTCCATGCTGTAGTTGGCCCGGCCCTGGGTCATGCTGCGCAGGTCCGTCGAGTACCCGAACATCGCCGACAGGGGAACCTCGGCGTGAACGATATGCGAGGTCGCGCGACCTTCCATACCCAGGATCTGCCCGCGGCGTCCGGAGAGATCGCCCATCACGTCGCCCATGAACTCTTCCGGCATGAAAACATCGACGCGCATGATCGGCTCCAGCAGCACCGGCTTGGCCTTGCGGACGCCGTCCTTGAAGCCCATCGACCCGGCGATCGAGAACGCCTGCTCGGACGAGTCGACGTCGTGGTACGAACCATCGACGAGGGTCACCTTCACGTCGACGACCGGATAACCGGCAAGCACGCCGTTGGAGAGTGAATCGGCGATGCCACGACCCGTCGGCGCGATGTATTCCCTCGGGATCGCACCGCCGGTGATCTTGCTGACGAACTCGAATCCCTTGCCGGGATTGGGCTCGATCTCGAGCTCGACGTGACCGTACGGCCCGTGGCCGCCGGACTGGCGCACAAAGCGACCGGTGCCGTGGGCTT
This sequence comes from Candidatus Dormiibacterota bacterium, assembly GCA_049283735.1. Lineage (GTDB taxonomy): Bacteria > Chloroflexota > Dormibacteria > Aeolococcales > Aeolococcaceae > Palsa-851. Next base: position 1,754 of record JBAPWO010000109.1, read on the forward strand.
TGGCCGTGACCGTCTCCCGGTAGGAAACCTGGGGCTTGCCGACGGTTGCGTCGACCTTGAACTCGCGAAGCATGCGGTCGACGATGATCTCGAGGTGCAGCTCGCCCATCCCCGAGATGACCGTCTGTCCGGTCTCCTCGTCGGTGCGAACCCGGAAGGTCGGATCCTCCTCGGCGAGCTTCTGGAGCGCGATCCCCATCTTGTCCTGCTCGGCCTTGGTCTTGGGTTCGACGGCGACCGAGATGACCGGCTCTGGGAAGGTGATCTGCTCGAGGACGATCGGGTGCTTCTCGTCGCAGAGCGTGTCACCGGTGGTCGTCTTGCGCAGGCCGATGGCCGCTGCGATGTCCCCGGCGCGAACTTCCTCGATCTCCTCGCGGTGGTTGGCGTGCATCTGCAGGAGACGCCCGACGCGCTCGCGCTCGCCCTTGGTGGCGTTGTAGACGTACGAGCCGCTGCGCAGCACGCCGCTGTAAAC
>JBAPWO010000110.1:0-3047 GCA_049283735.1 Candidatus Dormiibacterota bacterium
CTCGGTGGTGAGGATGTTCTTGGCGATCGACGCGGCGTTCTGCAGGGCAGAGCGCGTGACCATCGCCGGGTCGATCACGCCGGCGGCCACAAGATCGACGATCTCGTTGGTCGAGGCGTTCAGGCCCTGGCCTTTCCGTCTCGGTGGCCGCCAGGTCCCGGTCGCGACGCCTATCCCCTGCGGCCGAGCTCTCGCACGAGACGCGGCTGACGCGTCCGCCACCACCGTGTCAGATCTTCTAAGTCGATCGGCAGCGCGTCGTCCTGCTCGACGTCATCGAGGTAGCCCAAAGCGGCAACGAGGTGTGAAAGCGCATCGCTCGATGGCGTGAGCTTGTAGCGTTCGAGAAAGAGAGCGATGCCGTCCTCGAGCGTAACATGGCCGCGCTCGTCGATGGTCATGGCGTCGAAGTAGTCGCGCGCCTCACCGCGATCGCCAATCACCTTGAGCTTCATCGCCATGAGATCCTCCAATGCGGCGACGCGCAGGCCGGCGATCTCGATGGGTTCGCGCAGGAGGACTTGTGGACGCGCCTCGTCGGCATGCAGAAACTCGACCTTCGTGCCGGCGAACAGGCCGCGCAGGGTCCCTGGGGCACGGCGTGTGATCGCGAACGCTCCGAGCCGAGGCAGCTGCTCGGCGAGGCGATCGAGATCGACCGATGAGCGGTGATAGAAGAAGTCGAGATCAGCGCTTTTGCGGTGGCGCAGATGAACGGCCACGGCCGTCCCGCCCGCAAGGTACAGGGAGGCGGGTAGGTGCGGGGCAAGCGCCTCCCAAGCCTCCGCCGTGCCGGCGGCGAGCGTCGCGCGCAGCTCCGCGGGTACGCGCTCTGTGCGGGGAGGCTCACCGACCATCACGCGGGAGCGCTGTCGGCGAGGTTGCGAGCCAGCGCCCGCACCCGCGCCTCGAGACCGCGAGCCTTCGCTGCCTCGAGCCAGTCTGAGGCCCTCAGGTTGCTGGCGCCCCAGGAGAGTCCCTCCAGATCCATCGTGCGCAGCAGGCGCCGTGCGATGTACGGGCCGCCGTGCTGCAGACTGAGCTGCGTGTCAGCCGTGTTCCAAAACAGGTGTCGCAGGCTCGGTGGAACTCGCTTGTCGCGGACTCTGTCGCCGCGCAGCGGGAGACGCACGGTCGCGAGCAACGATGCTATCTGCGTCCAGCGGGGCGCACGACGATTGAGCTGCAGAAGCTCGGCCGATCGCGCGGACCCCGCTGCGATCGTCGGCGCTTCGCGTCGCACCAACCCGGCGTCCTGCAGCGCCTCGACGGCGCGTGAGGCGGCCGTTGGGGAAAGGCCGGCTCTGCGTGCCACAGCTCGTATCGAGACGAGCCCCAGAGGGGCGTCACGTAGCGCTACCAAGACGCTGACCTGTGTCGCACTAAGGCCGGGGACCATGACCGAGACGCCCAGCTCACCGCGCAATTGCGCAGTCTGATCGCCAGTCAAGACCATCCGTCCGTTAGCTCTTCGCGCATCAATGCGAAGCCGATCGATCGCTCGGACCACGCGCGGCACGCTGGTACCGAGTTCTCGCGCTACCGTTGCGGCCGACCGGAACTCACTGTCCATATCGTTAGTATACCGGACCCCGGGAACGTAAGTGCGTGACCCATCGCCGGGTCGATCACGCCGGCGGCCTCTCTCGCCATTCGATCACTGCCCGTCGCCGTCGCCGTCGCCGAGTTCTTCGCTTGACGCACTCCAACGCACGAGCGCGTCGGGGCTGGCGGGGTTATCCGTCCTCGGGTATGGCTATGGCGATCCCGTCGAGCTCACCGATGCCGCTGAAATCCGCCGGATTGCACGTATAGATCGGAGGGTCGTTTGCTACGGCCGTCGCCGGCGCGATCATTGCGTCGTAGGCTGGGCAGCGAGCGGGACCGAGACGATCCCGCTCGCGCACCATGGCGTGGCTTATCGCGACAGTCAGCTCATGAATTCGACCATCGGTTCGAGGTCGATGTCTAGCATCCCATTTTTTTCGGCATTGGTGACGACTTCCAAGCATGCTTTTTTGAACCCTGTGCCAAAGTTCACTAATAGCAACGGGTGTTTTTCTTCTACGCCAGCTTCCCAATATTTCGTGTCGGCAGGTTCACCCGTGGGGGTTCCGCAATGCAGTAACCCTAACACTAACACAACGTCTTCGTTTAGTTTCACGTCAACTAACATCAGTAGCGTGCCTTCGATGTGCATTTTGGAGATACCACATAAGATTAAGACTAATTTCGGTTCGAGCAGGATCGCGTCGCCTTTATTCGCTGTTTCATCGTGGACGCTTTTGAAGGTTCCTTCGGCTAATACTTCTCCTTCGGCTTTCTCGCCTTCACCGGTGCATTTAGTGGTGCCTTTTGCAAAGTGTAAAAGTAAGAAATCGAATTTGCCTCCTTCCGCACTTGTGTATTCCCCGTTCAGTAATACGCCTTCGCCCTTAAACGCCCCCGCTGCACTCTGGAGTTCCCATGGGATCGTGTTAGGCTCGACTGGTAATGATTTGAATTTTATGGGGAAATTGCCGCCCGGTAAGAATAATATGTTCGGCCGTTCCGCAGACGCCGACGCTACGACGCTGCTACCCAGCCCCGCTAGCACCAACAGCACGAGGAATAGTTTTTCGACTCGTCTCATCGACTGCCCTTTCTGTTTGCTTGTGAGTAGTCGAACGGCGTGTTAATACTCAATAGTCCGAGAAACCGCTAGCCGTTGACCATTCCTTCGGGACTCATCGGGAGCCCTGAAGGAGCGCTTCGCCAGCAATGTTTCACCGTTTTTGCCGCGAGTCACGCAGGACGATTGAGCCGGACGTGAGCACTAACAATGCTGGTTTGTCGGAGGCGAGAGTAATCGAGGGCCTGTTTCTCATTTTGTCATCGCGACTTTGCGCTTACTCCCCCGCAAACGCATCGCCGATCCGCCACCACCGTCAGCTGGCCTACGAACCCAAGACGCAGCGGCTCCTCCAATGCTCACAGGACGATCCGAGCTCCTGTGCACACCGGGGCCAGGTCCGACCGGCCCCCCAGCCCCTTAGCCCTTCCCCTAC
>JBAPWO010000111.1:0-2545 GCA_049283735.1 Candidatus Dormiibacterota bacterium
GTCGATCCCCAAGTCCGTGCACACCACGTAGGCGACTGACTCGGCCTCCAGCTCTTTGCGTTCGCGGCTCAGCTCCTCACGCGAGCCGTGAAGGATCGCGTGGGCCAGCTCATGGGCCAGTGTCTTGACTTGCTGCTTCGGCTCGTTGCGGACTTCCACCCGGATACGAGCATCTGTGTGCTTGCAGTCACCGTTGACGCCGTTCTCGAGGTAGTCCTCCTCTACGGTGAACCCGAGGGAGTGCGCGACTGCGATCAGCCGTCCGTATTGGCCGTCGGTGTCGTCGCCTTCCAGCTTGTGCACCGGCACCGCCGGGAGCTCGTCGCCGTCAGTCTGCGCCAGGTCGAAGACGTGAGCGATGCGGAAGGCGCTGGGCGCGCCGCTGATGACTGTCTCGTCTCCGGTTGCCTCGTCCTTCACGCGGGTACGACGGACCACCGGGGCGATGATCGCGATGCCCTTCTCGCCCTTGCGGACGTGCCGACTGAGGCGAAGCCAGGCGTGGAAGCCTGCAACCTGTGTTGCCTCGGGGCGCTGGAGAGCGATGAGGAGCGTGTTCCCAAAGCTGTAGCGGTGGAATCGGCTCTGAACGTCGAGCCATGCCAGCCACTCGTCGGAGCTGGTGAGCCGAGCGACGCCTTCGGCCAGGGTGGCCAGGATCTCGGTCTTCTTGTCGGTGCTGTCCATTGGTCGGTCCTCCTGTGGAGTGCGGTTGCGACGCGCCCCGGTCAGCGGAGGCCGAGAGAGCGGAGGGAGGAGCCGCAGGCGACAACGAAGTGGTGCCCGGAGCTCACAAGCGAGGCCGGAGTACGGTGCATAGCAGAGCAGCCGTCCCATAGGAAGGGAGCGGCGGTCAGCGCCGAACGTGAAAGACCGTCCTGAGCCATCTAAGGAAGGCACGGCTCATCAACCGCCCGGCGAGTGATACCTCCAGCGGTTCAGACGAGCTCCGCCAGCGATTAGTAACGCGGTTCCGATCCAGAGCCCCGCGACCAAGCTCCGGCTACCCGGCCACTTTCGAAAAGCCGAATACCTGCTCGGAGATTCGCGTCAGCGGCAACCGCTCAAGAGGAGGCCAGCCACCACGCCAGCGGCGGACTCGATCAGCGACTGCGCCGGTCGCGACCCCCGCGTGACGACTGAGAACTGCGCCCTGGACTGCTCGCCTGGCGCTGCTCCATCTGACTCGGCTGCACCGTGCCTACGTTCTCGGAGCCAATAACACGCGCAAGGCGTGAGGTGGCTCGCGTTTCGCTCGGCCTTGCGCATGTGGCTCCGCGTCTCGACCGCGTTGCATCCGGTTCGAGATGGAGAATCACCATGTTCAAGCAGCCCAAGCACACAGTTCCGATTCGACCCACGGTGGTCATCGTCAAGCTCGACCTGCGGCGGATTCGCTGGATCGAGCCGCGGCCCGGCTCGGGCGAATGGTGGCCGGTGCCACGCCGGTAGCGTGGTCGCTGCAGGGTTTCACGCATACGCCAATGTACTTGCCGGCTAACGCTCGACAATGTCCGTTCGCTGTCCGCCTCGGCAGCCTACGCTAAGCTCAAATGGACCACGTCGAACTGGCCAGCAATGCGTTGCGCATTGCGTCCAAACTCGCTGACACCGGTATCACAGGATGGGATGTCGATAACGATGTGCAGAACCAACGACACGGCAAAGTCGTCTTGCGTGGGCGATCGGCAATAGTCTCGATCAGGTGCAACGAGTACTCGGGCAACGAATACGGCCCAGCCGGGGCGGTAGTGGAGCTCAAAGGTCAGACGCTCGCTGGCGATGAGTTTGCATACTGGTACGGGACTCAGCAGGCTCAGGACTTCAACACGATGAAGGGTGCCTATCGAAAAGTCGCGGCGGAGGTAGGCGTCCGGATAGATAATAGAAAGGCTGCAGAGCTCGCAGCTCAGCAAAGCCGGATTGACACTGCAAAAGAAACCCTCGGTCTGTAGCGTATGAACCGCGCACAGCGCAAGGCCGCATAGATACAAAGGGAAGCGCGCCGTTCTCGTACGTAGGATGTGACGCGGACAATGATTCGGTGCCTGTGCTGCTAGTTTGCCAACCTTATTCTCTTGAGATCATTTGCGATCCAGGCAAAGGCCAATTCTGTCGCAGGGTCGGCGCCGAAGATGTCTAGGGCTTGCTGGTGTCTTATGAAGCTCAGCCAGCGGCGAGCTTGCGGCCGTTGAGCTAATAGGCGCTGGTACTCTGCTCTCGCTGCGGCATCATCTAGGAATACCGCAGCATCCCGTGGCCCAAGATTGACGTCAACGGACGACGTCTGTCCTGTGGCAGCAGTTTCAAACCACCAGGCCAATACGGGACCGCTGGCATAGTCATCACCAGGTCCTACAGTTAGCGTCCCTCGCAACCTTGCGGGGAGAACCGCATACGTAGTGAGTCTCTTGGCCAAGGGGGCGAGCCATGTTTCCACTACCTCGGTGTATCCGCGAATCGCACCATCGAAAACGAGGCGCGTTCGTTCCAGCAAGCGGTCGGGAGAATAGGGCGACCAAACCCACCCGCCGCTGCCCAAGGG
>JBAPWO010000112.1:0-4137 GCA_049283735.1 Candidatus Dormiibacterota bacterium
TCAGTCGCGACTCAGCTGGGCGGCCGCCTCGCTCGATCTCTGCCGCCATCTCGATGAGTCGCTCCGCAGATGCGCGCATGTCGATCGAGCGGCATTTCGCCCACGCGGCCTGGCGCATCGATCCAAGCCGCTGAGGGTCGCGGAGCAATGCCGACGCGGCAGCCGCTACCCGGGTTGGCTCGGCAAAGACGAGGTCCTCACCTGGTACCAGGGGCCAGAAATCATCACTGCGCTCTGAGGTCACGACACAGCCGTTGCACATCGATTCGAGGATTCGGACCCACTCCAGCGATCGCGACCCGCCGCGGTGCAGATTGATGAGTACTTTCGTCGACGCGAGATGCTGCAGTTTGGCTTCACCCATAAGAAAGTCAGGGCGAGAGCGAATCATTGGCTCGTGCGGTGGAATCAAAAGACGGGTGTTCCAAACTGCAAGCTCGCCTGCCTGGAGCGCGAGCAACTGCGCCCGACGTATGTCCGTCGTACCGAGATACGTGATGTCGATGGGTCGATCGGATTTGTCGCTCCCTCCCCACGCGTCCCAAAGCGGACTGTAACCCAGCACGAATCGCTCGGCTGGTATGCCTCGGCGTCGCAACTCAGCAAGGGAATCATCATTGATGTCCACGACGCCCCCGAGACAGCGTGCGTAGCCGAAGCTCACCTCGAAGGTCTGATTGCCGGGATGTTCAACGCAGAATCCGATGGTCCGAGATCGCTGGGCGGCTGTTGGCTGATGGTCGACCGGCGTCACTACGAAGTATTCGTGGGGAATCACCACGTACACGCACGGTGACGGCATGACCGGATACGCACCAGTGTGCAGCGAGACGCTGCCACCGGCACGTTCGACCGCGTCTGCCGCTACCCCAAGCAGTTCGCGCATGAACGCGCTTCCCTGCGGCGCGGACACAAAGCAGATGCGCACCGTCACAGTCTCGTTGGTGGGACGGCGTCCGCGGTCCGCGATCGCATCAACTCCTGCTCTGCCTCGAGCAACCGGAGCCACGCCCGATCTCGCTCAGCTCGCGCCCGAGCGAGGTCGGTGGCGTGGTCGCGGGCGTCCGCCTCGAGCCGGGCAACCTCGCCAGACAGGCGCGTGCACTCCGCGAGTGATGCCTCGTGCTCCGACCGTAGTCGTGGGTGCTTCTCGACGATGTGAGCGTGGTCAGCCGTACAGACCGTGCGCTCGGCGATGATGGCCTCGGCCCCAGCGGCGAGATCGTCGAGTTGGCGCGCCGACACCAACGCGACCATCGGAGGGAGGTCAGGGAGGGGAACTGCACTCGCAACGACCAGGCTGTAGGCATCACGTCTAGCCCCGAGGTCAGCGAGCACCGCAACGCGATGGCGGGATCCTTGCGGATCCACCGGCACGACACCGTCTTGGTGCAAGGCTGAGGCGATGAGGCTGTGCTGCTGCCAGAGGTTGGCGTACTCAAACCGCTGATTCATCGCGGTAAGGAGATCCTGCGGCTTGAATTCGTGAATATGAAAGGGGTTGCCCACAGGGTAGACGCCCGGGTTGGGTGATGAGACGAGCACGATTCCCCCGGGAGCGAGCACCCGGCGGAGTTCGTCCAGGCCGCGCATAGGATCCTCAACATGGTCGATCGCCTCAAAGCACGTGATTATGTCGAAGCGTTGCTCTGAATACGGGAGAGCGGTCAGGTCCGCGTGAAGGAACGTCCCGGTAGGGCAGCGCACGCGCGCCTCACGCACTGCCGACTCGTCGACGTCCACCCCGTCCACCGAGGCTGCGCCATGGTCGACCAGGATCTGACAACCCCAGCCAACCCCGCACCCCGCGTCGAGTGCTCGCTTGCCGCGCACGACCGCGGCGGCGAATCGGTACCGGGCGTGATGCGCCGCTTCGATCAGCTGGTCGCGCATCGCTTCCGGCAAGAACCGCTCTTCGGGCGCGCCACCTCCCGGCGTCCGGGGTGCGGCATCGGGAAATGCGGGCACTGTCTGAGCAACTGATTATACTGGCGGCGATGTGAGGGATTGGAGCGGCCGAGAGCCTCGCGTCCTTATGGTCGGGTGGGGCTTCCTTGGCGCGGCGATCGGGACGAGCCTATTCCAACGGGGAGCCGCCGTGTCCGGGTTGACGCGTTCGGAGACCTCGCGGGTCCAAGCTGCGCGTCTGTCTGGTATCGAAGTTTTGATTGGTGACGCCGGGGACCGGCCGACCATGGAGCAGTCAATGATTGGTGTCGATCATGTCGTGTACCTCGCTGGCGGGCTCGACCCGCCGACGGCTGCGCAGCGTCCGCTCGACGACGCGATGGGGACACTGTCGCCTTTGCTTTGCACGCTGGAGACCATGCGAAGCCTTGGCTCTGGCAGCTTCACATACATTTCGTCCGGCGGTACTGTCTACGGTAATCGGCCGCGCGGGTTCGCGGCTGAAACGGACCCTCCGATGCCGATTTCAGCGTACGGTGTGTCGCGCTTTGCAGGTGAGACGTACTCGCAGATGTATTCGAGGACGTACGGCGTCACGGCGCGAATCGTTCGTTGCGGTAACGTCTACGGTCCTGGGCAGTCGGATAAAAGACCGCAGGGTGCAGTGGCGGTGTTCTTGAGTCGCGTCGCCGGCGGCCTGACGATTTCGATTGCTGGTAGTGGAGCAGCGATCAGGGATTACGTGTATATCGACGATGTTGCCTCGGCTCTCGGGCACCTGCTGCTGAACAGAGTTGACTTTGGCGTGATTAACATTGGCTCAGGGTCCGGACACAGTGTCATCGATCTTCTCGCGGTTGTGAGCGAGACCGTCGGGCGATCACCGGTCGTCGAGTTCGTGCCTCGTCGCTTCCACGATGTCGATGAGATCGTGCTAGATATCTCAAAACTCCGGTCGCTCATCCCCTACGAGCCGATGACGCTCGTTGATGGTGTGGCCGCGACTTGGGAGGCGATCAAGTGAGGCCTGAGGAGTAATCGATGCAGCGGCTCTCCTCTCGGCTCAGGGCAATCGTCCGAATGGTCCCAGGTGCTAGGCCACTAAGACGGCGCGTCGTGACGTACTTGGCTGCCCGCCGCGCTGCCCAGGAGACGGAATCGCCCCGAGGTGCCTTTGACCGGCCCGGCGGGTTGACCGCACCGCGCGAGGCGGTGACGTTCGAAGGTTGGGCATTGGCCGGTAATCGCGCGGTGGCCGCGGTCGACATCGTCCTTAACGATATGACTACGGTAAGAGCAGCCCTCGGCAGACCCCGCCCCGATGTCCGAGAGAATCTGCATGAGCCGAGGTCGGCGGTTGCATGTGGATGGACGGCGACAATCGATTTGACACATTGGCCGCTTGGTGATCTGCGCGTCAAGGTAATCGCCACATCGCGTTCGCGCAGATCGTCGGTTATCGGACATCGGCTTTACACAGTGACGGGCGAGGGCTTTGAGGGGCATATCGACGAGCCGCGCGACGGGGCAGAGCTGCACGGCGATCTTCTCGTGGTGCAAGGGTGGGCAACCATCGGACACCGGCCGGTATCGCGCATCGACGTCCACCTCGACGGGCGACGAGTCGGGCTCGCACGGCTCCGGCTCGTCCGCCGTGACGTGGAGCTCCACTCGGGCGGTCGCCTTGGGCCAGTCACCGGTTTCGAATATCGGGGTGTCGTCTCTCCCCGCTCGAGCCCCGGCTTGGAGATTGGTCTCACGGCACATGCGCTTGATGGCACGGACGTCGCTGTGCCACTCCGGCACATCCGCATGATCGATCACGACGAGGCGATCGACGAGGCGTACGTGGCCAGCCTGCAGGCGCGCACGCGCGCAGCATTGGCAAAGATCACCAAACCTTCAGCCGCCTCCAGCCCCCGCGCACAGGCGCGATTATTGGTCTTTACACATAGCCTGACGCTCGGGGGCGGCCAACTCTACCTCTCCGCGTTGCTCCGCCAACTTGTCCCCACGCTGGATCAATGCATCGTTGTCTCGCCGATCGATGGCATTCTTCGATCTGACCTCGAGACTCAGGGCATCCAGGTGATAATCCTCGACGATCCACCACGGACGACCCTCGAACGCTACGAGGATCACGTTCGCGAAAGGGCCATGTTCATACGCAATTCGGGATGCAACGTCGTCCTAATCAACACGATCGGACCCTGGTCTTCCGGTGACGCG
>JBAPWO010000113.1:0-47199 GCA_049283735.1 Candidatus Dormiibacterota bacterium
CGACTCGGGTTGGCCCTGGTGCCGACGCCGGTAGGCGGCAGCCCGACACGCCGGGCCACAGAATCGCGGCGGACGTCCGCGGACGGAGCGCCCCTCCATCGCAATATTGCACGCAGCACAGTGGACCGGACCCTGCTCGACGACTGGGAGCTTCACGACGTCGTCATCGCGCCGCGAGCGCAAGTAGGACTAATACCCGCGATGTGCAGCGACCATTGCCATGCCTCGATATCGCTCGCATCGGATCGAGTATGCCATTGCGCCGCAACGTATACCAGGGCTCGCGAAAAGTGTAAGCAACCGGTAAGCGCTGGCGATGTAGAGTGCACGCATGGCGCAGTCAGAGATGTTCTTCGATGAACCTCCTGTGCGTGAGAACGCCGACGTGCGGCTGCAGCCTGTGACGTCCGTACGCGCTTCGCACGAACGCCCGACTCGGACACGCGCACTGCTGCTCACCGTACGCGAGGTTGCGGACCGACTCGGATGTGGCCGTACGTTCGTATACGAGCTCATCAGCTCCGGCGAGCTTGAGACAGTCAAGCTTGGAAGGCTCCGCCGCGTCCCTGTTGCCGCACTTGACGCCTTGGTCGAGCGTCTTCGCGTAGATGCTCGAGCCGACTGAACATCTAGTAGGACCGCGCCCGACCGGTCGGCCAGACGCGGCGATCCCGCTGCTGGCAAACTTGGAGGCGGTTCCCAAGCGTTGCGGGCCAACACAGACCGGGGGCACGATCAGGTGACTAGCAAGCGCGGCAACGGCGAGGGCAACGTCCGGCGCCGTCCCGACGGTCGATGGGAAGGTCGCGTGGCGTTCGATCACGGCGGTCGGCTCCTTCGACGATCGGTGTACGCGGAGACGCGTGACGAGGCCGCGCGTCAGCTTCGCGCCGTAATCAAGGCGAACGAAGATGGACTCCCTATCCCCGACGGGCGACAGACGGTCGCCGCGTATCTCGTTGAGTGGCTTGCCGGCTCAAAGTCGACGATTCGAGCCCAGACCTGGTGCGCGTACGAGCGCCACCTGCGCCTCCACGTTTTTCCGCTCATCGGCCGTCGTCGGCTCGCCGAGCTGCAGCCGTCCGACATCCAGCGGCTCTACCTCGACCGCGTGGAGTCCGGCCTGAGCCCGACCACCGTCCGCCATCTGCACGAAATCCTCAACAAGGCGTTCGGTCAGGCAGCGCGCTGGGGACTCATCTCTCGCAACCCTGCTGCGCTGGTGCAACCACCGCGGCGTGCCCACCACGAGATGCGGACCCTCGACCCGGGCCAGGTCCGGGCGTTGCTGGATGCGGTCGCTGACGACCGCCTGGAGGCGCTGTACATCCTCGCAGTGACCACGGGCATGCGCCAGGGCGAACTGCTCGCGCTGCGCTGGCGCGATGTCGACCTGGCGACTGGCCGGCTTCGCGTCACCGGAACGCTGTACTGGCCACGGGGCGGCACCCCAGCCATCAGCGAGCCGAAGACGGCCCGGTCGCGACGCCAGCTGCAGCTCTCCGGGGCCGCCGTGAGTGCGTTTCGGCGGCACGCCGCTCGGCACGCAGCCGAACGCCTCGCCCACGCTGAGTGGGACGACCCGATCGGACTCGTCTTCACCAACGAGTTCGGGAGGCCGGTGGACGCCAGTAACCTGCGCCGGTCGTTCACCAACCTCCTGCCGAAGGCCGGTCTCCCCCGGATTCGCTTCCACGACCTGCGCCACACGGCAGCCACGCTGTTGCTCAGCGGCGGCGTCCATCCGAAGATCGCGTCCGAAATGCTCGGGCATGCGAGCGTCGCTTTCACCCTCGACGTGTACTCGCACGTCACCGAGACCATGCAGCGCGAGGCCGCCCGGACGATGGATGCGATTCTGGGCGAATCTGACCCCAACCGCGTTGGGGTCAACGTTGGGGTCACACACCAAACGCGTCAGCAAGTTGACACGCGAATCACCCTCGATTCGAATTCAAAACAGGGGTGGGCGGGCCAGGATTCGAACCTGGGACCGTGGGGTTATGAGCCCCCTGCTCTAACCGGCTGAGCTACCCGCCCTGGCGCAAACTGTAGCCCGCGGACGCGCGACGGCACGAAGGTGGCGATCTCGGCCACTATTGAGCCATGAGCGAGATCCCTCCCGTCGTGGCCGATTGCGATCGCACCTTCACCGCCGTTCAGCGTCTGGTCGACGCGGTGCGCTCGGATCAGTGGACGGCGCCGACCCCGTGCACCGACTGGAACGTCCTGGAATTGCTCAACCACGTGGCCAACGGCAACGTGGTCTTCGCCGGTGTGGCGGACGGGACACGCCCCTCAGGCCCGGTGACGCCGGAGGAGCGCGCCGTGGATCGCCTCGGCGACGACCCGGCGGCTGGTTTCCGCGCCACCGGTGAGCGGATGCACGATGCCTTCCTCACCCCCGGTTTCATCGACGGCGCCGTCGAGACCCCGATGATGGGTGTGCAGCCAGGTTCGACCGTCGTGCACATGCGCATCAACGAGTTGCTCATCCACGGATGGGACTTGGCCCGCGCGATCGGTGAACCGGACGGGCTTCCCGAGGACCTCGCCGAGGGCGCGCTGACGCTGTGGCAGACACGCCTGGCGGGCAGGCCTCGCGAAGGGATGCCGTTCGGAGTCCCTGAACCGGTCGCGGACGATGCCCCGGCAATCGATCGGCTCGCGGCCTTTCTGGGACGGAAGCCCTGACCACCCCGGCACCGCACCGACCGAGCAAGGATCAATACTTCCTGCTGATCGCCCTCGCAGCGCGCACGCGTGCCGACTGCCTCGGACGCAGGGTTGGCGCGGTGATCACCCGCGACGCACGAGTCCTGAGCACGGGATACAACGGAACGCCATTCGGCATGCCGAACTGCTCCGATGGCGGTTGCCACCGATGCTCACGCCGCGACGACGACGGACTCCGCGGCGGTGCGTATGACATCTGCATCTGCGTGCACGCCGAGCAAAACGCACTGCTCACCGCCGCGCGATTCGGTCAGCAGACACTCGGCGCGTCGATGACCACCACCACCCAACCCTGCTTCGGCTGCCTCAAGGAGATGTTGCAGGCGGGGATCAGCGAGGTGCGCTACCTCCATCCCTGGGATCCCATGGAGGCATACGACGACCGAGCGCTGGTGCAGCAGTACGCGGCGCTGCGCGCCCGATTCGACGCCTTCTCCCAGGTGGGCGACCCGGCGATGGACACCCCTGAACTCTTCGGAGCGTTTCTCGCCCGAAGCTGATCACGCGCCGGTCTGGTCGACGAGTTGCACCCGCTCGTGCTCGATCGCCATGGCAAGGTCGCGAACCCTCGACAGCGTGTCGATATCGGACGGGGCCTTGTCATGCCGCCATCGCGCGATCCGCGGAAAGCGCAAGGCGAACCCGGACTTGTGCCGCGCGGACGATTGCACCGCGTCGAAGGCGATCTCGAGGACGATGCGCGGCTCGACGCTGCGGTAGTGACCGTGGTCGGTGACCGTGATGTCGAGCAGGAGCGTGGTCATCTCCGCGATCTCGGCATCGGTGAGCCCCGTGTACGCCTTGCCGATAGTCGCCAGCTGATCGCTGCCGTCGACGCGCACCGCGAAGGTCACGTCGCTGAGGACGCCTCGACGCTTGCCGTGACCCCACTCCGCGCCCACGACCACGACGTCGAGGGTATCGAGCGCGCGTTTGAGCTTGAGCCAGTTCAGCCCGCGGCGCCCGGGTGTGTACGGCGACTCGGGTTGCTTCAGCAGCAGTCCCTCGTTCAACCGCGCTCGGGCGTCGTCGAACCGTCGATCGATCTCGGCTTCGCCATGGACCCGTTCGAGGTGGGCGAGCGCGAGTGGGTGGGGCACCGCCAGCGCCTCGAGGCGCGCGCGCCGCTCGCGGAGCGGCAGATCGATCAACACCTCGTCATTGACCACCAGCATGTCCCAGGCCACGTAGATGACCGGCACCGCTTCCATCACCGCCGCGCCGGGCGAGACCCGGCCGAGCCGGGTCTGGAGCGCGTGAAACGGCATCACCCGGCCGTCGTGAAACGCGAGGATCTCACCGTCGAGCATCACATCGGCGTGCAAGCGCAACGCTGCATCGGTGATCTCCGGGAACTGGGCCGAGATGTTCTTCAGGTCGCGGCTGTACAGCGCGACATCGGCGCCGCGGCGGTGCAGCTGGCACCTGATTCCGTCATATTTGTCTTCAACCCAGACGTCCTCGCCGAGTCGCGCCACCGCCTCGGCCGCGTCTGCCACCGGTGTCGCGAGCATGGATCGGAGTGGCACGAACCAGTGCGGAGCCGCTTCGTCAAGACGTCCCGCGCGAGCGAGGCGTGCGGTCTCACCGAGGTCGCCGGTGAGCATCACCGCGCGGCTCACGGCCGCCGGCTGCGCTCCGAAGGCGACCGCAATCGCCTCCTCGACCAGTCCTTCGCGCAAGCCGATGCGCAACTCACCGGTGATCAGCTTGGCGATGTAGCGCGCCTCATCCGGGCTCGCGCGTTCGAGGAGCCCGCCGAGCAGGGAGGTACGCTCGCGCGCCACGCGCGCCCCCGCGATCTCGGCAAACGCCGCGTCGAGGTCGCGGATCGACATCGGGATCGTCTCGCGTCCCGAGAGGCGGGAGAGCAAGTCGCCGGTGACATCGCCCGGGTCCGAGTGGCGCCGCCATGCCGCGCGGATCGCCGCGTCGTCTGCGCCGCTGACCTGGCGGAGCACGGCCGAGAACGCGGCGCCGCCCACCTGCAACGTGCGCTGATCGCCCGCGGAGAAGACGCTGCCACCGAAGTACCGCGCCGCCTGGGCCAGCTCATCCTCTGCGGTCTGGGCGAGGAACTTCGCAAGCAGTCGCACCTTCTCCGACTTCGAGGATGTCTGCGCGATCGCGTCACCGGCCATTGCCAGCTCGGACAGCGTGGTCACCGGAGGATCATCGCCTCCGGCGGAGGTCGACCGTCGGCGCCGTCGCGGTCGAGGGGGGCTACGGGCCGGGCTTGAACACCGGCGGCGGGTGCGCCGCGCAACCGTCGCAGGCGGGCGACCACCAGAGGCTGCCGCCACTTCCCTGCCAGAACGCTGCGACGGCGTTGCCGTACCAGCTCACCGCCGACAGCTGCGAGCTCGCCGCAACCTGGTTGAGCTGTTCGGGGCCGAACCAGCCGTTGATGGGGTCGTACATGGCGGCGGCGAGGGTGCCGTTGGCGCGCTGCATGACGACGGTCACCGCACTCGCGGCCGTTCCGGCAGCCGCGGGCCGTCCCATGCTCACCGCCGAGTCGACCTCCACCTGAGCCGGGCCGCCGTTGGGCGTGACCGTCGCCGCCCACACCGATCCGGTCTGTGTCCGCCAGATGGCGTCGAGGGATCCCGGCCCTGCGGTCACCACGGTGGGATCGCTCGCGAGCCCTCCGGTTCCGATCTCGTGGGCACCGAGCCAGCCGAAGGACGCGCCCAGATCGCTCCAGAGGTTGCCCGCGGCGTCGCGCCACACGACTCCGACGGTGCCGTTGGAAGTGGAGACAGCGTCGGGATTGCCCAGGACGGCGCCGGAGTTGAGTGGCGTGGCAGCCGACCACGCACCATCAAAGGTGTCGACCCAGAGCTGCCCGTCGAGCGCCTTCCAGATAACCTCCATCTCGCCGGGCGCCTGACTGACGGCGGTCGGCGCCGATCCAATAGCGAGCGCGCCCACCTGGAGCTCCTGCGGAGGGCTCCATGTCTCCGACCCGAAGAACCCACTCTGGGACTGCACCTGCCAGAGGTTTCCCAAGGTGTCCTCCCAGAACGCGTCGACCTGACCGGCGACCGGGGACACCACCGCGGGGTCCGACGCGACACCGGCCGGGGTGGTCGCCGCTACCGACTGCGACTGCCAGGTCTCGTTGCGATACGCGAGGTCGTGGAGCTTCGCGTCGGTTCCGCGCCAGATCACGTCGATATTCCCCGGCCGGTCCGAGACGCTCTGCGGGGTGCCGCCAACGGTGGACGCGGTCAGCTCCGCCGGCGCCTGCTCGGTCTGGCGGAGCCAGCCGATGATCGGCGTGTACCCGCTGGCGGTCACCCGCGATCCGCCCAGCGGGAAGCGATCGGTGCCCGACGAGGTCGCGTTCTGCTCGACCACGTCGACGTACCCCGGGCCGACATCGCGAACGATGGCAACGTGTCCTGAACCGTCCCAGTAAGTGCCGAGCCAGCCGGGGGCGAAGATCATCAGGTCACCCTGCACTGGCGGAGTGCCGCCGCCGTTTGCGTATTGCGTGAGCGGGATCGGCAGCGCGGGGCCTGCCTGCCACATCGTGCTTGCGCCGCCGACGGCACCGTAGGGGTACCAGTTCGCCGGCTCCCCCCACGCGTAATACGCGTACCGATCGGCGAGCTCTTCGCACTGGAACTCGGGGCCGAACCGGCACCCGTTCGGCGGGCCGCAGCCCACATTGCCGAAGCCGGATCCGTTGCCGTATGCGGTCAGGTTCTGGCAGGCCGTCACCCAGGTCGCCCAGGTGCAGCCGCTGATCAAGGGCTGGCCGTAGTTGCCGGTCCCGGCGACCTCGGCCGCGAGCATCCCGCGCGTGACCGTCGGCGCCGCCGGCGGAGCGCTCTCGATCGGCGCGGCGGGCGGCGTCTTCTTGGTGGGTGTCGCCGCAGCGGCGGCGGTCAGGGCGACAACGGCGCCGACGCTCGTCACCGCGGCAACGGGCGTCGAAGTGCCCGCCAGGCTCGGTGCCGCTGCCCCCGCGTTCAAGAGCGGGGCAAGGCTCGCGGACCCCGCCAGCAGCACGGCAAGCGTGAGTCGATGAAAGGACGATTGCATGCCGACCCAGACTGCCAGAGGTCATCTGACGTTGCCGTCACGGCGTCGCAACGATCGAGTTCGCCCACCCATGACGGGCGTCGACCCTCGGTCAGCCCTTTACTGGAACCAACCTTCGATGTCGACCACCGCGTTGACGCTCCCCGCGCCATTGAACAGGTTGACGTCACCCTGATCGGCGCCCGACACCGGATCGAGCTGCACGACGGTCAGGTTGGGGAGCACTTCGCCCGCGCTCAGATTGATGTCCGAGGCCAGCGGAAGGCTGATATTCGCCGGGTACATCGTGAGGTAGGTTGCCGCGGTCGGAGCGATCGCCGTCAGATTTGCAATCACCGCCACCGCCGTGGTCCCTGACGGAACCCCGCCCTGCCCGGCCGCGACAATCAGGCGGACTCCTTTCGCGCCCAATGCTGAGCCGGCGCACCCTGGCCCTCCCGACCGCGTGTCGCAGATCCGAGTCGGCTGGATCCCCTGATACTGCGAGCCGGCCGCCGCCGAGACGCTGCCGAACCACCCGCCGGCGTCGATGATCACGTTGATCGCCCCGGCCGCGTTGTACACGCAGAGCGAGTTGGCATGCCCCCCAGGCGTTGACGGGCCCAGCGCCACCATGACGCGGTTCGCCGCGACCAACCCGGCGGAGAGGTTGATCGTCGAAAACTTCGGTGCCGCGCTCCCGCTGTACGGGCACTGCCCGCTCGAGTTGGTCGGCGAGAGGCTCAGGTAGGTCGAGGCGGTACCCGCGACGCCGGTGAGGTTGACCACCGCGGCCGCCGCGGTGCCGTCTCCCGGGATCGCGTCCGCTCCGGTACCGGTCACGTTGACGAGCAGCGCGCCACCCGGCCCGATCGCCCCGTGCTGCCTGCACAGTGGTGTCAGCGAGCCACTTCGGGTGTCACACACCCGCACCGGCGCGATCGGGTGGAACTCCCCCGCGACGACGCTCGACGACTTCGGCTCGAAGTACCCCTCGACGTCGGCAAGGACGTTGACCGTCCCCAGCGCGTTGTAGATGTTCACCGCTCCGCCCTGGCCCAGGGTCACGGTGACCAGGTTGGCGATCACCTTCCCGGGCGCGAAGTTCAGGTTGGACGCCCGTGGCATCCCGGTCCCGAACGGATAGACGGTCAGGAGACTGCCCGCGTTGCCCGCAACCTCGGTGACGTTGAGGACCACCGCGGTGGCATCGGTCGGAATCGGATCGGCACCGATCGAGAGTCCGGTGACGCCGGTCAACTGCAGCTTCCTGGTCGTGTTCGGCCCGAACGTCGGGTCGGCCGAGCACTGAACGCAGTTCCCCGGGCGGGTGTCGAGGATTCGGAACGGGTTGAGCGCAAAGTAGTTCGCCAGGCCCACGTAGATGTAGCCGGTGCCGATGCCGATCGCGCTGGTGCCGAGTGAGTCGTGGACCTGCGCCTGGACGAGCCCGGACGGACCCGGTGGTGTCGTGAACGTGAACGAGTCCGGAGCGAGCGTGCCGGGAGTTGGCGCGACCGTGGCGCTGTTGAAGATGAACATGCTGTCCGATGCGAAGTCGGAGCCGGTGACGGTCACCAGCTCACCGCCGGAAGCAGGTCCCGCCGCGGGTGATAACGACGAGATCGCCGGCGCGGCAAACGTGTACCTGCCGATGAACGTGTCCCAGCACGTGTTCGCACTCGCGCAACCGGTGCCGGTGTCGCCCTCGGTGTTTTCCGACAGCACCCACACGTCGGTCGGATGCGTGGAGTCCTGGACCGCCGCGGAGTAGTCACCCCACGTGCAGCTCGAGCATCCGCCGGGACTGTAGACGGCCTTGCTCGTGCGCAGCGTGAGCAGGCTGCTCCACGTTCCACCGGTGATTCCCGCGACCACCACCGACTCGAACGTCGTGCTCGATGACTCGTCGAACGTGAGGACCGCATCGCCGGAGAGGTCGAGCGCAATCGCCGGGTCAAACAGGTACGCGCCGTTGACGCTTTCAGCAAGGTGCACCGGCACGCCGACGGCCCCGGTGGCAGTGGCGGGTATGGACTCGACGTTGAGACAGGAGCGCACCTGGCTGTCTCCACTCGGCGTGCATCCGGTATTGCCGGCAGCCCAGAGGTCGTTCCCCTGCCAGACCGCGCTGAGGAAACGATCGTCCCCCGTGATCAGCGTCGCGGTCATGCCGCTCTGTGCCGCGGGTGCCGGCGCGGTCGTCGCTGTAGCCGTCTCCGCGGTGCAGACGTCCGCAACGTTCCTGCCTTCGGGTGTTCCCGTGATCGCAAAGACCGCGATGCTTCCGGATGGGGCCGCGGTGCACGACGCGTTGTTGGCAACCTCGTACGCGACTGACTGGGCGCTCAGCCCCATAGCCGGCTGCAGGCCGATCGGCCCATCCGCCAGGAAGCTGTAGCTGTTGACGCCGAGCGCTCCGGTGACCAGATCCGAACGTTGAATGATCGTGGTCTGACTCGCGACCGCGAGACCGGTGCTGCAACTCTCGTAGTCGCTCGACTCGACCACAAGGTTTGCGGTGAGTGCGAGCGAGACGTTGGAAAGCTCCAGTCCACCCCCGAGCTCGGGATCGATGTTGATCGTGCCGCGGCTCGTCCATGGGAACGCCGGGTTTGCCTGCGACACCATGACCGCCACCTGGCTGCTGCACCCTGACAGCACCGGATTGAACTGGAGCACGGTCAGGATGAACAGTCCCGACGTGGGGTCGAACACCACGCGCGGGTATCGAACGTTCCACCCTGACGTGTTCTTGATCATCGCGCTGATGTTCATGCGAACCGGCCCGGCGCCCGTACGTGTGGTGATCTGGAGGGCGCTGTTGACTGCCTCGACGACATCGCTGGGACCGACGGCGATACTCGGGTCGGCCGGCGTGGTCACCGCCGCATTTCCGGATCCCGCGGCTCCAATGGCCTGCTGCTCGCTGAGGCCGGCCTGACTTTGCAGTGCTGAGGGCGAGGTGCCTGGAGAGACCGTGGCAGCGCTCAGCGTGGCGAGCTGGCTGTGACCCTGCGACGTGTGTGATGTTGCTGTGCGCGCACCGTGAGTCGCGGAAGCATCCGCAAACACGGGAGTCGCTGACCACGCAACCGAGAGTGCGGCGAGCAGCATGGAAGAAGAGATGAACGTGCGGCGCACCACGTCGATTCTAGAAGTGAATTCCCGCAGTGACACGCCGCTGTGACAGTCATCACCGAGTCGTCACATGTGCTTGGCGGTCGCCTGACCACTGTCCGGGCGTGCGGCACCGGCGATGGCGATAAAATCGGCCTCACCGGACAGCCGGCAGATCGCCCACTTCAGGAGATCCTCGATGACCAACCTACGCGGCTTAAAGCCCGTTTCGCTCGCCGATGACGACGACGAAGAAGAGGGGGACGACGGGGACGACGACGACGAGTAGCTCCCTCGGCGCGGCGGAGCGATTCCGCCAGGTCAACCTCATCGCCGATCCGCTGTATGGCTACATGGAGATCACCAAGGACCGGGCGGGCGAGGCGAGCGAGCGCCAGCTCCTGGACACGGTCTGGCTGCAGCGTCTCCGCCGCGTCCATCAGTTGCAGTCGGCGTGGTGGGTCTTTCCCAGCGCCGAGCATTCGCGATTCACCCACCTGCTGGGAGCGATGCACCTCGCGAGCCTGTTCGCTCGGCGTGTCGACGCCTCGCTGCGGGATGCCTTCCCCGACGCGCCGTCGCCCGCACTGGTCGAGGAGACACTCCGAATCGCGGGCCTTCTGCACGATGTCGGACATGGTCCGTTCGGGCATTTCTTCGACCACGAGGTGCTCGAGCAGTGGCACCTCGATCACGAGGTCGTCGGCCGCCACCTGGTGACCCACCAGCTCGCCGACATCATTGGATCGTTGCGCGCGAGCCCGAGCGATCGGTTCGCCGCCGGCGAGCACATCGATCCGATGTGGGTTGCGTGGGTGATGGCCGACGCGGACATCGAGGGCTACTCGCCACCGGGATGGCTGCACGCGCTGAAACCGATCCTCTGCGGCCCCGCGACCGTCGACAACCTCGACTACGTCCCGCGGGATGCGTACATGTGCGGCATCAGCCTCGGTGCTGTGGAGGTGCAACGGCTCATCCACTACACGTTCGTGAGCGGGGACAGCATTGTTCTCCACGCGCACGCGGCGGGCGCGCTCGAGATGTTCCTCGCGTCACGTCTCTACATGTACCTGCAGGTCTATCACCACCGAACCGGCCGGCGGTTCGACCTCTCGATGCGCGAGATCTTCGCCGATACCATCGCGCAACTCCTGCATGGCAACCCACTCGAGCACCTCGACGAGTACGAGTTGCTCAATGACTGGTCGGTGCTCGTGGCCGTGCAGCGCTGGCTGCGCGAACCGCCGGGCACCGAACGGCGCCGCCTCGCGGACGCCTGGGCGCGCATCGCTGCGCGCGACCTCCCATGGCATCTCGCCTATGAAAGTGTCGTCCACATGGGGATCGACACCTCGACGCTGCAGGAACGGCTCAACACCCAACTGGCGTCCAAATCACTCGGTGCGCGCGTCGAGGTCGACGTCGCGATCGCGCGCATCGCGCCCCAGAACCCGATGACCGACGACGGCATGGTCAGGATCTACGATCCGCTGAACGACACCATCGAAGCGGCTCGAGCCGCCGAGCTGGTTGCGCGATTGCCACAGCACAACCAGGTGATTCGCGTCTTCATCGACGACGTCTCGGCGCTCCGCACCGTGCGCGACGCGGTCGAAGCCGTCATCGCCGGCTGATAACCCGTCCCTACGGGGCGACGGGCAGACGCGGACCGGACGGCATCACCGGGCCGGCAGCGGCGCTGAAGTTCTCCTGGCTCACCTGGGCTGCGATGTGCGAAGCGACATCGCGGAAGACGTCGCCGATCGGGCTCGACGGTGCGGCAGCCATGATCGGACGGCCGTCGCCGTCCGCGCCACGGATGCGCGGATCGAGCGGGATGGCTCCGAGAAAGGGCAGCTCATAGCGAGCGGCGAGGTCGCGCCCACCGCCGGATCCGAAGATGTCGGTGCGCTCGTTGCAATGGGGGCAGATGAAGCCGCTCATGTTCTCGACCACGCCGAGCACCGGGACGTTGAGCTTGCGGAACATCTCGATACCACGGCTCACGTCCGCGAGTGACACGTCCTGGGGCGTCGTGCAGATGACCGCGCCCGTCATGGGCATGCTCTGCGCGAGGCTCAGCTGCACATCACCGGTGCCCGGTGGCAGATCGATGACGAGATAGTCGAGCTCACCCCACGAGACCTCGTAGAGGAACTCGCGCAGCGCCTTGGCGAGCATCGGACCGCGCCAGATCACCGGCTGCCCGGGATCGAGGATGGTGCCGAATGACACGACTTTGAGTCCATGCGCTTCGAGCGGCTGCATCTTTCCGTCTGGGCCGGCCTGTGGACGATCGCGAATCCCGAGCATGATCGGCACATTCGGTCCGTACACGTCCGCATCGAGCAACCCGACCCGCGCCCCCGCGAGTCGCAGTGCGATAGCGACATTCACCGCCACGGTGGTCTTGCCCACACCGCCCTTGCCCGCGCTGATGGCGAGCGCGTTGCGCACTCCGGCGATCTCCTGTCGCCCCGGCAGTCCCCGGGTGGTGCTCACGTCGGCGTCCCAGCGGATCTCGACGCGTGTGATGCCCGGAACCACGCCCAGCACCGCGGCGTCGATGTCCTCTCGGATTCGATCCTTCAGCGGGCAGGCGGGCGTCGTGAGCACGACACGAATCGATGCGACGCCACCGTCGACGGCGAGATCACGCAACATGCCGAGCTGCAGCATCGGCTTGTGCAGCTCTGGATCGATGACGGTGGCAAGCGCGCGCTCGAGTGCGTCGAGCGCACCAGGATCACTCATCTCCGATCGAGTATACCCAGGGCTCCCCCAGCCCACGCTCAGGAGGCCCGAGCGCACCGGCAGCGTGAAAAGCAATGAGGTGCGCCGGAATTGATGCGCTCTCTACAATGCGGCGGGCATGCTCGATCGCCGCGTGATCCGCGATCTCGAGGGTCAAGTCGCTCCCTCACACGTCTACACACGTCCCGCGGATCTCGCCGCGTACGCCTATGACGCGTGGGGTGCCTCGGGCGAGCGGCACCTTCCCGATGCCGTGGTGTTCCCGGCCTCCACCGAGGAGGCCGCTGGGATTGTCAGCGTCTGCGCCGTCCACCGCGTTCCGATCGTCCCGCGGGGAGCCGGTACCGGCTATGCGGCCGGGGCATCGCCATCGCGCGGCGGCGTCATCCTCAGCCTCGCGCGTCTCAACCGGATCCTCGGCGTCGAATCCGAGGCGCTGCGCCTCCACGCCCAGGCCGGTGCCATCACCGCCGGGATTCACGCGCGTGCCACCGCAGCCGGCCTGTACTACCCGCCGGATCCCGGCTCGTCGTCGACCTGCACCATCGGCGGCAACGTCGCCTGCAACGCCGCCGGTCCCCATACACTTCGGTACGGCGTCACCGCCGACTTCGTCGCCGGCGTGACCGCGGTCCTGTCCGACGGCCGGATCGTCCGGATCGGCCAGGGCGGTGACACCTCGGCGTCCGGGCTGCTCTCCCTGATGGTCGGCTCCGAGGGCACGCTCGGCGTGATCACCGAGGTGCTCCTCAGGCTGATCCCGGCCCCGAAGACCCGGTCGACGCTCGCCGCGACCTTCACCGGCATGGAGCGCGCTGCCGCGGCGGTTGCAGCGATCAGCGAGGCCGGCATCGTCCCAGCCGCGCTCGAGTTCCTCGATGCCGGCGCGCTCGACGCGGTGCGCAGGGCAGGCGGCGGCAACGTCGGCGCGGGTGCCGCCGCGCTGCTCATCGTCGAGCTGGAGGGTGACCCGGCGACGGTCGGCGCGGATACCGAGGCGGCGTGCACGGCGATCACCCGCGCCGGCGCCTCACAGCTGCAGCGCGCGAACGAGCCGGGTCAGGCCCAGCGTCTGTGGGCCGCTCGCAAGGCGGTCAGCGCCGCGGTCGCCAAGGTGCAGATCGGCAAGGTGAACGAGGACGTGGTCGTCCCTCGCGATCGGGTCGCCGAGCTGGTGGCGCACACCCGGGAGCTGGGAACTAAGCACGAGCTCCCGGTCGTGAACTTCGGCCACCTGGGCGACGGCAACGTCCACGCCACGTTCCTCATCGACCCGCGCATCGAGGGCGAACGGGCGCGCGCCGACGCTGCGGCCGGTGAGCTGTTCGAGACGGTGCTCACCATGGGCGGATCGCTCTCCGGCGAGCATGGGGTCGGGGCCGCCAAGCTGGATTATGTCGAGCGGCAGCTCGGGCCGGGGACCGTCGAGCTGATGCGCCGGATCAAGGCAGCGCTCGATCCGCACGACGTGCTCAACCCAGGGAAGAAGATCCCAGGCCGTCAGTCCGCTGCGTCGAGCACCGCCAGCAACGAGGCGGCATAGTCGGTTTCGTCGATACGCCGCGCGAGCTCGCGGCCATCGTCGACGGGCAGCTCCATGGATGCGTCGTACACGAAGCTGTACACATTGCTGAGCGTCCAGTCGCCAAATCCGAGTGATGCGAGCGCGTCCGGAAGCCGCGGCTCACTCAGGTCGGCTTCGAATGTGTCGGTCGCCGCCTTGTACAGGGAGCTGAGGTTGCGGTACTCGGTCTCGTACTCCTCGATCAGCGCCGAGTCCGCCTCCTCTTCGCGAAGTCGGGCGAGCGTCCGGCGCAACGACTGGATCTCCAGCTGATACTCGTCCACCCTCGCGCGAGTCTAGAGGACTGAGGTCACCTGTTCGTGCCGGGGGGGAACTCAGCCGGGTAGATCCGGGCGAACCGGCGCCGTTCGAGCGCGAAGTACACCGCTGCTCCAGTCGCCACGATCAGCACGGCGATCACCACGCCAAGCCCGAACCAGCCGCCCGGGAAGCTCTTCGGGAATCCGCCGCCGGGGTCTCCCGGGGTGGTCGACGAGAGCACCGGACAGACCGAGTAGGTGAGGAATTTCTCGTAGACACCGGTCACGAAATCCGTCTGATACTCAGCACCGCTGACAAGCTTCTGTGCAACGGCCTCCTGCCAAGCCGCGCCATGAGGTTGGAGGTTGAGATAGCCGGTTTCCTCGGACTCGTTGCCGGCCCGCATCAGCAGCGTGGGGATCAGGTGGACGACGAACCTGGAGTCTGTGCCGCCTTCATCGGCGTAGAACTCCGCGGTGCCGACGATCGTCTCGATGAGCAGCTCGTCCGGCGTCTGCAGCGACTTGATCGCACCGCCGAGGATCCCCTGGCCGGCGTCGTTCTCGGTCGTGAACGGGGCTCTGAGCAGCAGTTGCTGGTAGTCCAGCGACACAAGGAGGTCCTGGTAGATGACGGAGCCCACCATGTCCTGGGCAAAGTTGAGATGGCCGGGCGCGTCGTTGGTGTACTTGTTCAGCGCCGCCTGCAGCTCCGCCTGGGTCGGCACACGCCCGATCAGATCCTGGTAGACGCCTTCGATGAGACCCGTCTCGGTGCTCCCGTGGTTCTGGTAGTACTGGGGGCTGCTGAGCACACCGGCGATGATGCCCTCCTCGGTCGTTCCGTTCGCCAACGCGGTCGTCGCAGCAGAGACTTGCGCAGCAGTCGGTGTGGCAACGGTGCTCACGCACTCCTGCGCCCGAAGCGCCTGGCAGGTCCGATGCATGTAGTTGGCGAAGAACGACGTGACCTCGTCGACGCGGAACGCCGAGCCGGAGACCACGTTCACGGCTGCGGTGAGCCTCGCCGCCGCGCTGCCGGCCTGGATCTGCGCCATGAGTGCGGCGTCGGCGGTGAGCTGGTCGGACGACGGTGGCCCGTTGAGCAGATCCTGGTAGAGCTGGGTCATGAAGCTCGAGGCGGCGCCGCCGACCAGCTTGTAGTACTCGGCGGAGCCCGCGATCTCCTCCACCATGGCGTTCCCGGAGAGGCCCGGGGTCCCAGGCCCAGAGAGCCGGTTGACCCAGAGCGCCAGGTCGGTGTTGCTGGGGTAGGTCTTGAGGAGTGCGTGAAAAGCCTGGTCGACGCGAATCGCCCGTGCCTCGGGGCTGAGCACCACGCTCTGGACAAGCTGGAGCCGGTTGGCATCGCCTGCACCTGTCACGAGGGGGAGCGCGAGCGCGGTCGCAACCTCGACCGGCGTCGGATCGTGGCGGAGCACGTCGTCGTAGAGGCGGTTGACGAAACCGAGGTCGTTGCTGCCCGCGTCGCGGTAGTACTCGGCAGAGACGAGCAGCTGGATCTCCACTGCGGTCGGATCCGCTCCGGGGGCGGCCAGCGCGGCGGCGTCGGCTTCGAGCTCACTCGGCGTGGGGCTGCGTCCGAACCCCGCGGAACAGCCTGCGCCCCCCTGCGGTGAACCACCACCCGATCCACCGCCCCCGCCACCGATGACGAACGGGGTGGGCGTGGGGAGCGGCGTGGGAGTTGGCTTCGGCGGTTTCGCGGCCGGCGCGGTCGGCGCCGGAGCCGTGGTGAAGAACGGCTGCTGCGTCGGCGGCGGGGTCGGTCGAGCGGTCGGCGGCGGTGTCGGCCTGGGCGTCGGTGGCGGCGTCGGGCGCGGAGTGGGTGTCGGAGTAGGAGCGGGAGTTACGGCGAAGGGTGATGTTGCATTGGCTCCGCTGTTGGCGACCTGGCTCCCGGTGGTGTTGTCGAAGAGCGCCGCCGACGGGAAGTGGCTGTCTCCCCGAGTCGTGTCGTTGGGCACGATCCCGGTGACGGTACCGGAGCAGTTCGCATCCGCTGTCCCCGACCCGATCATCTCGGAAGGATCCGGGCTGTCCCAGAACAGCTGGATCGTGAGGCTGTCGGCGGATACGCCGCAGTCGGTTGCGTTCCACGTGTACTGATATGTGACCGACGTCCCGGGTCCGCCGGACGCCGTGCTGGGAGGGCCAAGCGTCGCAGCGGTGAACGCGGCAGCCGGTCGCGCGAACACCGTCGGCAGTGCGAGCGCGCACGCCAACGCGATCACGACGACTCCGGCCCCTCTGCGCATGAAACTCACTCCAGCCCCACCTTCCGCTTCCCCCGCTCGACGCGACAGTGCGTCAGCCCGTTCTCACATTCACCAGATTACCGACAAGGTGCCCTACTCCGAATGCTACCCCAGCCGCGACCGTGGCGAAGGCCAGCTGGCGGAGTGCGGAGCGGACCCGTGAACGCCCGGTGAAGATTGCCACCGTCCAGCCCACGGCGAACACGGACACGGCGCCGAGCACGATCGACAGGAGGGCCGCGGTGGTTCCGCTGGTGAAGAACCAGGGGAACAGCGGGATGACCGCCCCGATCGCGAACATGACGAACGAGGACCCGGCCGCCTGCCACGGGTTGCCGGTCTTGCCGGGCCGCAACCCGAGCTCTTCGCGAGCGTGGACCTCGAGGGCAACCTCAGGGTTCTTCATGATCGCCTCGGCGATCCGGCGTGCATCCGCCTCCTCGACCCCGCGCAGGCGGTACGTGGCTGCCAGTTCCCTGGTCTCGTCCTCGGGGTGGCGCTCCAGCTCACGGCGTTCGATCTCCAGCTCGCGCTGCAGCAGCTCGGACTGCGCCGCCATCGAGACGTACTCGCCGGCCGCCATCGAGAACGCCCCCGCGACAAGACCCGCCAGTCCGGCAAGCAGGACCACGGAGGGAAGCGGATTCGCACCGGCGACACCGAGGATCAGCGAGATATTGGTGAGCAGGCCGTCGCTGATGCCGAAGACCGCAGCGCGCGCGGCGCCACCCTGGAGATCGCGGTGGTGGGAGCGTTCATGAGGCAGACGGTGCTCGCCCGCCCCGGCGGGGGCAACGCTTTGGGCCATACAGACAGTATGCCGACGTCTCGATATTCGGCGTCACCGGGGTGGCGCGGAACTAGTAGAAGATGTGGTGCAGCGCGATCGTCGGGATGGCGAGGATCGCGATGATGTTCATCACCTTGATCATCGGGTTGATCGCGGGGCCGGCGGTGTCCTTGCACGGATCGCCGACGGTGTCGCCGGTGACCGCGGCCGCGTGCGCGGGCGATCCCTTGCCGCCGTAGTTGCCCTCTTCGATGTACTTCTTGGCGTTGTCCCACGCCCCGCCGCCGGTGGTCATCTGCAAGGCCACGAAAACGCCAACAACGATGGTGCCGAGCAGCATCGCACCCAGCGCCTGGGCACCGAGCACGAAGCCCACGATGAGCGGAAAGATCACCGGCAGCAGACCCGGGATGATCATCTCGCGCTGCGCGGCGGCGGTCACCAGCGCCACGGTCTTGCCATATTCAGGCTTGGCGGTTCCCTCCATGATCCCAGGGATCTCACGGAACTGCCGGCGCACCTCGGTGACGACCGCGCCGGCAGCTCGGCCGACGGCGAGCATGGCCAGGGAGCCGAAGAGAAACGGCATGATCCCGCCGAGCAGGAGCCCGGCGATGACCGGCGGCGCGGTGAGGTCGAAGTTGATCGACGGCATGTGCGCGCCGAGCAGGGTCTTGTTGAGGATGTCCGTGTAGCTCGCGAACAGCACCAGCGCCGCGAGGCCCGCGGAACCGATCGCGTAGCCCTTGGTGACCGCCTTGGTGGTGTTGCCCACGGCATCGAGCGGATCGGTGACCTTGCGGACCGACTCGGGGAGGTCGGCCATCTCGGCGATGCCGCCGGCGTTGTCGGTGATGGGACCGTACGAGTCGATCGCCACCACGATGCCGGTCATGCTCAGCAGCGCCATCGCCGCGATGCCGATGCCGTAGAGACCACCGAGCGCGGCGGAGGCGAGGATGCCGACGGCGATGATCAGCACCGGGATCGCTGTCCCCTCCATGCCGATCGCCAGCCCCGCGATGATGTTGGTGGCGTGCCCGGTCTGCGACGCCTTGGCGATGGTGCGCACCGGCCAGAACTGCGCACCGGTGAAGAACTCGGTGACGGCGACGATGAGCACGGTGATGACGATCCCGATCACCGCGCACCAGAAAAGGTTGAACACCGGGTGGTCGAAATGGGCGAAGTAACCGCCGTTGTTGAGGAGCACGGTGATGAGCAGGAACCCGGCGAGCGCGACCACCGCCGAGACGATGAGCCCGCGATAGAGGGCACCCATGATCCAGGTGCCGCGGCCCATGCGCACGAAGAACGTGCCGATGATCGAAGCCACGATGCTGATCGCGCCGAGCATCAGCGGGTAGAACACGAAGACGAGGTCGGGCTGACCGCCGACCTTGTAGAGCAGGCTGCCCAGAAGCATCGTGGCGACCGCCGTGACCGCGTAGGTTTCGAACAGGTCGGCCGCCATGCCCGCGCAGTCGCCGACGTTGTCGCCCACGTTGTCGGCGATCACCGCCGGGTTGCGCGGGTCGTCCTCCGGGATGCCGGCCTCGAGCTTGCCGACCAGGTCGGCGCCGACGTCAGCTGCCTTGGTGTAGATGCCACCGCCCAGGCGGGCGAACACCGAGATCAGCGAGGCACCGAAGGCAAACCCGACCAGCGCGTTGAAGTCCTGGAACAGACCGTAGGCGAGGGCGACACCGATGAGCCCGAACCCGACCACGAAGAACCCGGTGACCGCTCCGCCCCTGAACGCGAGCTGCAGAGCGGGATTGATCCCACCGCGTGCCGCCTCAGCGGTGCGCAGGTTGGAGCGCACCGAGATGTTCATCCCGACGTACCCGGCCGCGCCGCTCAGCACCGCGCCGATCAGGAACAGGACACCGGTCTTCCACCCCAGCGTGAAGGTGAGGAAGAGAAAGATGACCGCCCCGATCCCGGCGATGATCGTGTACTGCCGGTTCAAATACGCCTGGGCGCCTTCCTGGATCGCCTTGGCGATCTCCCGCATCCGGTCGTTGCCCTGCGGCTGGCGGATCACCCAGAAGATCAGATAGAGCGCAAAGAGGAGAGCGAGCAGCCCGGCTGCGCCGATCGGCAGCAGGATGGCGCGGTCGAGGGTCGGCATGCGCTCAGGTCTCCTGAGGGAAGTGAGTGAATGCCCGGGCGGCTCTAATCCGCGCCACCCCGGGGCCGCCGCATTGTACCCGGCCCGTGATCCCGCACACCAACGCCTATGCTGGGCCGGTGCCGAACGCCACCGGCCTGACCGCGATCGTGACGGTCGGCGATGAGATCCTCAGCGGCCACACGCAGGACACCAACTCGAGCCTGCTGGCGCGCCTCGCGTTCACGGCGGGACGCCCGGTCGCCCACATCGAGGTGGTCGGCGACCAGCCCGAGGCGATCGTCGCGGCGATCCGGCGTGCGATCGACGACCCGGAGATCTCGAGAATCGCAGTCTGCGGCGGCATCGGCCCGACCCCCGACGACCGCACCTTCCAGGCCGTGGCCGACGCGCTCGGCCGCCCGCTCGAGCTCAACCCGATCGCCTACGCGAACATCGAGGCCCTGGCGCGGCGCATGCACGCGGCGGGTTGGATCGACAAGCCCGAGGTGTCGGAGGCAAACCGTCGCTGCGCGATGGTTCCCGTCGGCGCGACGGTGCTCGCCAACCGGCGAGGTATGGCACCACCGCTGGCGATCGACATCGGTGACGACCGCTGGCTGTTCGTGCTGCCGGGGATCCCGCGCGAGTTCGTCACCATCGTGGAGGAAGAGCTCATCCCCGGGTACTTCGGTGGCGGTACGGCGCCGGTGGTGCGCGAGGTCCACTACCGATCGGTCCCGGAGTCGGAGATGTCGCAGCCGATGCTCGTGCTCCAGGCGGAATTCCCCGACGTGACCGTCGGTTCGTACCCACACGTCGAGCAGCGAGAGCTCGTCATCCGCCTTCGAGGGCGCGAAGCCGAACGAGTGGACGCCGCAGTGGCCCGGCTGCGCTCGTTGCGCAGCGACGCCTAGGGGCGAGCGAAGCGGGTTACCCCGCCGCGATCAGACCTTCTGCAGGTTGCGCGCGCGCGGGCCCTTGGGCGAGTCGACGATGTCGAACGTCACCTGCTCGCCTTCCTGGAGGGCGTCGAAGTCGACGGTGGTCAGCTCGGTGCGATGAAAGAACACCTCGTTGCCATCATCGGCGCGGACGAAACCAAATCCACGGTCGGGAATAATCTTCTTGATTCTTCCAGCGGTCACTGCTTGTCCTCCAGGACTCTCGCCGACACGGACGCCCACCGCGTTCACGACCACTATGGGAGCGTCCCCTGTCAGCAACGGGAACCCGCAAAAGACCGCGATGGAAGCACCGAAGGATAACGATTTCTCGCCGTTCCGGTGCTCACCGCAGCATAGCAGGGTATTCGCTTGAGCCGCGTTCCCAGGCGGCGCGGAGCTCGTGCAGGCTCTCGGGAAGATTCGCGTAGTAGTCGTCGACGTCGATGCGCTCCGGCCACGGGCTTGGGAGGGAACGCTCGCGCTCGCGATGCGCGTTCTCAACCCAGACGCCGCCGAACGCGGTTTCGGCTCCGGATGCATCCACGATGCCCGCGTCGCGCAGGCGCCGCTGACGGTCGAACGGCGGCACCTCGGCCGCGCGCGGCCCGGGGTTGCTCCACATCGCGGCCATCAATCCCGCGCAACCGCAATCGATGAGCGCGTCGACAGCCCCGGCAACGAACCGTCGTGTCGAAGCGTCGTCGTCGGATGCGGCATCATCGTCATCCCTTGCGTCCGCCGGCTGGCTCGATTGCAAGTGCGCCACCAGCGGCGCCGAGCCACTCAGCGATTCGCAGAGTTGCGCGAGAAACGTCGCCGCGGCCGGGTCATGCTCGCCACCGGCCTGCGCGAGCGCCGCGGCGGTGAGGTCGAGACCGACCGCATCGACGAGACTCGCGACCACCGCTGGACGCACCGCGCGTGCGCTCACCAGGTCATCGGCGCTCAGCGAGAGCATGCAGCGCTGTTCGCGCTCGTGAATCCGCTCGCTGATGAGCGCGACCCAGCTGCGCAGGTGCTCGATGCGCTGCGGACGCACACCGCCCGCGGGATCGTGCCCGAGGTCCCACATCGAAATCGCTGGATGTCCTGCGAAACCACCGAGCAGCTCGTCGATCCAGCGAACGCAGACCTCGAGCATCAGCTGGTCGGTGTAGACATAGCGCGGACCACCTGGTTGAGTCACCGCGTCGGTGACCGCGCGCACCCCGGGGCGGCGTGAGACGTCGATCGCGTACGACGGGAGCATCACGCACCCACCGAGCGTCTGCACGAAGAGCACCGGGACGACCTGCAACGACAGCTCCGTCGCCACGCTGAGGAAATGTTCGAGATTGCGCAGACGTGCCGGCTCCACACGCGCAGGCGTCGGCATGAAGGCGTCCCAGAGCAGGTGGGTGCGCACGGTTCGATGACCCGCAGACTTGATCGTGCGCAGCTCCGCCTGCGTGCGCGCGGCGTCGTACTCGTGCCACACGTATGGACCGACCTCGCGCGACCAGTAAGTCACGCCGATGTCGACGGGCTGACGCACGTCAGTAGACGAAGAGGTCGATGCCTCCCGCGACAGTGATGACCTGGCCGGTGATGTAGCGCGCCTCGGGAGACGCGAGGAACACGATGGTGTGCGCGATGTCATCGGGCTCGCCGGCGCTGCGCATTGCCGTGCGGAGGACCATGCGATCGTTCATCCTTGCATCACCCATCTTCCACGCCTCGGTGCCGATGACACCCGGAGCGATGATGTTCGCGGTGATGCCGAAACGCGCGCCCTCGAGCGCCATCGACTTGCCGAGCCCGATCACCGCCGCCTTGGTCGCCGCGTACGAAGCCTGACCGAATCCACCGAGCGTCCCCGCCACCGACGCCATGTAGACGATGCGGCCCCAGCCCGCTTCGCGCATGTACGGCCATGCCGCCTTGGTGCAGTTGAACGCGCCGGATACGTTCACGCGCAGATCGCGATCCCAGAGCTCATCGTTCTGATGCTCGATCTGCGCGATGTGGTCGAGCGTCCCCGCGTTGTTGACGAGGATGTCGATCGATCCGAAGTCCTTCTTGATGGTGGCGAACACCTCGCGAATCTGGTCGCGGTTGGTGACGTCCATCTTCATCGCCGCCGATCGCCGCCCCATCTGACGGATCTCGTCGCTGGTCTTCTCCGCGTACACGACGTGCTGCGAGGTGAACAGCTGCGCCAGCGCCGAGTGCGCGTCCTCCGCGGCCTGCTCGAGCTCCGGGTCCGACTCGATGAGGATGTCGGTGACCACCACGTCCGCGCCGGCGCGGGCAAGCGCGAGGCAGTCGGCCCTGCCGAGGCCGCGCGATCCCCCGGTGACGACGGCGACCTTCCCGGTCAGATCGAACATGCAACGCTCCTCGAGAGGCTGGTGATGCGGCGACTGGAGAGCTTAGCGCTCGCTCCGAAGCGCAGGCTCGTGCTTCCGAAGCGGGGATGGAGGACCAGGGCTGGCCCGGTCAGATGCTTCAGCGTGCCGCTGCGGCCGGCACCGACGCGGTTTCCGGGACAGCCCGCGGCCGCGGCGTCGAGGCGGTGCGGTCGCCGAGCACGTAGCGGCTGATCACCAAGCGCTGGATCTCGGCAGTGCCCTCCCAGATCTGATAGATCTTCGCGTCGCGCATGAAGCGCTCGACCGGATAGTCCTTGATATATCCGTAGCCACCGAGGATCTGCACCGCGTCGACCGTGACCCGCATCGCCATGTCACCGGCGAAGAGCTTCGCCATCGAACCTTCGCCGCGCGAGAGCGGGACGCCGTTCATCACCATCCATCCGGCACGCCAGGTGAGCAGCCGTGCCGCGTCGATCTCGGTCGCCATGTCGGCGAGCTTGAAGGCGATCGCCTCGTGCCTGGCGATCGGCTTGCCGAACGCCACTCGCTGCAACGAGTAGTCGCGGGCGAACTCGAAGGCCGCCCGCGCGATGCCGAGCGCGCCGGCGGCGACCGACGGCCGGGTGGCCTCGAGCATGATCATCGCGCCGACCCTTCCCGGGCCAGTCTCCTCGCCGCTCTGGTTGTAGCCGAGGCGCTGATCGTCGGGGATGAAGCAGTCCTCGAAGATGACCTGGGCGGTGTGCGAGGCCCGGACACCGAGCTTGCGTTCCTTGCGGCCCTGGCGCATGCCGGGGGTGCCCTTCTCGATGACGAATGCGGCGACTCCGGCAGGCCCGAGCGACTTGTCGGTGGTGGCGAACGCGACCTGGACGTCCGCGATCCCACCGTTGGTGCAGAACTGCTTGGTGCCGTTGAGGACGTAGCCGCCGTCCACCCTGGTCGCGGTGGTTTCGAGCGCCAGCGAATCCGAGCCGCTGTTCGGCTCGGTGAGTCCCATCGCGCCGATCTTCAATTCCGGGGCGGTGAGCATGGTGATGTACCTCTGCTTCTGCTCCTCGGTGCCCATCGCGATGATCGCCGCGCCGGCGAGGCCGCTCGCGCCGATCGCCACGGCGATGCCGGCGTCGCCCCAGGCCAGCTCCTCTTCGCGGATGAGGTTGGTGACCAGATCGATGCCGCCACCCCCGTACTGCTCGGGGAAGCCCGCGGTCGCATCCAGCCCCAGCGCGTGCGCCTTGCGCATCACCTCCCACGGGGTCTCCTCATTCTCGTCGTAGCGCTCCGCGACCGGGCGCATCTCCTTCTCGGCGAACTCATGCGCGAGCGCGCGGATCTCCTCCTGTTCGCGGGTGAGCGAGAAGTCGAGTCCCATATGCGTGGTCCCTTAGCGTGAGAGCCGGACGGTTGCCCGGCCATTGGTCAAGACGCGGTCGCCGCGATCCGAGGACGCCCCCACTTCCAGGGTGGCGACCCCTGCATCGTCGACGCTGACGACGGTTCCGGTGCAGATGATGGTGTCGCCGGGGAGCAACGGCTTGCTGAACCGGCAAGACAGACTGAGGAGGTTGGCACTTCCGCCCGCCCAGGAGGCAATCGCGTCGGCGAGGATGCCCATCTCGAGCATGCCGTGCGCGATGGTGCCGGGCAGACCCACCGAGCGCGCGAAATCGGGGTCGAGGTGGATCGGGTTGTGGTCGCCGGACGCATCGGCGTAGGCGCTGATCTGCTCCTGGGTGACCGTCCTCGAGAAGGGTCGGACGCTGTCGCCGATCGCCACCCCGGATGCGGCCGGCGCGGTCATGCGGGTGCCCGGACGATCATCAGAGAGGTCGAGCGGCAGACCACCGACTGGTCCGCGGGGCGGACTGCCTCCATGGCGAGGCGGACGAACGTCATGCCTCGCCTGGTGTCGACGCTGGTGATCTCCGCGGTGGCGTCGACGACGTCGCCGGGATGGACCGGTGCGGGCCACTCGAACGACTGCTCAGCGTGAATCAGCCCGGCGAGGTCGATGCCCACGTCGGCATCGCCGAAGAGCTGCGCGAGGGTCGGCCCGAGGCAGTAGACCGCAGCGTAGGTTGGTGGGACTGCGTCGGGCTCTCGAACCTCATCGGCCCCGGCGATGGCCCGAGCGATGGCGCGTGCCGCGTCGGGGTCGATGCGCTGACCGGGTGCTGAGTAACGCCGGCCAACGTGGCTCTGATCAGGCACGGATCCCCGCTCTCGTCGGTGAGGCGAGCGCCTCAGACGCACCGGCCGGCACAGAAATTGACATCCGTATCAACTATTCCCGAAACGAACGATACACCCGGGCTGAGGCCTCGTCAAAAGAGGTCATTTCGCGATCCTGCAGCCCAGCCCTGCGGCGCCGCAGGCGACACGTCGACGGGTTCGGCACGGATGTCCCCGACCTCGCGTCCTGCCCAATTGCGCAGCGTCAATCTCGCGAAGGGACGCAGCGGGCCGCGGAGATCGGCGTCGAGCACCTCGAGTTGCTGGAGCGCGGCCACAGCTACGACGGGCATCGCCTCGCCTCCACCGGCCTCGAGCTTGATGGCAATCCCGGGGCCATCCGGGCGCACAACGGCGGCCCACACTGCCGCGCCGCCGATCTTGGCGGTGACCCGGGCACCGGCAACCTCGAGGAGCGCCGTATCGAATCGTCCTGTCCCGGCGACGAGGAACGGGCACGCTGCCATCGCGTCCTGAGCGCGCCTGAACGCCGGGTCCGCGGTGGCGGCCGCGAAGCCCCGGGCGATGGCCGCAAGTGGGATCCCGTACGTGGTGAGACCGCATCCGTCGATGCCACGCGGGGCGGCGTCGAGGTCGACGCCGAGCATCTCCTGCATCGCACCGCTGACCGCCTGCTGACACGGGTGCGCCGGATCCATGTAGCCGTCGAGCGTCCATCCCATGACGGAGCAGGTCGCCAGCATCGCGGCGTGCTTTCCGGAGCAGTTGTTGTGGATCGGCAGCGGCAGCGCACCCGATGCGAGGAGGCGACGGGCCGCTGCCTCGTCGGAAGGGAGTTGCGGTCCACACCGCAGCGCCTCCTCGGGTACATGGGCTTTGGCAAGCAGGCGCCGGACGGTCGCGACGTGTTCGTCCTCGCCCTGGTGCGAGGCGCAGGCGATGGCGATGTCGGCATCGTCCGCCTCCAGGCGGTCAGCCGCGGAACGAAGGAAGGGCAGCGCCTGGAGCGGCTTGACGCAGCTTCGGAGGGTCGTCGCCGCCTGTGGCGTCCCGGCCGAGCCGAGCACGTTCCCGGAGGCGTCAACCACCGCGACGTGACCTCGGACCCGAGCCTCGACGACCGTGCCTCGCCGGACCGTCGCGAGCACCGGGGGCGCGGGATCGTTCACGGCGCCCACTTTGACGGCGCCAAGCTGGTTTTGGTACGGTCGCCCGCGACCTCCGGGGAAGAGGGCATGAACACCCCGGGCATCGTCCGAATCACTGTACAAACCAGGGGAGCAGCGATAGCGACCCACGTTCATCGGTTCGTACGACACCTCTGGGTAATCGCCACAGCGGCGGTGCTCGTCGTGCTCGTCGCCCGGCCGGCTCAGATTCCCGGGGCGCCCATGCTCCGAAATCTCGCCGCGATCCAGATCAACGCGGTGGTGGAGACCTCGACCGCGGTGACGGCGCTTGCCGTGCAGCCCGTCCAGACGGTGGTCGTTCAGCCCGGCCAGACGCTGGCGACCCTCTCCGCGGCGTACCACGTCGCCGCGTCGACGATCCAGTGGGGCAATCAGTTCACTCCCTATGTCGTTCCCAAGGCGGGCTCGACATTGCTGATCCCTCCGGGACCGGGCGCCCTGGTCGAGGTACTTCCTGGCGAGACCCCGACCGCCTTCGCAGCTCGTCTCCACCTCGATCCCGCGGTGATCCTCGACTACAACGCGCTGAGCAGCAATGCGCCGATGCTCGGCGGCTCCTACCTTCTGGTGCCGCTCTCTCGGGCGCCGGGTGGTGCGCTCGTCTCCTCGTACTTCGTGGACGCACAAAACGGGGTTCCGTCGGTGCCCCCGCAGAACCCGCTGCACGACGGCTTCCCGTATGGCCAGTGCACGTATTACGTGGCAACCCGTCGTGCGGTTGACTGGAGCGGTAATGCCATCGCCTGGTGGCACGCGGCTCGTGGCAAGCGCCCCGAAGGACGCGTCCCGGTGGAGGGTGCGATCGTCGTCTTCAACATCGGATGGGTCGGCCACGTCGCCTACGTGGAGCATGTGAACCTCGACGGCACCTTCATCATTTCCGAGATGAACTACCACGCTGACGGAGGAGGATGGGGGCGCGTCGACTACCGCACCATATCTGTGTCGGATCAGTCGATTCTGGGATTCATCTACTGAGGACTGACCGGCTCCGTGGTAGGGCGAGAGGGGGACGATCGACGCTCTGCTCAGACACCGGACCCACTCGCTCGGTCGCGCAACAAAATTATCGCGCTCCTCTCTCGCGACCCGGAACTCGCTGATCGCCGATCGTCCCCCTCTCGCCGTGCACGCGTTGTGCCATCTTCCCTTTGCTGAATCCTGCGCAAGCGCGTCCTGCAACGCGGTGGGCAACTCGACTCGCATTAGAGTCTTCCCGCGTGGAGCCGACATTGATTGGAGACTGGTTCGGGATCGTCGGTGGTCAACAGATCCACATGGATTTCAGAGTGGACGGCAGCGTCCTCTACGAGATTTATGGTGACAACCATCGCCAAACAATTCTGTTGACCTACCGCATCGAAGGCGATGTTCTCGTGACCGACCAGCCAACGCACCCGCAGGAGGTCCGAACCGCGTTCCGGTTCGAAGGCGGACAGCTCGTGTTAACCCTCGACGGCGTCGAGACCACCTACGAGCGACGAAACCTGTCGCCAAACTGAGGAGCTATTCGGCGGGGCGGTAAATCGACGACGACAAGGTCGGAGGTCGTCAGCCCCGCGGAGGCCTCACGACACAGAGGTTGTCAGGCGAGAAGGGATCGCCGACGCTTGGCGAGTTCCGGGTCGCGAGAAAGGCGCGCGATCATTGGATGGCGCGACCGAGCGAGCAAGCCCGGTGTTTGAGCACGAGCGTCGGCGATCCCTTCTCGCCAGACCACAACGCGAACGCTGAGTTGTTACCCGGAGAATCGGTAGCCGATACCCGGCACGGAGTGGATGTAGGTCGGCTTCTCGGCGTCCGGCTCGATCTTGCGCCGCAGGCGGTACACGTGGGCGTCGACGGTGCGTGTCTCGATCTCGACCTCGTAGCCCCACACGCGACGGAGCAATTCTCCGCGGCTCATGACCTGACCGGGGCGTGACGCGAGCAGCGCGAGGAGGTTGAACTCCGTCAGGGTGAGCATCACCTCCTCACCATCGCGGAACACCTGGCGACGACCGAGGTCGATGGTGAGTCCGGGAAACTCGAAGCGGTCGCGGGGCTGCTCCTGCGCGGAGATCTCGCTGCGGCGCAGGTGCGCTCCGATGCGGGCCATCAGCTCGCGCACTTCGAACGGCTTGGTCACGTAGTCGTCGGCACCGAGCTCGAGGCCGACCACCACGTCGATGGTGTCGCTCTTCGCGGTGAGCATGATGATCGGCACCCGTGCACCCTCGGCGCGCAGGCGACGGCAGACGTCGAGCCCGCTCATGCCCGGGAGATTCACGTCGAGAATGATCAGGTCGGGGTTCTGCTCGCGAGCGAGGTTGAGCCCCTCGACACCGGTTGCGGCCTCGATGAGCGTGTGGTTCTGCGCGCTGGTCGCCAGGCGCACGACCTCGCGGCTGGGCGGGTCGTCCTCGACGATGAGAATGGTCTTTCCGGCTCCGCTCATCAGACCGGCACCTCGATGAATGTGGAGATGCGCTTCACGAAGTTGGCCACCTCAATTGGTTTGGTGATGTAGCCGGAGCAGCCGGCTGCGAGTGCTTCCTGTTCATTGCCCTTCATCGCGTTCGCGGTCAGCGCGACCACGGGCACGCCTGCCGTCTTGGGGTCCGCCTTGAGCATGCGGGTGAGAGTCAGCCCGTCCATGCCAGGCAACTCCACGTCCATGAGCACGAGATCGTAGACCTTGGATCGGACTTTGTGGAGACCCTCCTCGCCGTCGACCGCGATGTCGACGTCGAAGCCGCTGCCGAGGAGCACCATCTTTGCCAGGTCTCGATTGCTCGCGTTGTCCTCGACGAGCAGGATGCGGTTGTGCCGGTGGCCGTTGAGCACCTCAATTCCTGCCATAGGTAGCCGGAACGTGAACACCGAGCCACGACCGGGGTCGCTCTCGAGCGAGATGCTCCCCCCGTGGAGCTCGACGAGCCGGCGGGTGAGCGACAATCCCAGGCCGGTGCCCTCGACCTGCCGGGTGGTCGCGTGGTCGAGCTGATAGAACTCGTCGAAGATGCGCTTGTGATGCTCGGCGGGGATGCCGACCCCGGTGTCGCCGACGTCGACGATCAGATCCTCGGTGTCGGCCCGAGCCGATACCCAGACCTTGCCGCCCTGCGGGGTGAACTTGATGGCGTTGCTCAGCAGGTTGTAGAGCACCTGCTTGAACTTGCTCTTGTCCGCACGGATCTCGAGGTGGATGGGCACCACGTCGATGCTGAGGTCGATGTCGCGCCGCTCACTGAGTGAGCGGATCACGTTGTGGACCTCTCTGATCGCATCCTGCACGCCGAAGCGGTCGTAGGCGAGCTCCATGCGACCGGCCTCGATCTTGCTCAGGTCGAGCACGTCGTTGACCAGCTCGAGCAGGTGTTTGCCCGAAGCGTGAATGTTCTGGAGGCACTCCTGGCGCTGCTGGGGCGTGAGATCCACCAGGTTGTCCTTGAGGATTTCACTGAATCCCAGGATGGCGTTGAGTGGCGTGCGCAGCTCGTGGCTCATGTTGGCCAGGAATTCGCTCTTCAGCCTGGAGATCTCTGCGATCTGCGCATTCGCCACTTCGACCTCGCGCTTCTGCGTGGCGATCTCGCCGAGCTGGGCGCGCTGCGCCGTGTACAGCCTCGCATTGTCGATGCTGATCGCAGCCTGGCTCGCGATGATGCGCATCAGCGCCTGCTCGATGCTGGTGAACGGCTGCACCTCACGCCGGGCGAGAGTCAGGGCGCCGACCAGTCGCTGGGGTGACTCGAGCGGCATCACCAGGCACGACCGCGGTGCGTACGCGAGTCCGAGGGTCTTGAAGCGCCGGTCCTTTGTGGCATCAGCGACAGAAACAAGCTTCCGGCGCTGGGCCGCCCACCCGACGATGCCCTCACCGAGCTCGAACCGGGCGACCTGGCCGAGGTTGTCGGTGAATGGGTATGTCGCGATAGCGGACAGGGCACGGCCGTCCTCCTCGAGCAGGAAGACCGTGGCAGCATCGCAGTCGACGAGGTCGGCCGCGGCCTTGAGCATGAAGTCGATCGTCTCCTTCAGCTCCAGACTCGACGTGAAGAGGTTTCCGACCTGGCCCAGAAGGTCGACAATGACCTTGTCGTCCATCGCAGAACCGAGTATACCCGCGAATTTCGGCGCCAGCGGACTGTCGGGCAATTGCAATCGATCCAGCGCAGCGCTCATGACCGGCGCCTTTGCAACTCCTCGACGAGTGCCGGGAGTACTTTCAGGGCATCGCCCACCACCCCCAGGTCGGCGAGTTTGAAGATTGGCGCGTTCTCGTCTCTGTTGACCGCAACAATTGCTTTCGCGCCCTTCATGCCGACTGTGTGCTGCATCGCCCCACTGATGCCGAACGCAAGGTAAACGGCGGGTTTGACAGTTTTGCCCGTCTGTCCGACCTGCATCGCGTAGGGCACCCAGCCGGCGTCGACGACTGCTCTGCTCGCGCCGACTGCTGCGTTGCCGAGCACCGAGGCGAGCTGGTCGAGCAGCTCGAAGTTCTTCGGATCACCCAGGCCGCGTCCGCCGCTGATGACGATGGGCGCCTCTTCCAGCTTGGGGCCGGCCGCGACGTCGGCGACCCGGTCGGTCACACGCGCCGACTTGTGCTTCTCATCGATCGGAGAGGTGACCGGGATGACCGTGGCGGCACCGCCCCCGCTCGGCTCGGCCACGAACGACTTGGGTCGGATGATCGCGATCGCGGGGGCGCCGCTCTCGAACCGCGTCGCCACGTTGAGGGTGGCTCCGAAGACGGAGGAGTGCACCGAGATGCCGTCGCCGTCGGACACGTCGAGGCCGTTGGCGATGACCGGCACGCCGAGCTTCGCGGCCAGCCTGCCGGCGACGTCGCGGGAGTTGTAGGTCATCGCGAAGAGCACCAGATCGGGCTTGTGCTCCTCGATCAGGGCCGCGAGCGCGTCGGCCGCCGGCCCGCCGAAGAGCAGCTCACCCCAGAGCGCGTCGGTCCCCGCAAAGAGCGTGGTGGCGCCGTGGGCACCGAGCTCGGTCGCAGCGTCGGCGGCGTCGGGCGCCAAGGCGACGGCCTCGACCGTCCCGCCAAGCGATCGCGCCTTGGCCAGCAGCTCGAGAGCGACCGGCGCAGGTTTTCCGCCCGCGATCTCGGCGAACACCCAGACTTTTCCCAGAGCCATCAGGTCAGATCACCTTCTTCTCAGCGAGGAAGTCGGCGATGCGCTTGTAGCCCTCGCCGTCGTCCTTGACGATCGACCCCGCCGCCCGCTGCGGTGCGGGCTCGACACCGCTGATGCTCTGGCCCGCGGTGCCGCCACCGGCCCCGTCGAGACCGAGGTCCCCGGCCGTGAGGCGGTCGAGCGGCTTCGACTTGGCGCCCATGATTCCTTTGAGAGAGGGGTAGCGGGGCTCATTGACCCCGGCGGTCACGCTCACGACCGCGGGCAGCCCGGCCTCCACGAGGTCATATCCGGCCTCCGTCTGGCGCTTCACCTTGAGAGTCGTGCCGTCAACCTCGATCGACTTCGCGAAGGTGACCGCGGGGACGTCGAGGAGCTCCGCGATCATCTGCGGGACGACGCCGGTATACCCGTCGGTCGATTCGGTGGCGGTGATCACCAGGTCGAACCCCTCGCGGCGGATCGCCGCGGCGAGGACTCGCGCGGTCGTGAGCGCATCGGAGCCGCGCAACCCATCGTCCGAGATCAGGATGCCCTTGGCCGCACCCATGGCCAGGGCCTTGCGAACCGCGTCGATGCCCCGTTCCGGGCCCATCGAAACGACGGTCACCTCGCCTCCCTGCGCTTCGGCAAGCTGCAGCCCTGCCTCGACTCCGAACTCATCGCCAGGGTCGAGAACGACCTCGACCCCCTCGCGCTTGAGCAAATGCGTGGTCGGATCGAGCTGGCCGGTCGTGTTTGGGTCGGGGATCTGCTTGACGCAGACGACGACCTTCATGCGTGCCTCCGTGAGTCGCCTCGGGATCGAAACTCTAACCTACCTACGCGCGAATGCCCGGATCGGGGCGACCCAGGGCGCTCGCGACGGCTCCGAGATCGAGCTGATCGGCCACCGGAACCCGCACCGCCTGAGGCTGGGTTGCGTCAAGAAGGTCGCCGAGCACGCCTTCACTCCAGCGCGAATCTGCTTGGGCGACGATCCCGTAGAGGTAGCGGCGCCCGCGCAGCCACGCTTCCCAGGACGCGGCCCCGGTCACCGCCTCGATCCCGGCGTCGCCGAGGTCATCCGGCCGCGTGACCGGCTCGCCGTCGAGCGACGCGACCGTCCAGCGTGCCTCAGGCCAGCGCCGCGCAGCGGCGGTGATCAGCGAGTGGAGGCCGCGCTGCTCCGGTGTTCCGGCGGCATCGGGTCGCGGACCGGTCAGCACCAGGATTCGTTCGCAGGTGATCGCATCGCGACCCCCGGCGATCGCACTCGGCTCCACGCGCCAGCTCTCGGGTGGGCGGCGGTCCAGCACCGCGCGCCAGCGGGCGCGAAGACGGCGTCGATTGCGTTCGATGCGCGTGCTTTGCACGCCGCCGCTGCTCGACGCGCCGCGCACGTGCTCGACGATCGACCGAGGCTGATAAACCACGCGCCCGGGGCCTGCGGCGAGCGCCAGGCAGAGGTCCACATCCTCGAAGTAGACGGGTGCGAAGCGGGGGTCGAAGCCGCCGACGGCGATGAAGGCTGAGCGGCGGACGAGGAGGCATGCGGCCGACGCGTAGTCGACGGTTCGGCGGAAGTTGTACTCGGGCCGGTTGGGGAGGTCGCCGTCGCCGTACTGACGAACCCTCGCGTCACGCCACACGATCGAACCTGCCTCCTGCAGCCGGCCGTCGGGGTAGAGCAGCTTCGAGGCCACCGCGGCCACTCCCGGATCGGAGTCGGCGACATCGATCAGCGGCTCGAGCCAGCCGGGTCGCACCCACGCGTCACTGTTGAGCAACAGCAGGTATCGACCCCGCGCCATCGCGGCACCCTGGTTGGTGGCGGGGCCGAATCC
Organism: Candidatus Dormiibacterota bacterium; assembly: GCA_049283735.1. GTDB lineage: Bacteria > Chloroflexota > Dormibacteria > Aeolococcales > Aeolococcaceae > Palsa-851. The sequence goes on from JBAPWO010000113.1 coordinate 33,306, forward strand.
GAGGTTGCGCGGGTTGCGAAGGACGCGCGCACCCCTGACCTGGGTGAGCTGATCGAGCGTGCCGTCCGTGGAGGCGTTGTCGACGATCACCAGCTCGTAGCGCGGCTCGGTGACCTCGGCGAGCAGGCGAAGCGCCTCATCGGTGAGATCCCAGCGGTTGTAGGTGAGCATCACCACGGTCACGTCGGGCCGGGCTAGCTCCGGAAACCGGATCACGTTCGGCGTCGCTGCCACCGCTGATACCCCTCTCGGATCGGGCGCGCAAGGCGATGCTCCGGGGACGCCCGGAGGTGGTCGAGCTCCGACTGGACCCGGGAGAGCTCCGCCTGCAGTGCGGTGCGCTCGTCGACCAGGCGTCGCTGAAGGATGACGAGCGCCGAAGTGCCCGGATCCGGCACGACCGCGGCTCGTGCCGGGCCGGCGGCACGCGGCAGCCGTTCGGCGAGCTCGGCGAGCGCGCCGTCGAGGGTCTGGATGGCCGTGTCGATAGCGACCGGGTGCCCGCCGGCCACGAGCCTCGGGATCGCGTCGGGGATGTCGGCGTCGAGCATTGGGATCGCAGGGTCGAATCGCTCACGGGTGCCCAGGTCGATCGCCGAGATCGGAACTCCCAGCGACGCCGCGAGGTGCGCTCCCGCCGGCGACATGGCGACCGCCGCCACCGAGCCGGACATCGCTGCCGCGATGTCGTCGAGCCCCACCCACACCGGCAGATGATGGACGCGCTCGGCGATCAGGCCCGGCACGCCGAGCGTCCCACCGCGTGTCGGGTCGAGATTCACCACGACCACGGAGAGGTTGGGATCGGCGCTCAGCGTCGCTGCGATCGCGTCGACCAGGCGCTCGCCGCCGGGCGAGGCTGCGAGCTCCGGCACCGCCTCGATCACCAACCTCCGCCCGGCGGGGAGTGCCCCGCACATCCGGAGGAGGTCGGCGCGCCTCCGGAGCGCGTCCGGCGAGAACACGCGACCGGCCAGGAGCACCGGGTCACCCGACTGCACGGCCGTCCCGCCGAGCCGCTCCTGGGTGGACTGGTCCCTGGCCCAGACATCCTTGCCCGCCAGGCCGGTCACCGCGACTTCACCGCCGGCCGGGCCCACCGCGAACCAGGCAACCAGGGCAGCCGCGTCCCGGCCGCCCAGCGTTCCGGTGAGCGCCAGGGTGGCGACGCCGCGATCCGCCATCGCCTCGGCGGGCGCCGGATATCGCATTGCCCAGTGCTGGTCATCGCCGAGCACGTCGCCGGCGATGATCATCGCGTCGAGACCAAGGGAGTCGGGGCCGCCACCGCGCGGAAGCGGAAGCGGTGGACGGCCCTCATCGCCGGGAATGGGACGCTCGGCGCCAAACGGGGCGAGCGCGGCGATGAGGATATCCGGACGTCGACGGATCAGCTCCGACTCGAGGACACGGCGCAGAGCGACCTCGCCGAGTTCGCCGGTGTCGAACGCCCCGAAGAGCCCGACCACCGGCCGCGCAGCGGCACCGTTCACGTGATGCCTCCGTGTGGTAGCAGGCGGATCGGGGGATCCTCACGTCTCAGGACCGGCTCAGGGAACGCGCCTGACCGCCGGTGAGAATGTGGACACCACCCACGATAAAGCAAGTCGAAACCAAAGGAGCATGGGGATGTTCGGGAATCTCTTCACCAAGCGGCTCGCGATCAGCATGGCTGCGTTCGCGGTTGTCGCGGTCGCGGGGATCGCCACGGCCTCGATCATCCCGGCCATCGCGGCCGGCGTGAGCGGCGGCAACGCCAGGACGCTTTCGGCCACGCCCGTGCCGGGCACCCCCAAGGCCGGCAAATCGGGGGCTCGGGTTGTCGCAGCGAGGCGCATCGCCCTGGCCCTCTACCGGGAGTCGGTCAAGGAGACGGGTCTCAGCCGCACCACCGTGCTGAAGGATCTCCTCAAGGGTGAGACGCTCGCGCAGATCGACGGGTCCAGGGCGCAGGCGGTGGAGAGTGCCGTGATGGCCAGGATCACCACCCGTCTGAACAAGGCCGTCGCCGCCGGCAAGATCACCCAGACGCAGGCAACGGCGCTGAGCAGCGCGGCTACAGCAGGGATCAGCAAGCTGATGGATCTGAATCTCAGCACCTACATCCGGGTTCGCTTCGGCGGACTCGCGAAGACGCCGTCTGTGTCGACGCCCCCCACGTCGACGACGTCCCCCGCCGCCGTCACGGGATCGACTTCCGCGCTCTGATCCGTCCGGCGGTCCGGCAGTCTATCCGGCCACCCCGGGTAGACTGCCTCGATGCCCAAGAAGTACACCGCCGCTGAGCAGGTCATCGATCCCGCGAAGCGCTACATGGCGACCATCACGACCGATCGCGGCGACATCGTCATCGCGCTCGACCCGGCGCGCGCGCCGAAGTCGGTCAACAACTTCGTGTTCCTCGCCCGCGACGGCTTCTACGACGGCCTGACGTTCCATCGCGTCGTCGATGACTTTGTCATCCAGGCCGGCTGCCCCGAAGGAACCGGTCGCGGCGGTCCGGGATACCGTTTCGAGGATGAGCCCGTCCAGGGTGAGTACGAGGCCGGCGCGGTCGCCATGGCGAACTCCGGCCCGAACACAAATGGCTCACAGTTCTTCATCTGCACGGTCGACGATCGCCATAAGCTCACCAAGGCCTACAACCTGTTCGGTCAGGTCGTGAAAGGCATGGATGTGGTGGCAGCGATCCGCAAGGATGAGGTGATGCGGTCGGTGACAATCGTCGAGGAGTGATGGCAGATTCAGGACTGCGTCTCATGGCCGTGCACGCGCACGAAGATGACGAGACGATCACCATGGGGGGCACGCTCGCCACATACGCCGATCGCGGCGTGAAGACGTGTGTCGTGTGCTGCACCGACGGCAAGCTCGCCACCATCGTCGACCCGAACATGCCCGAGGAGACCACGCGGCCGCGCCTGGCGGAGATCCGCGAAGCCGAGCTGCGCGAGGCCTGCCGGATCCTCAAGGTCGACGAGGTCGAATTCCTTCGCTACGGCGATTCCGGCATGGCCGATACACCGACCAACCAGCTGCCCGACGCCTTCTGGATGGCGCCGATCAACGAGGCGACCGGGAAGATCGTCGCCCAGATCCGCCGCTTCCGTCCGCACGTTGTGGTCACATATGACGGAAACGGTGGCTACGGCCACCCCGATCACATCCAGACACACCGCGCGACTCTGCTCGCCGTCGAGGCTGCTCGTCTGGTGCCGATGTACAAGGAAGCCGGCGACCCGTGGCGCGTCGAGAAGCTCTACTACACCGCGTTTCCGAGGTCCCAGTTCGAGCGCATCGTCGAGATGGCGAAGCAGGCCGGGATCGACCCGCCCTTCGGCGAGGCGAACCCCGACGAGATGGCGTTCCTCACCCCGGACGAGGACGTGACCACGACCATCGACTGCGTCGACGTGATCGGGCGCAAGCGTGAGGCGCTGCGGGCGCATCGCAGTCAGATCTCCGAGGACTGGCCGCAGCTCTCCATGCCCGATGACGTGCTCCGGCAGTTCGCCGACGAGTACTTCCAGCTCGTGATCTCGCGCAAGCAGGCGGGGCTCCCGGAGACGGACCTCTTTGCCGGCGTCGAGGCGAACTAACAGCTCTCGGCGGTCCGGCTACGTCTGGCGCACCTCCACACTGTCCAGGTCTCGCTCGGCGAACAGCCGGTGCACCCACTCTTCATTGAGGATCACGAGCAGGCACTGGCGCACTGGGTAGCTGCGGGGCTCCGGCCAACCGGGTCCTTCGACCGCGGTGGTCTGGCCGTCCAACGATTCGTCGGTCAACTCATTGATCACATCGCGCACGGTGGACATCCGGTCCCGGCGCAGCTCGAGCACCAGGTCGAGCGAGGGTCGTACGTCGCGGTCGCGAGGGACCCCAGGCGTGTCGGGCATCTCGTCCTATGGCAGGTCGAGGGGATCCCACGGCGACGGGTCGCCGAGGATTGCCCGTCTGATCCAGGCGTCGGTGGCGAAGACCAGATGGCGCTGAGTCTCGATGAACGACCATTCGCCGTTGACCGGCTCGTGCAGCAGTTCGGGTGGCAGGCGGCGTGCGTGTTCGACTGTCGCGTCCCAGAGCCGCTCGAGGATGTCCCACGCCTCACGAAAGCCGGCTGGGTCTGTCGGGCGCATTTTCGGACGGAGGGGGTACCGCCTGTTGAGCTCGGCCTCGACCAGCGGTCCGATGTCGACGCCGTTGATCGTCACGTTCTCGATGTCGCCGTTGATATGGACATCGTGCAGGTCCACGCCCCGCATCACGACCCTGGTCATGTCGACACCGCGGAACTGGGCGTCGGTGAGGTCGACGGCACGGACTTGCGCGCCGCTGAGGTCGGCGCGCTCGAACCGGGAGCCACGGAGATCCGCATCAATGAAGTCAGTCATCCCGCGACCCACGCGAAACTCAGCCGCGCTCCAGCACCATCGCGATCCCCTGGCCGCCACCAATGCACAGTGCTGCGACACCAAGGTGTGCGTCACGCTTCTGCATCTCGTAGAGCAAGGTCACGAGGATGCGCGTCCCGCTCGCGCCGATGGGATGTCCGATGGCGATTGCACCGCCATTGACGTTGAGGCGATCCCCTGGCACGGCCAGCTCGCGACCCACAGCCACTGCCTGAGCCGCGAACGCCTCGTTGAGCTCGAAGAGGTCGATGTCGCGCAGCTCGACGCCGGCCTTCTGGAGTGCCAACCGCACCGCGGGGACCGGGCCCATGCCCATGATTCGCGGCGCGACGCCGGCGCTGGAGTAGCCGCGAATCCGAGCCAGGGGAACGCGGTTCTCGGCCCTGGCACGCGACGCGCTCATGACCACGACCGCGGCGGCGCCGTCGTTGATGCCGCTCGCGTTCCCCGCCGTGACCGTGCCGTCCTTGGCGAAGGCGGCACGCAACGCTGCGAGCGTTTCCGCGGTGATCCCGGGCCGGGGATGCTCGTCCGTATCGATCAGCACGGTTTCCTTCTTGCGCTGCACCGGCACGGGCACGATCTCGTCCTTGAATCGACCGCTCTTGATCGCTGCTTCAGCCTTCTGCTGCGACCCCGCGGCAAACGAATCCTGGTCGTCGCGGCTGACCTCGAACTCGCGTGCGATGTTCTCCGCCGTGCTGCCCATGTGACAGTCATCGAACGCGCACCAGAGGCCGTCACGGATCATCTCGTCGACCAGCTGGCCGTGGCCGAGCCGGTAGCCGTACCGGCCGTTGTCCATCAGATAGGGCGCGCGCGACATGTTCTCCATGCCGCCGGCGACCAGGCATTCGGCGTCGCCGGCGCGAATCGCCTGTGCGGCGAGCGCGACGGTCTTGAGCCCGCTGCCGCAGACCTTGTTGATGGTGGTCGACGGCACAGTCTCGGCAAGCCCCGCACCGATCGCCGACTGACGCGCGGTGTTCTGACCGAGGCCGGCCTGGAGGACGTTGCCCATGAGCACCTCGTCCACCGAGTCGATGCCGGCACGACGCAGTGCCTCCTCGACCGCAATCGATCCGAGCCTGGTCGCCGGCACCTCGGTGAAGGCGCCGCCGAAGGTACCGACCGGCGTCCGCGCGGCGCTGACGATGACCGCGTCTTCCATGCCAATCACTCTACGCCGAGCCTTCGGACCGCAGGCTCAGGCTCACGCCGAACGACCTCAGGTACCGCCGGCTGAAGGACTGACGGTCAAAGCGGTGGCGCTGCGGGCCGTGCTGCTCGACGACGTACGCCGCCGCGAGCGCCCCCATTCGGCCCGCGACGTCGGGTGACGCGCCGGCGCGGAAACCCGTGACCACGCCTGCGATATAGGCATCTCCCGCGCCGGTTGGATCGACCACCTCGCTGATGGCAGCCGCGGGGATGGCCGACAGACCGTCGGGGGTACGCAGCTCGCTGCCGGCCGGCCCGTGGGTCACCGCGACCATGCGCGACGCGCTGATCGCATCGATGGACAATCCGGTTCGATCGCGGATCATCTCGAATTCGTAATCGTTGCCGGCGACGAGCCACGCGTGGTCGAGACCGCGCCGCAGCACCTCGTCGGACATCGCGGGTATCTGCTGCGCCGGCGCGAAGACCAGGCGGGCGCCGAGACGGCTCGCCTGCTCCACGTGCAGCGCCATCGCCCGGGCGTCATCCGCGCCGACCACGACCTCCGACACGTCGCTCAGCCCACTCAGGTCGACGCCGGCGGCGCGCGCCATCGCACCGGGATGGAACGCGGTGATCTGGTTGCCGTCCAGGTCGGTGGTGATGAACGCGGTCGCGGTGCTGACGTCATCGCAGCTGAGGACGCCGGATGTGTCGACGCCTTCCGCCTCGAGTGCGGAGGCGTAGTCGACGAAATCGCCGGCGCCGACAGCGGCGCAGAGGAGCGGACGCTCACCGAGCATCGCCATCGAAAAGGCGATGTTCGCAGCCGTGCCGCCGCGGCGTTTTTCGAGCCGTTCGACGAGGAACGCGACGTTGAGCTGGTTGGTCTTCTCGGGAAGGATATGGTCGCCGAAGCGACCGGCGAATTCCATGATCGTGTCGAAGGCGACCGATCCGGTGACCGCGATTCGTCCCACAGCCGGGGCAGGATAGCCAGCCCGACGTGCTCGCCGTACGGCGAGCGGCGACAATGAGACCGATGGCGCTGCATGAGCTGGGACACGGGCCTGCCCCGCAGGCTCCCTTCTCGGGCCTGTCCGGAGGAGAGCCGGCGGCTGAGGAGACTGCCCTGGTCGACGCCGTCGAGGTCTATCACAGGACCTACACGACCATCCTGCGCAGCAGTGGCGAGACCCAGCTGCGCGTCTTCGAGCATTCGCACAAGGCGATGGGATCGAGCCTGCACCCGCTCGCCGGATCCCTCGAACTCGACCTCGGTGCCCTCCTCTACGCGATCAGGCGGCTGCCGGACGCCATCTTCCGAGCGCGCCTGGTGGTCATGGGCCAGTCGGCCGAGGTCTTCGCCCAGCGGGGATTCCGGCCCTTCAGCGAGTGGACCGAGGTCAGCGCTCCGGGCCGGCGGCGACGCTGGTACGACGACGGCGACGGCACCCTCGCGGTGCTCATCGCCAGCGCTTCGGACGTCGACGACCTGATCCCGACCATGGTCGCGCTCCAGATCGAGTTGAACAAGCTCAAGGTCGCCCTCGTCGGCGCGGCGATCGACCACCTCGCCGACGCCACCCCGGGAGAGGTCGCTGCGGCGTGCGGCGGCCTCGAGGACGACTGGCTGCAGCTGTACGAGATCTGGGGCATGGCATTCGGGACGCGACTCACTGAGATCGCGGAGGGCGGCATGGCGCTCCGGGTGCGCATGCTCGGCGGCACCCAGGTCGGCTACGCGCGGGTGACCCGGCGGTGGTGGCAGCAGGTGACCGGGCTGATGCGCTCGGAATCTCTCCTCGACCGACCCGTGTACTTCGTGAGCAGCAACTCGCACGCGATCGCCAACCTCGTCACCGGGGTCGCGCCACGCCACGCCGACGAGCTCGCGGCGGCGGTCGATCGCGACGGAGGCGGCGAGTTGCGCGACGAGCTCCGGCGCTTCCGCGACGGCACCGCGCAGGGCCACTGGAACAATTTCCTGTACTACGCGGCGCGCGAGCGGCTCCGCCTCCTTCCCGACTCCGAACGAGCCGCGCTCCGCCGCGAGGAGCGCGAGGCAGGCTCGCTGAGCGTCACCAGCCGGACCGCGCTCGACGTCGCCGCGCAGGTCATCCCCCTCGACCGGCTCACCCCGACGCACTTCGACGAACGTGTGCTGCCGGTCGATGCGGCCGCCCTCGCCGCGAGCCGTGCGGTGATCGTGAACATCGACTATCCGCTCGGGCTCGCCGCGTACAACATTCTTCGCGAAGTCGCGGAGACGGTCGACCTTCGCGGTGTGTACGTCATCGGCAAGGCGGCGACGCTCAATGCCGACGTCGGCGACGTGATGATCAGCAGTGTCGTCCACGATGAGCACAGCAGATCCACGTACTGGCTCGACAACGCGTTCTCGGTGTCGGACATCGCCCCATACCTGCGCTTCGGCAGCGGCCTCGACAACCAGCGCGCAGTCAGCGTGAAGGGAACCTTCCTGCAGAATCGCGGCTACCTCGACTTCTACTACCGCGAGGCGTTCACCGTCGTCGAGATGGAGGCTGGTCCATACTGCAACGCCGTGTACGAGATGACCCAACCGGTGCGATATCCGACCGGCGAGCCGGTCAGCTTCTCCAAGCTGCCCATCGATTTCGGCGTCATCCACTACGCGTCGGACACGCCGTACACGCAGGCGCGCACGCTCGGCGCGCGCGGTCTTTCGTACTTCGGCATGGACTCGACGTACGCATCGTCGGTCGCCATCGTGCGGCGCATCGTCGCCCGCGAGGGTGCGGCGGGGCAGTAGCCGCTTGTCCCTGGTCAGCCTCCGCGACGTGGGTGTCGCCTTCGGAGCCGAGAGTGTGCTCGAAGGTGTCACCCTCCGCGTCGAGACACGCCAGCGCATCGCCGTCGTCGGCGCCAACGGCGCCGGGAAGACGACGCTGCTGACCCTGATCAGCGGTGCGCGCGAGCCGACCCAGGGTCAGGTCGAATGGCAGCGCGGACTGCGCATCGGCTATCTCCCCCAGGACGCCCCCGAACCGGTCGCCGAGACGATCCTCGACGAGGTCATGGCGTCCCGGGAGGACCTCGCCGCGATGCACCACGACATGACCACCCTGGAGCCACTCCTCGCCGACGGCGGGCGGCCCGACGCCGAGAAACTGCTGCAGCGGTATGGGGATGTCCAGCACCGCTACATCGATCAGGGTGGCTACGAGCTCGAGGCAACCGCGCGAGAAGCGCTCGGTGGGCTCGGCCTCGATACCGAGACGCAGCAACGCCACCCGTCGCAGCTGAGCGGCGGCCAGAAGCGTCGCCTCGAGCTTGCCAAGCTCCTCGTGCAGGACGCCGATCTCCTGCTCATCGATGAGCCGACCAACCACCTCGACCTCGCCGCCATCGAGTGGCTCGAGGACTTCATGCGCGGAGTCTCGACAGCCTTCGTGCTCGTCTCCCACGACCGGCGCTTTCTCGACAACGTGTGCACCCAGGTCATCGAGGTCGCCGGCGGGACCATCGAGGAGTACCCCGGCAACTACACGCAGTACACCAAGCTCCGGGTCGAGCGGCGCGAGCGGCGGCGGCGGGAGTTTGCGGCGCAGAAGGCGTACATCGACCACCAGGAGGAATTCATCCGCAAGTACAAGGCCGGCCAGCGCGCGCGTGAGGCGCGAGGCCGGCAGACCCGGCTCAACCGCCTCGAGCGGGTCGCGCCACCCACCGTCGACAGAAAGCCGCGCCTGCGCTTCAGCAGCGCGCCGGCGTCGCGGGTGACCCTGAAGGGCGTCGGCCTCATCATCGGCAGGGATGCGCCGCTGCTGATGCTGCCGCCGCTGACGATCGTGCCCGGCGAGCGCATCGCGGTCATCGGGCCGAACGGCAGTGGCAAGTCGACGTTGCTGCACACCCTCGCGGGCGATCTCCCCCCACTCGAGGGCACGCTCACGCTCGGCCCACGCAGCGTTCGACGGCTGTACCGGCAGGATCTCGGTCAGTCGGTCGAGCACGGCGCCGCCGACGTGCCCGCGGGTGAGGACGACCGCACCGTGCTCGCCGATCTCCTGGCGACCCACCCGGTCGGCGAGGAGCGCGCCCGCACCCTGCTCGGCTCGCTCCTCTTCAGCGGCGACGACAGTCTCAAGCTCGTCGGCGACCTGAGCGGTGGCGAGCGGGCGCGTCTGATGATGGGCAAGCTCGCGATCGAGGAGACCAACCTGCTGCTCCTCGACGAGCCCACCAACCACCTTGACATTCCCGCCCAGGAGGTGCTCGAGGGCGCGCTGGTCAAGTACCCGGGTGCGATGGTGCTGGTGACCCACGACCGGGCGCTGATCGACGCCGTCGCCACCCGAACGTGGGCGATCGAGGACGGTGGGATCCGCGAGGTGCTCGGCGGCTACTCGGCGCTGCAGAAGGCACGGGATCGCGAGCGCCGTTCGTGACCAGGGCGGTCGCGCGCCCACGCAGTCCCTCGCCGGGGTGGGCGCTGGTCGCAGCGACGGTCGCGGTTTCCTTCTCGGCCATCCTCATCAAGGCGGCAGGCGACGACCCGGCGACCATCGTCTGGCTCCGGATGGGGATGGCCGCCGTGCTGCTCGCTCCATGGGCCCTCCGTGACGCCCGCCGCCGCGTGCTGCCGAGAGGATCGACGCAGGTCGGCCTGGTGATGGTGAGCGGCGTGCTCCTGGCCGGGCACTTCCTGCTCTGGACCGCGTCACTCAAGTACACGTCGATCGCAGCCAGCGTGTTTCTCGTCTCGCTCCACCCGATCCTCGTGACTCCTCTCGGGAAACGCCTGCTCGGAGAGCGGGTTTCCCGCCGGATGCTCGCCGGGGGCGGGTTCGCGATCATCGGGATGCTCGTGACCTGCGCGGGTGACCTCCGGGTCGACAGCAGCGCGTTCGGGGGTGACCTGCTCGCCATCGCGGGCGGGCTCTGCCTCGCCGGGTACCTGCTCATCGGGCGCAGCGTCCGCGCCGATCTCGGTGTCGCCGGATATTCCGCGATCGTGTACGCGGTGGTGTGCGTCGTCGCCGCCCTGACCGCTGTTGCCGGTGGCGTCGCGCATCTCCCCTCGCCGAGGGTCGCGCTCGCCTGCCTCGGTCTGGCCGTGGTCTGCACGATCGGCGGGCACACCGTGTACAACTGGGCACTTCGCCATGTCCCGGTGCTCCTCGTGTCGGTCTCGTTCCTCGGAGAGCCGCCGCTCGCCGCGCTGCTCGCCTTCCTCATCCTCGCGTCGGTGCCGTCGCTCGCCACCGTTGCCGGCGGAGTGCTGATCCTCGCCGGGCTCGCGCTCGCGCTCGTCGAGCCCGGTGCGCAATCCGAACGGCGCGGCGACATCGCCATCGCCCAATGACGGCGCTCGCCGCCTGCGGACATCCGAGCACCGAGGCGGAGACGCTCTTCGATGCCAGGGATCCCGCGACCGGGGACGCGTTCGTGATCGTCCGCTGCCGCCGCTGCCACCTGGCGCAGACCGCCCCGGCCCCCTCCGATGCCGAGCTCGACCGGTACTATCCGCAGGGGTACCACAGCACGACCAGGCGGTACCGCGGCGGCATGGACCGGGTCCTCTCGATGGTCCATCGAAGCCGAATTCGGACGATCGAGCGGCTGCTCGGCGGCACCGGAAGCGTGCTCGACATCGGCTGCGGGCCCGGGGTGTTGCTCAATCAGATGCGCTCGCGGGGCTGGCGAGTTCGCGGCACCGAACGATCCCCCTCCGCAGCGCAGCAGGCGCGCGATGTGCTCCACCTCGACGTCAGCGCGGTGGACGTCGACGAGCTGGTGGCGGCCGGCGCCACCTACGACGCAGTGATCCTCTGGCACGTCGCCGAGCATCTCCATGTCCCGGGCGAGACCGTGCGCGGCATCGCTCGCCTGCTGCGTCCCGGAGGGGTCCTGCTCATCGCCGTGCCCAACTTCGCCTCCCCGGAGGCGAGGATCGGACGCGCCGGCTGGTTCCACCTCGACGTCCCACGGCACCTCGTGCACCTCACGCCGTCGACGCTGGGGGCGATCCTCGGCTCGGCCGGGTTTCGTCCGGTCAAGGTCACCCACCTGGTCCCCGAATACGACCTCTTCAGCTTCGTGCAGACGGCCGAGAACCGTCTGGGGCTACCCCCGAACCTCCTCTACGACGTGCTGCGCAGACCCGAGGCGCGGCTGCGGCGCCAGCAGACCGGTCGCCTGCTGGCCGGTGTCGCGGTCGGGCTCGCCGTCCCGCTGAGCATCGCCGCCGCTGTGATCGCACCGCTGGCCGCGGCGGCGCGGCGCAGCGCGACCATCGCCGTGTACGCGGTGCGAGTTCCCGATCAGCGCGAGTAGCGGCGCGAGCGGAGCCCGAGGCGGTGGAGCACGAAGCGATTCACCGTCCACACCGTCTTCAGCCCGTAGATGAGCGAGACGCGGAAGTTCACCGACGACGCATCCTCGAAGTACTTGGTCGTGACCGGAACCTCCGCGACCTTGAACTTGAACGACGCGGCCTGGGTGAGGATCTGGGTGTCGAAGACGAAATCATTCGAGTTGCGCAGGAACGGCACGGTCGTGAGGAACTTGCGGCTGTAGGCCCGATAGCCGGTGTGATACTCGGTGAGCCCCAGCCCCAGCACGCGATTCTCATAGCCGGTCAGAAAGCGGTTGGCGATGCGCTTCCACCAGGGCATGCCACCCGCGCGGGCCCCGCCGGGATTGAGAAAGCGTGATCCGAGCACGACATCTGCGCGTCCGCTGCGGATTACCTCGACCATGTCGTTGAGGATCGCGGGATCGTACTGACCGTCCGGGTGGAGCATCACGATCACATCGGCGCCGTCGCGGAGTGCCTCGATGTAGCAGGTCTTCTGGTTGGCCCCGTAGCCCGCGTTGTGGGGATGCGAGATGACCACGAGGTCGAGCGACGCCGCCAGCGCCGCGGTGCCGTCGCGGCTCCCGTCATCGACCAGGATGATCGTGTCGACGACGCCCGGTGGGATTCTCGCCAGGGTTGTCTCGAGCGTCTTGGCCGCGTTGTACGCGGGCATCACGACTACGGTTCGCAACGACTCGATCGAACCCCGGCCGGTGCGGCCGGTGCGATTCTGCTGCGCAGTGTCTGACAACTGCATCCATCCCGTAGGGCCAGCACCAACGCGGTGTTGGCGCGTTTGACCTCTTTCGGCCATTGATGATACCGCATCGCCACCGACCTTCTCGCGAGGCTCAGCCGGGGCGCAGCGGCTTGTAGTTGCGCTGGTAGAACTCCCAGAACTCGCCGGACTTGAGCGGTCGCCACCACTCCTCGTGTTCCACAAACCAGGCGACGGTCCGCTCCATGCCGGTCTCGAAGCTGAGCGTCGGATGCCAGCCGAGCCCGGAAAGTCGCGTCGAGTCGAGCGCATAGCGGCGGTCGTGGCCGAGACGGTCGCGAACGAATTGTTTGAGCGACCCGGGCTTGCCGAGCAGACGCAGCACGGTGTCGGCGACGGTGATGCCGTCGGTCTCACCGCCGGCGCCGATGTTGTAGTCCATACCCGCGACACCCTGGCGGAGCGCGCAGTCGATGCCGCGAGCATGGTCCTCGACGTAGAGATAGTCGCGAACCGCGCGCCCATCACCGTAGATCGGCAACGGCCGATCGTCGATCGCGTTGGTGATGAAGAGCGGGATGATCTTCTCCGGGTACTGATAGGGACCGTAGGTGTTCGAGCCGCGGGTGACGATCGCCGGGAATCCGTATGACGTGCGGTACGCCTGGACCTGCAGCTCACCGCCCGCCTTGCTCGCGCTGTACGGGCTTCGGGGTTGCAGCGCGTCGCCCTCGACGCTCATCCCGCTGTTGACCTCGCCGTACACCTCGTCGGTGCTCACCTGGACGAAGCGCGCGTGCCCATGTTCGCGCGCGGCATCCATGAGCACGAACGTCCCGTAGACATCGGTGAGGATGAACTGCCCCGGTGCCTCGAGCGAACGGTCGACGTGCGACTCGGCAGCGAAGTTGACGACGACATCGACATCGCCGGCAAGCTCGCCGACCGTCGCCGCGTCGCAGATATCCCCACGGACGAAGCGAAATCGCCGGTCGTCTCGGACCGAGTCGAGGTTGCGCTCGTTGCCGGCGTACGTGAGCTTGTCGAGGACGACCACGGAGTCCTCGGGATGCTCGCGAAGCGTCATGCGGACGAATTCGCTGCCGATGAAGCCGGCTCCACCAGTCACCAACAGGCGCACGTCAGATGTTCTCGATCGTCCAGTCGAAACCGATGCGTGGATCGTTCCAGGCGATCCGCCCCTCGTCGGGATCGGCGCTGCTGTACGGCTCGGTGACGTAGTAGTTGAGGATC
>JBAPWO010000114.1:0-6005 GCA_049283735.1 Candidatus Dormiibacterota bacterium
GCTCGCGCCCTTCGGAGCGGTCAGGGGCGCGAGCGCGACCCGGAGTGTGGCCCCGCCCACCGGGTCGAGTAGCCCGCGAATGGCGATCCGACCGTCTTCACAGCGGGTGAGCTCGAGGCGCCGGGACTCGACCAGGCCGACGTGCTCGGCGAGCACAGCGGTGGCGTCAGCGACGTGGCGGGCGTGGGTGCAGTCGTTGGCGAACCGGCTCACCGAGTGCTCGAGGGCGAGCTTCAGGAGCGGGCGCTCGTCGAAGCCACGGCCGCCGGTCACCGCCCGCTCGGTCCCGGCGATCAGGCCAAGGTGGGCGAAGCCGATCCGCCCCGCCTGGAGCGCAGCGACACTCGCCGGCAGCCGCTCGGCGGCCTCGCCGGTGGCGACCGCGCGCGCGGCCGCCCCGATCGACATGGAGCACTGGTGACGCACCCAGTCGATCGGCGATGTCGACCCCTGGATCTCGTACTCGTCAGTCGTAGCGAAGGCGGCCGCCTCACGCGCGAAGCGGAGTTCGAGGAGATCGATCCCATGGCGGAGCTCGATCAGACGCTCCCCGAGTTCGGGGGGCGAGGCCGCAGCCGGCTGGGCCACGAACTGTTCGATCGCATCCATGAAGCTACGCAGCGAGTTCATGTTGCCCACGCCATCACACATCCCAGTATTATAGAACAACTGTTCGTCGCCTGCAGCGCGACGCATGCACGCGTAGGCCGCAGTACACGGTGGGAGTGCTGCCCATTCAAGCGATCAACGGATGCGCGCGACCCGACAGCTACCCAGACGCCGAAAGCCTCACAAAGCGCAACTGCGCCTTGCCCCCGCCGCAACTCAGCGGGGCACGTCCAACTGCAGAACGATCAGGCGGCCTTGTCGGCCCGCTGACCCCACCAGCGCAGCAGGGAAAGCTCTTCCTCGTGCGCCGCCGCACCGAGCCACGCGCGCCACTCGCGCTCGAAGCCCTCGGGGGCATGGAACAGCGCGGCCCATTTCCACTCCGGGGGAAGCTGGGCGGTCAACTCGGTCAACGGGGTCTGGTCTGCCATGTTCTCTCTCGTACCTGCCGGGTTCCAACATCCCGACGCTGAAGAGGTTTTCCCGCAGCGGCCCGGGCTAAACAATCCACTCGATCCAGTCCGGTCCAGTAGGCTTCGCGCCGCGATGAGCGTCACGGTTCTGGTCGGCGGCCAGTGGGGCGATGAAGGCAAGGGCAAGGTCATCGACCTGCTCGCTGACAGCGTCGACGTGGTCATCCGCTCGCAGGGCGGCAACAACGCCGGCCACACCGTGGTCACCGGCGGCAAGGAGCATCGCTTTCATCTGATCCCGAGCGGCATCCTCTACCCGAAGACGACGTGCATCATCGGCCATGGAGTCGTCGTGGATCCGAAGGCGTTTCTGCAGGAGCTCGACGAGCTTCAGGCCGGCGGCATCCCCGCGCAGAACCTGGTCATCAGCGAACGCGCGCACATGGTGATGCCGTATCACCCGGTCCTTGATCAGCTCGGCGAGGAGATGCGCGGGGACGACCGCCTCGGCACCACCTGGCGCGGAGTCGGCCCCGCATACGAGGACAAGGTGAGACGCATCGGGTTTCGCATCGGCGATCTGCAGAAGCCCGCATTCCTCGAGAAGAAGCTGCGCTTCGTGCTCCGTCTGAAGAACGAAACCCTCACGCGGTTGTACGGTGCGGAGCCCTTCAACGAGCGCGAGATTCTCGACGAGTATCTGGGCTACGCGGAGCGCATCGATCCTTACATTCGCGACATCTATCCGCTCATCCAGGAGGCGCTCACCGCGGACCGGCGAATCCTTCTCGAGGGCGCGCAGGGGGTAATGCTCGACATCGACCTCGGCACCTACCCGTATGTGACATCGTCGTCACCAACTGCTGGCGGCGCGTGCACCGGCAGCGGCATCCCGCCGTCACGGGTCACGAGGACCGTGGGCGTGTTCAAGGCGTACACGACGAGGGTCGGCTACGGACCGTTTCCCACCGAGCTGACCGACGTGCTCGGCGATCAACTTCGCGAAGTCGGGGCCGAGTACGGCACCACGACCGGCCGCGCCCGCCGGGTCGGATGGTTCGATGCCGCCGTCTCTCGCTACGCGGTCGCCACCAACGGTATCGACGCGATGGTGCTGACCAAGGTCGACGTGCTCGACGAGTTCGAGACGCTCAGGATCTGCACCGGCTACATGAGCAAAGGCGAGTACTGGGACCATCCGATGGCGAACATCTCGCACCTCAAACACGTCGAGCCGATCTACGAGGAATTCCCGGGGTGGATGTCGCCGACCCGCGAATGCCGGCGCTTCGAGGACCTTCCAGAGGCGTGCCGCGTCTACATCGATCGCGTCGGTGAGCTGTGCGACGCGAGCGTCAACGTGGTTTCGGTCGGCCCCGACCGGGAGCACACCCTGGTTCGCACATCCCTGCTCGACTGACCGTCGAGAAAAGTGGCAGGGGGCGGAGGGCCACCCCCTGCCGGTCAGGAAGGGATAGGGAGAGTTTCAAACGAATGTGGACGGCCCGGCAGCGCTACCCCAGTGCTGTTGGCCGGTGCACCAACCTACCTCTCAGCGATTATACCAAGCGTCCTGAGACGCCCATCCCGATCGCGCCGCCGGATGCCCGTTGCGGGGCATGATGAGGACGCATGACAACCACGCTCGGACGCGTCCGCGCACCGGAGCTTCGCGGCGCCGGCGGGTGGATCAACACCGACCATCCACTCGCGTTGCGCGACCTGCGGGGGCGTGTCGTGCTGCTGGATTTCTGGACGTTCTGCTGCATCAACTGCCTGCGCGTCATCGAGGAGCTGCGACCCCTCGAGGAGCGTTTTGGGGACCGTCTCGTGGTGATCGGCGTGCACTCACCGAAGTTCCCGCACGAGTCCGATCACGCCGCGGTCGCGCGAGCGGTGGCCCGCCATCGCATCACCCATCCGGTGCTGGACGACCCGGAGCTGGAGACGTGGCAGCAGTACGGCGTGCGTGCCTGGCCGACGCTGGTCGTGATCGACCCCGACGGCTACGTGGCGGCGATGGCGTCCGGCGAGGGGAACGGTCCGGCGCTCGAGGGTGCCGTCGCCCGGCTCCTGGAGGGGAGGCGCGACCTGGCCGTCGGTCCGGCGTTCGCGCCGGTCTCCGTTCGGGGGGAGCACACCCTGTCCTTCCCCGGCAAGGTCGCCTCGGACGGCGGGAACCGGATCGCGATCGCGGACACCGGCAATGACCGCGTCCTCGTCTGCGATCTCGACGGGAGCGTCCGCCTCGAGTTTGGAGGCTTCCACCAGCCGCAGGGGGTGCGCTTCGACGCCGACCGGCTGCTGGTCTGCGACACCGTCAGTGGGGACCTGGTGGCGATCACCCTGCCCGGCGGCGAACGGCTGGTGCTCGCGTCCGGCCTGCGGTCGCCATGGGACGCGCTCGTGCTCGACGACCGAAGGATCGCGATCGCCGAGGCCGGCTTGCACAGGATCGTCGCGGTCGCTCCCGAGGGCGGGCCGTCGGAGATCCTGGCCGGGAGCCGCGCCGAGGGGCTGCGGGACGGGGCGGCACGCGACGCCCATCTCGCCCAGCCGAGCGGGCTGACCTCGATCGCGGGTGGCGGCATCGCCTTTGCGGACTCCGAAGTCTCGGCGCTCCGGGTGCTACGCGACGGCCGGGTGGAGACCCTGGTCGGCACCGGCCTTTTCGACTGGGGGACCGACGACGGCGATCGAACGACCGCGAGACTGCAGCATCCGCTCGGGGTCGTGGCGCTTCGCGACGGGTCGGTCGCCATCGCGGACACGTTCAACTCGCTGCTCCGGGTTTGGCAGGACGGCACGCTGCGGACCCTGCCGCTGACCGAGCCCCTGGACGAGCCCGGCGGCCTCGACGTCCTGCCGGATGGACGCCTGATCGTCGCGGACACGAACCAGCACCGCGTGGTGACGGTTGACGCGAACACCGGCGCGGTGGCCGAGGTCAAGATCCGCGACGATCGAGAGTCCGCGCAGTCAGGGGGGACCGAGCTCTCTGGGCTCGCGGGGGCGGCGCTCGTGATCAGCGGCGACGTCGACCTCCACGGCTCGATCCTCGAACTGCGCCAGGGGCCGCCCGTGCGCGTCAGCGTGAGCGCCGATCCGGAGACGCTGCTCGGAGCAGGCCCACGCTCATGGGCTCTGGACGCACTCCCCGTGACCCTCGAACTACGCCTGGGCGGCCGCGGCAGCGGCGTGCTCACCGTGGACGTGATCGCGTCAACGTGCGAGGGCGACGTCTGCACGATCAGACGGAGCGTCCGCGAGCACATCCTCACGGTCTCCTGAAGCGCGTCAGCCCGGGGGCGTCTGCTCTGCCTGAGCCCAGGCGAGCAACGCCTCGGGCGTCGGGTGCGGCAAGCGCACGTCGACGGTGGCGAGCAGATCGCCGGCCCCGTCCCCTTTGAGGTGCGGCATCCCGAGCCCGCGAAGGCGCAGCCGGGCGCCGTTCTGCGTTCCGGGCGGGATCGACAGCTGAGCGGTCGTGCCCCGCAGCGTCGGCACTGCCACCGTGCCGCCCGCGATCGCTGTGGCCAGCGGTGTCGGCACGCGGACGCTGAGGTCGTCGCCAGAGCGGGTGAAAACCGGATGCGGTCGGATGTGAACGCGAATGAAGAGGTCGCCGCGCGGTCCGCCTCCCCTGCCCGCGCCGCCCTGACCGGATGCCCGTACCCGGGCACCCTCGTGGATCCCGGCGGGAATCTTCACCTCGACCCGGCGCGGACCATCGGTTGAGCTCAGGTCGACCGTGAGCGCCGACCCGGAGTAGGCGTCCTCCAGGCGGATCTCGGCGTCGCCTTCGACGTCCTGGCCGCGGCGAGCGACCCGGCGGCGCGAGCGCCCGGAGCCGAAGCCCTCAGGTGCCTCGGCGCCGCCGAAGAACTGCTGGAAGAAGTCGCTGAACGGGGCGCGGTCGCCGAACATGCCCTCGAGCTCGTCCGGCGAGACCGTCCTGTATCCGAAGTGCTCGTCGCTCTGGAACGGATTGGGCCCCGGCCGTCCGGCGCGCTCCCACTGCTCGTACTCCTGCCAGCGCGGGCCGAGCTCGTCGTATTTCTTCCGCTTTTCCGGATCGCCGAGCACCTCATTGGCCTCGTTGATCTCCTTGAACCGATCCTCGGCGGCCTTGTCGCCCTGGTTCACGTCGGGATGATGCTTGCGGGCAAGCTTGCGGAAGGCGGTGCGGATCTCCTTCTCGGTGGCCGTCCGCGGAACGCCCAGGATCGCGTAGTAGTCCTTGAAAGCTGTTGGCATCTGGTTCGCAGATACCGCGACGGGGCGGCCGCGAAACCCGGAACGCGCGGTATTCTTGGGCGGTCTCCCCGATTGCGGCGCGAGACCTCGCGGCGCCGCCCTCTCACCTCGACCCACTCAAGCGCCCTGTACTGAGAACTCACCACCCCGCCCGCTCACGTCCGCCCGCCAAGCCGCCGGCACGCCGGCGACGGCGGTCGCTGGGCGCCGTCATGCTCGGCGTTTCGCTGCTCATGGGATGGGGGGCGCTCAGCGCCCATGTCTCTGCGGCACAGATCGGCTTCGCGGCGACCGGCCGGCTCACCGGCCTCGGATCGGGAAAGATATGGAGCGTGGCGGTCGAGCCGTCGCTGCCAAGCACGATCCTCGCCGGCACCGACGCAGGCGTCTACGTCTCCCGCGACACCGGAGCCACCTGGATCCGGACGCTTGGCGGCATTCGGGTCTGGACCGTGGGCTTCGACGCGCGAACCCCGTCAAACGCCTTCGCCGGGACCGACGGCAAGGGCGTCTACGCCAGCGCCGACTCGGGAGCGACCTGGACGAACGCCTCGAGCGGGCTCGGCAACCTCGACGTCCGGGCGCTCGCGTTCGGGCTCGACGGCATCGCAGCCGGGACCGACGCGGGGGTGGCGCTGAGCCCGAACGGCCTCATCTGGCACGATGGCGGCCTGGACAGGTATTCGATCGCGGCGGTCGCCGTGGCCGCGAACTACCCCCAGTTCA
>JBAPWO010000115.1:0-17222 GCA_049283735.1 Candidatus Dormiibacterota bacterium
AGCACGCAGACGCGGTCGGAGCGCGACGGCCGCAAGGGGAGGGTTGACGGCCGCGTCCAGGAGATCCAGCGACTGATCGGCCGGAGCCTTCGCGCCGCGGTCGACTTCGAGGCGCTTGGCGAGCGCAGCATCCTGATCGACTGCGACGTCATCGTCGCCGACGGTGGCACCCGGACGGCATCGATCACCGGTGGGTATGTCGCGCTGGCGCTGGCCGTGGGCCGGCTGCGCGAGGCTCGGGTGATCCGCTCCGATCCGTTGCGCTGGCCGGTGGCCGCGGTGAGCGCAGGCATCGTCGCAGGCGAGGCACGGCTCGACCTCAACTATCTCGAGGACTCGGCGGCCGAGACCGACATGAACTGCGTGGGATCGAGCGACGGCAGGTTCATCGAGCTGCAGGGGTCGGCCGAGCAGGAGCCGTTCTCCCGGGAAGAGCTCGATTCCCTGCTCGGACTCGCCGGCGCCGGGCTTGCGCAGCTCTTCGCCCTGCAGGCAGAGGCACTGAACGAGGCGAAATGAGCGGCCGGGTCCTGGTCCTGGCCACGCACAATCCCGGGAAGCTCAGGGAGCTGCGCGTCCTCCTCGGCCGGTGGCCGCTGCGCCTCCAATCCCTCGAGGATGTGGGCTTCGTGGCGGCGCTCGAGGAGCCCGGTCCCGGCTATACGGAATCGGCGCTCGCCAAAGCGATGGCGGTGTGCGGGGCGACCGGTCTCCCGGCACTGGCCGACGACAGCGGGATCGAGGTGGACGCACTCCGAGGCTGGCCCGGCCCGATGTCCGCGCGCTGGATGGGCGACCAGGCAACCGACGACGACCGGCTCCACGGCCTCCTCGCCGAAGTGGAACGCCGCACCCCCGATGATCGCCGAGCGCGCTACGTCTGCGTGGCCGCGCTGGCCACGCCCGGCGCGGAGCCGATCACCGCGCACGGCGAGTGCCAGGGGACGCTTGTCGAGCCGCGGGGCCGCAACGGCTTCGGCTACGACCCGGCCTTCCTGTCGGTGGATCTCGGGATCACCTTTGGCGAAGCGACCGACGAGGCCAAGTCACGGGTCTCCCATCGGGCACGGGCGATCGCCAGGCTGGGCGAATCCGGAGCGTTCGAGCCCCTGCTGCTCGATTGAGGTCATCCGGCGGGGATCGCCGCGCCGGTGACCGGTGCTGCGGCCTCGGAGAGCAACCACTCGATGACCGCGGCGACGGCGTCCGTGCTCACCCACGACGAGCGGTTTGCCTTGGGCATCGACTCGCGGTTGGCGGGCGTATCCATGGTCCCGGGCAGAACGGCATTGACGGTGATCCCATGCCCCTGCAGCTCCGCCGCCATGACCTGAACCAGCCGCAGCACCGCCGCCTTGCTCACCTGGTACGCGGCCTGGCCCCGGGCCACATCGAGGGCGGCGCGCGATGCGACGATCACGATCCGACCGCCCGCGCCGGCCGCGACCATCGACGCTGCCGCGGCGCGCGAAAGGCGCCACGGAGCGAGGAGGTTGGCTTCGATTTGCGATTCAATCGCCGCGTCGTCGACCTCATGGGCACGTCCCGCCGCGAATCCGCCCGAGGCGCTGACCACCCCTTCCCAGGAACCCATGGATTCAACGGCCACGCGCAACCGGGCGACCGACTCGAGATCGTCGAGATCGCATTCGATCTCGGTGACCCCGGGCATCGGCGCCACGCGACCCGGATGACGCAAGGGAATCACCACCCGGCGGCCGGCCGCGGCCAGGCGGCTCACCACCGCGGTACCGAGCGCTCCGCCGCCGCCACCCACAACGGTGACCCCGCGCCGCTGAACAACCACAATGTTTCCTCGTGGATCGAGGGACCGAGCCGACGTTCCGGCCACGGGCGGTGGCTCGTGCCCTGGTGGCCATCATCGCTCTCGTGGTCGTCGGCCTGGTTGGTTTCCTCGTGGCACACGGCGTCGCGCAGATCAACCCCACGAGCATCACCCCGGTCGACCCGCCGGCGGCGAGCGCTCCGACGCCGCCACCGCCGGTCCTGACCGACGTCGGACGGGGCGATCTCGCCAGTGTGGTGACCGTCGAGGCCGAGCTGCAAAACGGTGCCGAGGAATCACTCGGCACCGGGTGGATCTTCGACAGCAAGGGTGACGTGGTGACCAACGCCCATGTCATCAACGGTGTCGACGCGCTTCGGGTGACCGACCGTGCCAATCACACTCACGTTGCGAGGCTGGTGCAGAGCAGCGCATCGCTCGACCTCGCCGTGATCCGGGTGAGCGGCACCCTGGTCGGGACACCGCTGCCCGTGGACCCCAGTCAGCTCACGTTCGTACCGCTTGCCGTGATCACGCTGGCGTCGAGCCGGGCAACCGGGCAAGCCGACATGACCGTGGAGCGGCTGATCGGGCTCGACGCCAGCGTCCCGCTCGCGGCGAGCGGCATCCAGGCGGGCCAGTCCTCGCCCCAGGAGTACAACGACATGCTCCACCTCACCGGCGCCAGGATCTACGAGGGCAACAGTGGCGGCCCGGTGCTCGACGCGCAGGGGCAGGTGATCGGGATCGTCACGCTGGCGGCAAGCACGAGTGCGCCGGACGCATACGCGATCCCGATCAGCCGGGTGCTCACATATCTGCACGCCTGGGTCGCACTCGGATGATTCCGGCACGCATTGGGTATCGTCATCACTGACGGGGACGTACAGACGTACCCCGAGGAGCAACCACCGTGCCCACATACGACTTCGATATCGCGATCATCGGCGGGGGCCCCGCCGGGCTGACGGCTGCGCTCTATGCGGGCCGGAACCGCGAGCGGGCCGTCCTGCTCGAGGGCAAGGCCCCGGGCGGTCAGCTGCTCAATACCGAGCTTATCGAGGATTACCCGGGCTTTCTCTCCATTCTCGGCGGCGAGCTGGCCGCCGTCATGGAGGAGCAGGCCGCGCATTTCGGCACCGAGCTCGTGCGCACAGAGGTCAAGGCGATCAGGGTCCTGGCGGACGGAATGAAGCTGATCGAGACCTACAACGGTGACTACCTCGCACCGGCGGTGATCATCACCGCGGGCGGAAATCCGCGCAAGCTCGGGGTCTCAGGCGAGGAGGAGTTCGCCGGTCGCGGCGTGTCCTACTGCGCCGTCTGCGATGGTGCGTTCTTCAAGGATGTCCACCTCGCGGTCGCGGGCGGCGGTGACGCGGCGGTCGAGGAGGCGCTGTTTCTCACCCGCTACGCCAGCAAGGTCACGATCATCCACCGGCGCAAGGAGTTCCGCGCTCAGCCGATCCTCCTAGACGAAGCTCGCAAACACCCCAAGGTCGAGTTCCTCGTCGATACCATCATCGAAAGCGTCGACGGCGACGAGAAGGTGCGCCGGTTGTCGTTGCGAAACCTGGACACTGAACGTCGCTCCGAGCTCGAGGTGGGAGGGATCTTCATCTTCATCGGCTTCATCCCCAACACCCAGCTGGTGGATCACCACATCGATCATGACAAGGCTGGCTATTACGTGACCGATCCGATGACGATGATGACCAACATCCCGGGCATCTTCGCTGCCGGCGACGTGCGCAGCCAGCTGACCCGGCAGATCACCACCGCCGTCGGCGACGCCACCACTGCGACGATCGCGGCGAGCAAGTGGATCGAGGACTGGCGGCGTGGCCGGGACGACACCCCTCCCGAGCTCGTCGAAGCGACCCTGCACGGCGCCGTCTGAGGACGCCGCCCGTGAGCATCACCACCGGGCACGGCGACGGGGGAGAGACCGGCCTGCTGTACGGCGGCCGGGTCGCCAAGGACGACCTTCACACCGAGGCGTACGGCTCGCTCGACGAGGCGATATCGGCGCTCGGTCTCGCCAGGTCGCTGACCGATTCCGCGGATCGCGCCGCCCGGATCCTCGAGCTGCAGCGCGAGCTCTTCGTGGTCGGCGCCGAGCTCGCCACCGGCCCCGGGCACCGGCCCGACCTCGAGCGCCACTTCAACGTGGTGACCCCGGCGATGTCGGACGCGCTCGAACGCGAGATCCACGACCTGGAAGGGCGGGTGCCGCTGCCCGGGGGCTTCGTCATCCCTGGCGGAACACCCGCTGGCGCGGCCATCGACCTCGCCCGGACCCTCGTGCGGCGTGCCGAGCGCCGTACCGTCTCGCTCCAGCGCGCGGGCGGGGTCGAGAACCCCGAGGTGCTCCGCTACCTCAATCGCTGCTCGGACCTCCTCTTCATGCTCGCCCGCGAGGCCGAGCAGGGTGCCACGGTCGCATCGGGCGGTCAGCGCCGCCGCGGCGCTGACGGGAAGGCCGATCGCTAGCGAATCAGGCGGGAACCAGTCCGCGCCGGCGGAGAAGTCCGCGCTCCATGGGCGCGAAGATCAGGTCGTTGACTGCGATGCCGACGACAAGGATCGTGAGCATCGCGGCGAGGATCTCGGAGATGTCGCCGAGGTCGCGACCGTTCTGCAGGATCTGTCCGAGACCGGCGTTCGCGGTCGCTCCGATGATCAGCTCAGCAGCCATCAGTGAGCGCCACGAGAATGCCCAACCCTGCTTCATACCCGCCACGTAGCCCGGCAGCGCCGCTGAGAAGATGAAGTGCCGGTAGTACCCGGGGCCGCGAGCCCCGATCGAGTTCGCCAGACTGAAGGTGAGCGGCGGGATGTTGTCATACGCGGACATCAACCCCATGGCGATCGACGGGAAGGCACCCATGACCACGACGAAGTACACGGCATACTCGACCTGTCCGCCGATGGCGAGGAACACGGCAGCAATCGGCACCCAGACGACTGACGGAAGGCTCTGAAGGCCGGCGAGGAGGGATCCAACCCCGGCGCGGAGCACCGGGACGCGGACCACCGCCAGCCCGACCAGGGTCCCGAGGACGAGCGCGAGAACGTAGCCGATCGCGGCGCGCTCGAGCGTCTGAACGAGCGCGGGCAGGAGCACACCAATGTGGATCAGGTACCCGATCTCGCCGATCGCATCGCCAGGGCCCGGAAGCCGTGCATCGCCTGGTGACCGCACGCCGGCGATGACCAGCACCTGCCAGATCGCCAGCAGGATGCCGATGGCGAGAACCCGCGGCCACGCGGCGCTGAGGATGCGCTGGAACTTATTCCGCTCCATTGCTGACCGCCCCGGCCCGAAGCCGCCCCGTGATCTCGTGCGCAAGTCCTGAGACCTCGACCGAGTCGAGCTCGCGAGGCCGGGTGATGTCGACGTCCCAGATCTGCGCGACCCGACCCGGACGGGGGGTCATGAGCACGACCCTGTCGCCGAGACGTACGGCCTCGCGCACATTGTGGGTGACGAAGATGATCGTCTTGCCGGTTTCCTGCCAGATCCGATTCAGGTCATCGTGGAGTTGATCGCGTGTGAGCGCGTCGAGAGCCGCGAAGGGCTCGTCCATGAGCAGCAGTTCGGACTCCTGCGCGAGTGCGCGCGCCAGCGCACAGCGCTGGCGCATGCCGCCCGAAAGCTGATGCGGGCGGTGGTCGGCGAACTCGATGAGCCCGACCATGGCCAGCAGACGGTTCGCCGTCTTGTTGCGCTCCAAGGTGTCCACCTTGTGAAGACGCATCGGCAGCTCGACGTTGCGCCGAACCGTCAACCAGGGCAGAAGTGCCGGCTCCTGGAACATCATCGCTGGACGTCCGTCGGCGATCTGGATCGTGCCCGAGGTGACCTTGTCGAGGCCCGCGATCAGCGAGAGCAGCGTTGATTTGCCGCACCCGGAGGCGCCGAGGATGCAGACGAACTCTCCCTTGTCCAACTCCAACGAGACGTTCTCGAGCGCGGTCGTTGAACGCTTGCCGTTGCCGAACACCTTCGTGACCCCGTCCAGGGTCACGAAGGGTTCGTCGACGTCGAGTGTTAGAACCGCGGGCCGCGGGAAGAGCGCGATGTTCATGAGCCGAGCGTTCCGGCGCTGACGGTCGGGTCACCCGCGGCGGTGAGGATCGCGTTCAGCGGGCCGAGGTCGAGGATGCCCTTGATGGCCGCTGTCTTGTTGAACCCGAGCTGCTTCGCGTTGTTCGCGTCCGTCTGCAGGTCGGCGGCGAACGGGTCGAGCACGAAGCTGAGGCGCGTCCACGCGAGGGTGAGGACACTGGACTTCAGCAGCTTGCCGCCGGTGGTAGCTGCGAGCGCGGCGTTGACCGCGGCGGGCGCCGCCGACTCGTTCGACTTGATCCAGCTCACCGATTTGACGAGCCTCTTGAGCAGGTCGCTGAGGATGTCAGGGTGGTTCTTGAGCAGGTTCTTGGTCACCACGAGCACCGTGGTCGGGAACTGCCTGTTCGGCCAGAGCGACGACTCGTCAACGGCCAACGTCCCCTTGCCCTGAAGGATGAACTCGGATTCGTACGGCTCGGGAACCCAGCCACCGGCGATCTTGCCGGCTTCGAAGTTCTGCAGGCTGACGGAGTTGCCAGAGCTCGAGTCGATGGCCACCTGTCCGCCGCCGTTGATGTTGGTGGCCAGTCCCTTGGTCGCCAGCCAGCTGCGCAGGGCGACGTCCTGGGTGTTACCGAGCTGCGGCGACGAGAGCGTCTTACCGGCGAGATCCGCCGGGAAATTGCCGTCGGCGATGGACTTGCTGACCACGAGCCCTGCCCCGCCCGCCGCCGTGCCTGCGACGATCACCACGTTGCCGCTGGTCTTGATGTAGTCGTTGATCGCCGGACCGGGGCCGACGAAGGCAGCGTCGAGCGTGCCGCCGAGAAGCGCCTCGCTCTCGGCGGGACCGGCGCTGAATGTGGTGGTTTTAACCGTCGTGCCCTTGGGCATCGCACCCTGGAAGAAGCCCTGAGACACCCCGATGAGCGCCGGGGCATGGGTCAGGTTGACGAGGTACCCGAGGTTGACCGTCGACGGATTCGGCTGCGCGGTCGCGCCCGCGGCTGGATCCCCGCTGGAGCCGCAGGCGCCGACCACCACGGCGGTGGCAAGCAGTGCGACTGACGTCGCGGCGCGACGGGTGCCTCGGTGGCGCGTGTGAAGTGTTCCCCAGACCATGAGCGTGCTTCCCCTTATCGATTTCTCTTCCCAAGGCCCCCTCTCGATCGGCCTCGTGCCCCGGCTCTCTCCGGCCGGTGCATACGGACGACTCTCCGGTCGACGCCGAGCATTAAGCAATGAGCATGCTTTGAATGGAATGATCCCTTTATGGGAACATTGGTCCCGGCTGCCCTGGGAATCAGCCCGCGATTGGGTGCGGCTACGCCTCGAGCAGGCGCGCGCAGCGCAGCGCGAGCCAGAGCTGATGACGTTGCTCGGGATCGTCGGCGTCGATGCCGAGCTGGCGGAGCCGTCCGACCCGATAGACCACGGTGTGGCGATGGACGCCGAGGCGTTCGGCGGCCTCGCCGATACTCCGGCTGTCGAGCAGGGCCTCGAGCGTTGCGACGAGCTCCAGCCTTCGGTTCGGCGTCCCCACCGCGAGCGGGCCGAGCACCCGGTCGATGAAGCTGCGCATCGCGTCGTGATCGTCGGCGACCGCCGCGAAGACCCCGACCTCGGCGTCGGTGTGCACCGACCGCTCCGGGTAGAGCTTGCGACCCACCTCGAGCGCGCGGCGCGCCTGCTGCGCCGAAGGGGCGATCGAATCGAGGGTCGCGGCCACCGGGCCGACCCCGAAGACAACCGGCCCGACCGCCGCGCAGAGCCGGGCAAGGTCGCGGCCCTCAGGAACGAGCGCGATCCAGAGCCCGGGCTCCTCGCCGATCAGGTGGGCGCCCTCGGCTCGCCAGGTCACCTCGAGCTGCCGTTCCTCCTCGAGCGTCGGTGCGGAGCACGCCACCACCGTGTAGGGCGGGAGGAGGGTGAGCTCAGCGGACACCGCGATGCGCCGAAGCTCGGCGGATGCGTCGCCGGCGAGCAGTCGCTGGAGGATGCGATCACGATCCCGGTCACGCTGGCGGAGCAGCCGCTCCCTGGTCTCCAGGTAGGCACCGCCGACTGCCGCGCTGATCTCGTCGAAGTACTCGAGCACGGAGCTGGTCAGACCGATCACGGTGCTCGGCGGGACGTCGTCGAGGATCGCGGGCTGGCCGATCACCTCGTCCCAGAGCACCCGGGCCGCCAATCGGTAGGCGCCGAACACCAACTCGAGCGGCACCTCGAGCTCGGCCTGCTGCGCACCCATGGATCCGAGGCGCTCCAGGTCGCCGGCTCGAAGCCCGCGCCCGTCGCGAAGCAGGCGGACGAACGTCCGCAGCGCGTCGCGGCAGGCGGCCGTGACCGTCCTGAAGTATCCGAGCGTTCGGAAGCGGCTGTCGGGCAGGGAGATCCCGGAGACGATGTGCCGGGTCATCCGGCGCGCGATCACATCGACCTCCGACAGCAGCCGGATGGTCACTTCCGGCGGCAGAGTGGCCGCCACGGACAACCTGAGGTCGGGCGCCTTGGTCAATTGGGCCATATTGTCCCTTATGTACAAATCCTGGGCTGTACGCCGGATGACATTGCCCACCCTTTGTGCCGGGCGAAGAAAGTATGCTGGTTTCGATGCTTTACGACGACATGTTCATCCGGCTCGAACGCGCCCGCTGGACGCTCAGTACCGACATCCCCTTCGACGACATCGACCCGAGCCTGCTGAGTCCCCAATGGATCAGCGACCTCCGAAACATCTGCCTGACGGAGCTGTCCGCGCTCTACGCAACCGAGATGTTCCTCCGTGACTTCTACACGGACATCGACTTCTGCAGCTTCGTCTCGATCTGGTTCTACGAGGAGATGAAGCACCACCTCACCTTGCGCAAATACCTGGAGCGATGCGGTGAGACCTTCGACGAGGCGAAGCTTCCCGAACTGCGACTCACGTTCGCGCCGGGACCGGCGATCGAGACGCTCACCATGCACTTCTGCGGCGAGCAACGCCTCGCTCACTGGTACACGGCATTCAGCGAACAGGCCCCCGAGCCGGTGATCCGGAAGATCTTCAAGATCCTCGCCGCCGACGAGCTGCGCCATGCGGCGTGCTATGCGAAGTACATGCGCCGCGCGGTCAGCAACAAGCCGGAGGTCCTGCCCGACATCCTGAAGATGTCGCTCTGGATGATGCGCACCACCAACGACGCGCCCAAGCACCCGACGACGATCACCGAACCGTCGGTGGTCAGCAAGCTCGAGGATCCCGAGTATGTGTCGCGGATGCTGAACTGGTACCTGCCGGGCCGCGATCACGAGGCTCCCGTGCAGCGTCGCATCCTCGCGCTGCTGTCCGAGTTGAGCGGCGTGGAGATCAAGAACCTTCGCGAGATCCCGCCGTTGGTGCGCAAGTTGACGGCGGCTCAGCAGCTCTCTCCAGCGGCTGCCTGAGCCGGCGAACCCGCCGCACCTATAATCGGGCGGCGATGGGTGAAGCGGTGGTGCGCGTCCGTGCCGTTGTCCACGGCCGGGTGCAGATGGTCGGGTTTCGCGCCTTCGTGCTTCAGCACGCCGGTGACGCCGGCCTGTCGGGGACGGTGCGCAATCAGCCTGACGGCTCCGTCGAGACCGTCTTCGAAGGGCCCAGTGCCGAGGTGGAACGGATGCTGGAGCTGGTCCGTCAAGGCCCGAGCCACGCGCGCGTGGAGCGGGTCGATGTCGAACACCTGGCCCCGGCCGGCAACCTTCCCGCCATGATGGTGGCGACATGACCATACGCTTCGCCGAACGGCTTTCTCGACTCGGCACCGAAAGCGCATTCGAGGTGCTCGCCCACGCGCGCCTGCTCGAGGCCGAGGGACGGAGCATCGTCCACCTCGAGATCGGCGAGCCAGATTTTGCCACTCCTGACAATATCACCGACGCTGCGGTGCGCGCGATGCGCGAGGGGGCGACCCACTACACGGCGGCGAGCGGGATCCGCGAGGTGCGTGAGAAGACCGCCGCGTACGTCACGCGCCACACCGGCGTGCCCACACAGTTCGAGAATATCGTGCTGACCCCCGGTTCGAAGAACCTGCTGCTGTTCGCCCTGCTCTCGCTGATCGAGGAGGGCGACGAGGTCATCGTGCCCGACCCCGGGTATCCGATCTACCGATCGCTCGTGGAGTTCATCGGCGCCCGGGCGATCTCGCTGCCGCTCCGCCAGCAGAACGACTTCCGCGTCGACGTCGAAGAGCTGGCCCGGCTGATCACCCCGCGGACACGCATGCTCGTGGTCAACTCGCCGCAGAACCCCACCGGGGGCATCCTCACCCGGGAGGACTGTGGGGCGATCGCTCGCCTCGCCATCGAGCACGACCTGGTCGTGCTGAGCGATGAGATCTACAACCGCCTGAGCTACGACGGCGCCCACGTGTCGCTGTACGGGATCGACGGCATGGCCGATCGGACCATCTACATGGACGGCCTCTCCAAGGCGTGGGCGATGTGCGGCTGGCGGCTCGGCTTCGGCGCGATGCCGGTGGCGATCGCGAAGAAGATGGACACGCTGATGATCAACAGCTCGTCGTGCGCGGCCGCCTTCACGCAATGGGCTGCGGTCGAGGCCTTCGACTCGCCGGAGTCCGACGCGGCCGTCGACCGCATGGTCGCCGAGTTCGGTCATCGTCGCGACCGCATCGTCGACCTCCTGAATGAGATCCCCGGCTTCAAGTGCCATCGCCCCGCGGGCGCGTTCTACGTCTTCCCGGACATCACCGCGACCGGTTTCGGCGACCGCGAGCTGGCCAACTCGTTGCTCGACGAGGTCGGCGTCGCGGTGCTTCCAGGGCAGTCCTTCGGGCCGGAGGGCGCCGGGCACATCCGCCTCAGCTACGCGGCGTCCATCGCGAACCTGGAGGAGGCGGCCCGCCGCATCGCGCAGTACGTCGGCGCCGCGGTCCCCGGATGACACCTCCATGGCGCGCTCCTGATGAACCAGCCGGTTCCCGGCCTCGGGGAGACGCGGCACCTTCTCGCTGACCACGACGCGGTGGCGGTCGTGCTCCAGCTTCCGATCGGCGAGGCGACCCCGGTTGCCGCGATGCGAGCGCTCGGGACAGATGCGAGCTGCTTCCTGCTCGAATCGGTCGAGGGAAGTGGGGCTGTGGCTCGCTGGTCGATCCTCGGCCACTCTCCGTCGCGCGTGATCAGCGACGCCGGGGATGGTGAGGACCCGCTCGCCCTCCTCGAGCGCGACGTCGCGTCGATCCGCGTTGCCGCCGCGCCAGGGGTTGGGGCGCCGCTGTTTGGCGGCGCAGTCGGCTTTCTCACCTACGAGGCGGCGGGGCGGTATGAGCGCCTCCCGACGGCGACCCATGACCCGCTCGACTTGCCGCATCAGTGGTTTGCGATCTTCGACACGGTCGCGGTCTTCGACCATGCGCAGCATCGGCTGCTCCTCTCCAGTTGCGTCCATCGCGACGACCCCGAGGGAATTGATGCCGCTTACGGGCAGGCGCTCACCCGAATCGGCGAGCTGCGCACGGCGGTGTGCTCGGCGGTTGCGGAGCCGGCGCCCTCGCTGGCCGGCATCCCCGTCGACGTCGCCGCCCACGATCCCGAGGCCAATCTTTCAAGGGACCAGTACCAGGATCGGGTGCGGCGGGCGCTCGACTACATCGTCGCCGGAGACATCTTCCAGGTCCAGGTGTCGAGGCGATTCGCCCTGCCGCTGCACGCGGATCCCTTCGACCTGTACGTCGCCCTGCGCGCCATCAACCCGAGCCCGTACATGATCTACATCGCGACTCCGGAGTGCACGCTGGTCGGGGCCTCGCCCGAGATGCTCGTCCAGGTCGCCGGCAGCAGCGTCCGATACCACCCCATCGCCGGAACCCGCCGGCGGGGACGCACGCCCGAGGACGACGCGCGCATGGAGCGCGAGCTTCGAGCCAGCGACAAGGAGGCGGCGGAACACCTCATGCTCATCGATCTCGGGCGCAACGATCTCGGACGGGTGTGCGCGACCGGCAGCGTGCGCGTCACCCAGCACATGGAGGTGGAGCGCTACTCGCACGTCATGCATCTGGTCAGCAGCATCGAAGGGACCCTCGGGGACGGCTACCGTTCGCTTGACGCGCTGCGCGCGTGCTTTCCCGCCGGGACGGTCACCGGGGCGCCGAAAATCCGTGCGATGGAGATCATCGCGGAGCTCGAGCCCGAGGTTCGCGGACCCTACGCCGGCGCGATCGGCTATGTCGGCTATGGCGGGGACCTGGACACGGCGATCGCGCTGCGCACCATCGTGGTCCGGCGGGGCATCGCATACGTGCAGGCGGCGGCCGGCATCGTCGCCGACTCGTCGCCCCACGAGGAGACGGTCGAGATTGACAACAAGGTCGCCGCGCAGATCCTCGCGGTGGAGGAGGCGAACGCGTGGGCTCGACGCTGAGCGGCCAGGTGCTGGTCATCGACAACTACGACTCGTTCACGTTCAATCTGGTGCAGTACCTGCGCGAGCTCGGCGCGAGGGTTGCCGTCGAGCGCAACGACGCGCTGTCCGTCGCCGACATCGCGCGGTTGGACCCCGCGGCGATCGTGATGTCGCCCGGACCGCGAATCCCCGAGGAAGCGGGGATCTGCGTCGAGCTCATCCGCGAGCTTGGCGCGGCCGTGCCGATGCTCGGTGTGTGCCTCGGCCACCAGGCGATCGGCGTCGCCTATGGCGCCACGGTTGTGCGCGCGCCGGCGGTGGTCCACGGCAAGGTCGGCGCGGTCCACCATGGTGGCGCCGGCGTGCTCCGCGGTCTCGAGGATCCGTTCATGGCCACCCGCTACCACTCCCTCGTGGTCTCGACGACGGGGCTGCCCGGCGTTCTCGAGGCGACGGCGTGGAGCGACGACGGCCTGATCATGGCCATGCGCCACCGAGACTTTGGCGTCGAGGGTGTGCAGTTCCACCCCGAGTCGGTGGGCACACCGGCCGGTCATGCGCTGCTGCGCAACTTCCTCGAGACGGCGGGCGTCGCCGTCGGAGTGGGCGCGTGAGCGCCGCCGGGAGCGCGCTGAGCGCCATCGCTCGTCGAAAGCGCGCCGAGGTCGAGCAGCTCCGCTGCGTGGAGGCCACACTCTGGGCCAAGGCCGAATCGCTGCCGGCTGCGCGCGGCATGGCGGACGCGCTGCACGGCGGCACGATCATCGCCGAGATCAAGCGCCGCTCACCGAGTGGCGGCATCCTCCGTCCCGAGCTGGATCCAGCGGCGCTCGCGAGGGAATATGCCGCGTGCGGCGCTGCCGCGATCTCGGTGCTCACCGACGGACCCGACTTCGGGGGCTCGCTCGACGACCTCGCCCGGGTGCGCGCCGCGCTCGATATCCCCTTGCTGCGCAAGGACTTCACGCTCGATCCCGTGCAGATCGCCGAAGCCCGGGTGGCCGGCGCCGACTGGGTGCTCCTGATCGTCGCGCTGCTCGACACCGACACCCTCGACCTCTGCCTTGCCGGAGTCGCACGCAGCGGCGCGCACGCGATCGTTGAGGTGCACGACGTCGATGAGGCGCGCGTCGCCGTCGCCGCGGGAGCGGAGTGCATCGGCATCAACAACCGCAACCTGGGCACGCTCGCCACCGACCTGGCGACCTTCGCCCGGGTGCGTCACGCAATCCCGGAGGGCATCGTCTGCATCGCCGAGTCAGGGGTTCGCAGCCCGGCCGACGTGTCGCGCCTCGTCAACGAGGGAGCCGACGCGGTGCTCGTCGGCGAGGCGCTGATGCGCGCCCATTCCCCGGCGGACGCGTGCGCCGCGATGGTCGGCGCGGCGCGCGACGCGACGCGCTCGTGATCGTCAAGGTGTGCGGCGTGCGCACCCCCGAGATCGCCGAGGCGGCGATTGACGCGGGCGCGGATTGGATCGGCCTGATGCTGGTGCCGAGGAGCGCGCGCTGGGTTGACCACGAGGCGGCCCTGGCAGTGGTGCGGGCGGTCGGCGGCCGGGCGGATCTGATCGGCGTCTTCGTCGAGCCCAGCGCCGCCGAATGCGACGACGCGGCAACCCGATACCGGCTGGCCGGCGTCCAGGTGCACGGCAACTTCGATCGCACCCTGGCCACGAGCTGCTCCGTTCCGGTCATTCCTGTCTTCAACGTGGAGGACCGCGTCGCGGCGACCACCATCGACTGGGCACCGGACACGCTGGTGATGCTCGACGGAATGCCCGACAGGGGAGCGCTCCCCGGCGGCACCGGGCACCACGTCCCCCTGGACTGGGCCGCGGATGTCGCCCGCCACCGCGAGATCCTGCTCGCCGGTGGACTCGGTCCAGATGACGTCGGGCACGCGATCGCCACCGTGCGTCCCGCCGGCGTGGATGCGTCGAGCCGGCTGGAGCGGCGTCCCGGAGAGAAGGATCCAGACCTCGTCCGACGCTATGTGATCGCTGCTCGATCAGCCGCGGCGAGGTTGGACGTGGAGCCGCGATGAGCGCGCACCCGAGCGGCCGCTTCGACGGGTATGGCGGCGCGTATGTGCCCGAGACCCTCGTGCCGGCTCTCGAGGAGCTCGAGGTCGAGATCACCAGCGCCTTCGCCGACCTCGCGTTCACCGCCGACCTCGACCGCCGGCTCGCCGAGTTCGCGGGCCGTCCGACGCCGGTGACCCATGCCCGCCGCCTCAGCGCTGCGTCCGGGGGAGCGGAGATCTGGCTCAAGCGCGAGGACCTGCTTCACACCGGCGCGCACAAGCTGAACAATGCCCTCGGCCAGGTGCTGCTCGCCCAGCGCATGGGCAAGCGGCGGATCATCGCCGAGACCGGGGCGGGGCAACACGGGGTTGCGACCGCGACCGCGTGCGCCGCGCTCGGCCTCGAGTGCGTCGTGTACATGGGTCGCGAGGACATGCGCCGGCAGGCACTCAACGTCTACAAGATGGGCCTGCTCGGGGCCGAGGTCGTGCCCGTGGACAGCGGCTCGGCGACCCTCAAGGACGCAACCAACGAGGCGATCCGTGACTGGGTGGGACACGTTCGCGGCACCCATTACGTGATCGGCAGCGCCGTCGGACCGCATCCGTACCCGTCGCTGGTGCGACGCCTGCAGCAGGTGATCGGCGACGAGGCGCGCGCGCAGATGCTCTCACGGCTGGAACGGCTGCCGTCGGTGGTGGTGGCCTGCGTCGGCGGGGGAAGCAATGCCATCGGCATGTTCGCGGCGTTTCTCAACGACGACGTTCGCCTGGTCGGTGTCGAGGCGGCGGGGCGCGGACTCGACAGCGGCGAGCACGCGGCGCCACTCTCGCGAGGCCGTCCCGGCGTGCTCCACGGGTCGCTGAGCTATCTGATGCAGGATGACGCCGGACAGGTCCTCGAAACCCATTCGATCAGCGCCGGCCTCGACTATCCGGGGGTCGGCCCGGAGCACAGTGCGCTCCGCGACAGCGGGCGGGTCGACTATCTCACCGCCACTGACGCGGACGCCCTCGCCGGGTTCCATCAACTCTGCCTGTTGGAGGGCATCATCCCCGCCCTCGAGTCGTCGCACGCTCTGCACGTCGCCACCAGGATCGCCCTCGATCGAGCTCCTGACGACGTGGTGCTCGTCTGCCTCAGTGGCCGCGGCGACAAGGACGTCGACACCGTGCGCGAGCACGACCCGGCATGACAGCGGCACCCGAGACGCGGTTCACTGCCGCCTTCGCCGCCCAGGCGGATGATGCGCCGCCAGGGCTGATCCCGTATTTCAGTGCCGGATATCCGCATTTCGACAGCCTCGGAGCCCTGCTGCTGTGCGCGCAACAAAGCGGCTGCATCGCGGCGGAGGTGGGGATCCCGTTCAGCGATCCGCTGGCGGATGGACCGACCATCCAGCGCACCGGCCAGGTGGCGCTGAGCAACGGGATGACCGCGGCCACAGCCCTCGCGCAGGTCCGCGATGCGCGTGCAGCCGGCGTGAGCATCCCGCTGGCGGTGATGACCTACATCAACCCGTTGCTCAGTTTCGGCATCGTCGACTTCGCGCGTGCGGCGTCGACTGGGGGTGTCGATGGCGTCATCCTTCCCGACCTCCCGCTCGACGAGGCAGCCGGCGTGAGGGAGGCGATGCATTCCGCCGGCGTGGCGGTGATCCCGCTGGTCGCGCCCACCACCACGGCGGATCGCCTGGCGCGTATCTGCGCGACCGCCGCAGGGTTCGTCTACTGTGTCGGCGTGACCGGTGTCACCGGCGCGCGGCGCGCGATCGCCGGCGACGCGATCTCGTTGCTCGACGCGGTTCGCGAGCTGACACCGCTGCCGCGAGCGCTCGGCTTCGGGCTCTCGACGCACGAGCACCTGACCGCGCTGCACGGGCACGCCGAAGCGGCCGTGGTCGGGTCCGCGCTGCTCGACGGCATCGGCCTCGATCCCGACAACGCGGTCGCCTCTGCCGGGCGATTCCTCGCCGCCATGATCGGCACGCCATGATCGGCACCCGGACGGCGCCGGCGGGGTGACCCAGGAGCGCGTCTCTCCGGCAGCTCGGGTCGACGGCGACGTCGGCGTTCCCGGTGACAAGTCGATCAGCCACCGCGCCCTGATTCTTGGTGCCCTGGCGAAGGGCCGGACATACATCGGCAACGCGTCGCCGGCGGCGGACGTCCTTGCGACCGCATCCTGCCTGCGCGCCTCTGGCGCCTGGGTGCGTGACTTCCCACCGGACCGGTACGCGCTCGACGGTGCCGGCCCGGGGGTCAGCCTGCGCAGCCCCGATGGCGTGCTCGACTGCGCCAACTCGGGGACCACCATGCGCCTGCTCGCCGGCGCGCTTGCCGGGAGCGACTGCGACGCGACCCTCGACGGGGACGCGTCGTTGCGCCGGCGTCCGATGCTTAGGGTCGCCGAGCCGCTGCGCGCCATGGGGGCGAGGATCGACGCATCGCCGCAGGGGACCGCGCCACTTCGGGTGCTGGGCAGGAGGAGGCTCGAGGGGATCACCTGGCGGTCACCGGTGGCAAGCGCGCAGGTGAAATCGGCCATCCTGCTCGCCGGGCTCTCGGCCGGCCGGCCGACCACGGTCGTCGAACCGGTGCCGACCCGAGACCACACCGAGCGGATGCTCGGCATGTGCGGCGTCGAGGTGGTGTCGAACGGGTCCGAGGTGACCGTCCATCCCGGACCGCTCGAACCCTTTGGGCTGCGGGTCCCGGGAGACCTCAGCTCGGCCGCGTTCTTCCTCGCGCTCGGGGCGTCCCGTCCCGGCTGGCGGGTGCGCTGCCCCGGGGTGGGCATCAACCCCGGTCGCGCCGGCATCCTGGCGGTGCTCGAGGCGATGGGCGCGGCCGTCTTGGTGGAGGAGGGCGACCCGGCCGGTGGGGTCGAGCCGGTCGGCGACGTCGAGGTGCGCGGAACCCACCTTCACGGGGTCACTATC
>JBAPWO010000116.1:0-9003 GCA_049283735.1 Candidatus Dormiibacterota bacterium
GACAGACACCGCGCTGGTACCGCCCGTCAATTGGACGTACACGAGACCGAGCACCCCCAGTGCGATGACGATGAGAGCGATGATGCGCGCAGCAGTGAAGCCCCTCCTCCGTTCGCTTGTTCGACTGAGGCGGCGACCCCTCTCCACGACGGGTTCGTCGACGTCTGGACTGCTGGACGAGATGGCTTGCTGCATCGGAGCTCCTTAGGGACTGACGGCTGGTTTGCGGGGTACTCGTAGGCTAGGAAAGGCGATGCACGAAGGAATCCGTGGGAGTACGTAGCCGCCACGCAGAGGTTCCACGTCGGTCACACCCGACGCTCGGGCAATCTGCTTCGACGGAGGTCGGCCGACGAATGTCGCCTCGACCAGCTGGCTCGGTAGCTCGTGTGTCATGGCCGTCAGGCTGAGCCAGGGTCAGGACCGGGCAAAACGTCAGGATTACGGATTCGATGCGTAGTCGACCGACATCAACGCCCGTCAGTCAAGGTGCAGCCGTGAGCCAATGCTTGCGGGAGCGTGGGGATTCCTATCACGGGGAGCTGGCTCGCTGTCGCCGACCGTTGGGTCGTATCCAGGCCTCGCAGCGGGACCGATATGGACCTATAGAGCCTGAACCCGCTGCTCATCGCCCTAAGCCACGAAGCTGGTCGCTCCGATGGCACTCAGTCCTTGCGGACGAGCCGTACTACGGCGGGCCCTGCTCAGCGGACACCCTTCACGCCCATGATCGCGACAGCAGCGAGGATGGCGCAGACGCCCGCCACGGCGTAGAGCACACCGTAGCTGCCGCCGCCGATCGCCAGGATCGTCGGCGCCAGCGCCGGCGCCAGCGAAAAAGGGAGCGCGCCTGCGATGTTGAACACGCCGAGATCCTTGCCGTTGTGACCCGGATTCGGGAGCACGTCAACGACGAGCGCGAGATCGACAGCCGCAAACACGCCGAAACCGAGTCCGCTGATGGCCATGCCGACGAGGAACCCGTTGAAGTTGCTGGCAATCGCCAGCGCGAACATTGCCACGCCATAGACGATCGCAGCGGTGAACACGAAGATCTTTCGCCGGCGCGTCCGGTCGGAGAGATGCCCACCGATGAGCGACGCGGCGACGATGACGGCCCCCTGCACGAGCGTGCCGAGAAAGATCTGTTGCGGCACGTCGGCCACGGCGGTGCCGATCTTCTGCAGCAGATAGTAGGCCTCGTACGTCGCGAGCAGGGCGTAGGCCATCAGGAACATGAAGCGGCTGGCGAAAGCCCAGGCAAAGTCAGGGCTGGTCCGCGGTCTCACATAGAAGGTACTTGCGAATTCCCGTATGGACCAAGTCGGCCTCTCCGCCTTCGCAAGGTGCCGGTCATTCAACACGACCGCGAACAGCAGGATGAAGAAGCCCCCCGTCGCACACGGGACAAGGAATGTGGCGATGTGTTGTCCGCTGAAGAGCTTCACGATGTACGTGCCGCTCACCGCCGCAATCGGCAGACAGATGCCCAGCACACCGGAGACCGTGCCGCGTTGCGCGACCGGGATCTGATCGGGAAGCACCGCCGCGAGCGAAGCCAGCATCGCGTTGAAGAACAGCTGCGCGATGCACCAGCCGAGCAGAACAACGGGGATGCTGGGTGCGAAGGAGACGATGGCGACGCCGGCGGTACCGCCGACCACGCCGATGACCATCCATGGCCTTCGCATCCCCAGTCGTGACGTCGTGCGGTCGCTCATCCGCCCGAAGAAGGGATTCCCGAAGATCGCCACGAAAGCGCCGATGCTTGCGACAAGCGCCAGGCTGCCCGGAGCTTGTTTGATTCCGACAAGCGAGCTGACCTTCAAGGGAAGGGTCACCAGTATCGGCGCCTGGAAGACGAGATTGGCGCTCATGTACGCCAACGTGAAGAGGGAGATGAACCCGACTCCCACTCGTGCCGTGGGCACCTCCCGGCGCAACGAAGCCACCGCCGGTTCGAAGGTGACCTCGGCCATTGCGTCGCAGTCTGGCCCTTTCCGAGGAACTACGCGTCAACAGCAGCCATCACAATGGCTTGACGGACGTCTGTGGTTTCGCCGGCACCAACAGCAACCGCGTTGAATCCCTTGAAGGTGAGCCACAAGCCCAGGAACCCCTCCCAGAACACCTCCGGGATGGTCGCGATGCCCTGCAGTGCCGATTGTTGTGGGATCACGCCCAACAGCACAACGATCCCTGAAGCGGCCAGCAGTGGACCACCGACGACGCCGAAGAGCGCCATGCGGCGCGACACGAGCCCTGACCGGTACATCAGCCAGCCCAGGATCAGTCCAGTCCCGATTCCGTCGACGAATCCAGGCCCGAGCAGCAGTGTCCACGCCTTGATGGCGATCAGCGACTTTCCGACAACGATGAGTGAGCCCGCATCTGCGCTCCCGGCGTGCTGTCGCAGTGTTACGACCGCAAGGACGCTCAGGATGCCGACCAGGATGAACGTGCACTCAACGAGGCGAGCGGTGACATAGCCGAGGGCGAGTGCCTCGTTCTGACGCTTGAGCAGCGGGAACAACACCACTGCGCAACCGATATTAGTGATGATGAGGAACATCTCGAAGACCGCACCCACCACCACGCCGGAGTCGGCGCCGGCACTGGTGATGTAGTTGGGATCGGTCAGGACTCGGCCGTACGAGAGTTCTCCTGCGATCGAGGTGATGAAGGTAAGGATGAACAGCACTCCGACAACGAGCGCGGTTTTTCGCGATGTGGTCATTTGGATGTTTCCTTGTGATCGGGTTGTGATCGTTTGGTTTTTGAATTGACGACTGGCACCCACCCGATCGACGCGGTCGATCGGGTGGGGTGTGCTGCCACGCGGACGGTCACTTGGCTCCGGCGGCCTCGAGCTGAGAGCTCACCGAGCTGGTGATGGCCCGAGAGGCTGGCGAGCGCTGCGCCTGCCATAGCGAGTACCCGAGGCCGATCAGGGCGATGCCGGTGGGAAACGCGAACAGCCTTTCGTACTGCGGCATGACGCCGGTTGCGACGGTTGCGACGCTGCCGCAGGCGAGGAGCACGGTGGCCCATCGAGCGAGGACATTGGCGCGGAAGAGTGCGACGCCGAAGATGACACCGCCGACGACGTAGGTGATCCCGTTGACCAGGATCGCGACCTTGATCAGCCCGATGCTGCCGGTGACGGTGCCGTTGGTGGCTTCGGCGATGGCATTGCTGACGTAGGCGGGGGAACTGTGCGCTATCGACGGGAGGACGAACGCGCCGACGAATTCAATCCCGAGCATCGTCAGGTAGCCGGTGGCGAAGGTGAGGTACCCGACCAGGCCGAGCACGCCGATCTTCCTCACCTGGAACAGGTACAGACCGCTGATCCCGGCGAGCGCCAGGGCAGCCATGAGGACCTTGAGGCTGTCGCGGACGACCGCGTTGGTCGTCGTGATGGTGGCGCCGTCCAGGTGCGGACTCCCGATCTGTACGCCGATGAAGATCATTCCTGCCACCGCCGTGGCAACGCCGGTTGCTCGGAAGAGGGTGTTCGGTGTGACGGTCATGTCGTCCTCCTTGTCTTGATGAGTGAGCACCAATTGAGGTGCGATGTGGATGCGTCAGCCTGGTCGGGATCGAGAGACGTGATTCGCCTTATGGCCATCAATCACCTCCGTCCGAGGTCGGAATGGAAGTGAGGCTGATGACCTCGTAGCCGCGCAGCGCCTCGAGCAGGGGCTGAAAGCTGCCGTGCACGAGGCAGTGCAGCTGGCAGCCAACGACCACCACGTCGGTCACACCCGACGCTCGGGCAATCTGACCCATGGGAGGTCGGCCGACGAATGTCGCTTCGACCCGATGGTTCGGCAGCTCGTGTGTCATGGGTGTCAGGCTGAGCCAGGGGCCGGACCGGCCGAATCGTCAGGATTACGGATTCGATGCGTAGTCGACTGACATCAGCGCCCGTGACTCAGGGGTAGCTTCGGATTCACCATGGCCAGACCACGTCACCGTTCGGGCAATCTGCCCGCCGAGACGACGAGCTTCGTGGGCCGCCGTCGCGAGCTCGCCGAGATCAGGAAGAAGCTCGCGACCGCTCGACTCGTCAGTCTCGTTGGGCCAGGAGGGGTGGGGAAGACCAGGCTCGCATTGCGCGCGGCAGCCGACCTCTCACGCGGATTTGGCGATGGCGCCTGGCTGGTCGAGCTCGCCGAGGTTCGCGATGCCGCCCTTGTGCCCAGCGCCGTGCTTGCGGCCGTTGACCTCCGTGACCAAGCCGGCGTGGAGCCGCTGCAGATCCTGAGGTCTTTCTGGCGGAACAAAGCGGTGCTGCTGGTGTTCGACAACTGCGAGCACGTTCTCGATGCGGCGGCTCAGCTCATCGCTGAGGCCCTTCGTTCCGCTCCGAACATCCGGGTGATCGCCACCAGCCGGGAGCCGCTCCAGGTAGCGGGCGAACACGTGGTGCCCGTCACGCCACTCCAGCTGCCTCGCGACGGTGGAACCGAACCGCTCGCCCAGGTGCGAGAGAACGAAGCGGTCGTCCTGTTCACCGAGCGGGCAGCCGCGGCGTCCGGCACGGTCGTCCTCACCGATGTGAACCAGGCAGCTGTGGTTGCCGTGTGCCGGCGCCTCGATGGCCTGCCGCTGGCGATTGAGCTCGCGGCGGTCAGAACCCGGGTCCTCAGCGTGGTGCAGATCCTCGAGCGTCTGCGTGATCGCTTCGCCCTCCTCACCGGAGGGAGCCGCGCCGCGCTGCCGCGACATCAAACGCTCCGGATGACCATCGACTGGAGCTATGACCTGCTGACGGCGCGTGAACAGCACGTCTTGCGGCGACTTTCCGTTTTCGCCACCCGATTCACGCTCGACGACGTCGAATCGGTGTGCACCGACGGCGAGCTGGCCGCAACCGACACGTTGGACTTGCTGTCATCCCTGGTCGAGAAATCGCTGCTCATGAAGGAAGACTTCGGGGGCCGTGACTGTTATCGACTCCACGAAACCATGCGCGAGTACGCCACGCTCAAATTGCGCGACGAACATGAGGACGGCGAACTATCGGAGCGTTGCGTCGACTATTACTGGAAGACGTGTCTGTCGACCGAGGCGGAGGGCCGGTACCAGCTCCCTGATTGGCTCGCCTGGGTGGAACTCGAAATCGACAACATTCGAGTGGTACTCCAGCACTGCGTTTCGCACCGAGACTCCGGCCGAGGGCTCGATGTAGCGGCCTCGTTGCGGTACTACTGGATCACCCACGGAACCACGGAGAGCATTCGCTGGATGGATCTCCTGTTTGCATCAGGGGAGGCGTCTCCGCGCACGCAGGTGCGCGCTCTCGTCCTTCGTGGCTGGCTGAGTGTGGTGCAGGCCGACCCTGCAGCCGCCAGGCCATGGCTCGCTCGCGCCATCGCAACGGCTCGGGAAACCCGGCTGCCGGCGGAACTGGCGCAGGCACTCTCGGTCGCCGCCAACGCGGAGAACCAGTTCGGCAATCCCACAGGTGCCAGCGACCTTCTGGATGAGGCCGAAGCAATCACTGCTGTTGTCGGCGACTATGCGGCGACCATCGAGCTCGTGCAGGCGCGAGCTGTCCATGCGTTCTTCGCTAATGACATGGAGGCCGCCGCAGCGGCATCATCGGAGGGCATGCGCCTGAGTCGCGACGCCGGCGACCTCTTTTACCTGGCATCGATGCTCCGCAACGTCGGTGCGATTGCCATCACGAAGGGCGACCTTGACGAAGCACACGCGGGTGCCGCCGAGGCATTGCGGGTCGCGCGGCAGTTCGACGACCGGATCGCCGAGTTTTACGTTCTGGCTGCGATGAGTTGGCTCGCCGCGACCTCCGGCCAGCCGCGCCTCGCAGCCCGGCTGCTCGGGGCGGCGCAGACCATCGGTGCCGGTGCCGGCGCAAAGGTTATTGGACCGCATGCGCCATACCAGACCGAGGCCAGGGAATTGGCCATGCGAGCCCTCGGGGCAGCGAAATTTGAGGCCGAACTTGAGGCGGGGCAACGCCTGGACCGCCACGCGGCGGTGCGGCTGGCGCTCGGCGAAGCCGAGCAGCGCGAGGCCGCTTCGTTCTCGGGCGCGGACTCCGGACCCCTCGCGAAGCGTGAAGCTGAGGTCGCGGCCTTGGTCGCGGAAGGTCTCAGCAACAAGCAGATCGCAGCCCGGCTATTCATTTCCGAACGGACGGTCGCCACCCACGTTGGTCACATCCTCAACAAGCTTGGCTTCAACTCACGTGCACAGGTCGCAGGCTGGATCTCCTCGAGCCGCTGACAGAGGCGAGCTCGCTCCGGCCATCCCGATGATCTGGTGGAGCGCGGCCCATCCGGTCACCCCGCCAGCATCCCCCATGGAGAGAGAGATCCAAGCCTGAGCGTCAGCCCTGAGGCGGATGTTCCAATGGATTCCATCGCACCTGCGCTAGTCGTCATTCCAACCAATTCCCGGCAAAACCAGTCTAAATCGAACTCAGCGCTCATCGGGAAATGAGGACTAGTCTGGGGGACCAGGGGTCGCAGGTTCGAGTCCTGTCTCCC
Source organism: Candidatus Dormiibacterota bacterium (assembly GCA_049283735.1). GTDB lineage: Bacteria > Chloroflexota > Dormibacteria > Aeolococcales > Aeolococcaceae > Palsa-851. The sequence goes on from JBAPWO010000116.1 coordinate 6,522, forward strand.
CGACAGCGCGCAAGTTGATCTCAGTGCAGGGATTTTCAGGGCCATCCATTTGGCTCAACCCTGCGGTTACTAGTCCTCATTTTCGGAATGGCGACGCACCACCGAGCATCACGAGGGTGCTTCTCTTGGCGGCTCTGGTGTCACCGCCGAAGACCGTGAGCTGCGGGTGTCGGCTCGGTCTGATTCGACGCGGGACTGGTAGGCGACCAGGATGTCGCGATGGGTCACCCATCCAAGGATGGTCGAACCACCTGGGTCCATGACCGGCAGTGCCGAGGTGCCCTGCTGGACGAGCTGCGAGAGCGCGGTGTCGAGGGGAGCGTCTGGTGCAACGGAAGTTGCCACGTGCGCGAGGTCGCCCGCGGTGATGTCGAACGTGTCGTTACCCAACGCGGTTTCGAGCTCTCCGGCGGTCACCACGCCGCGGTAGCCGCCATCGCCATCCACCACGGGAAGCGCGGCTACGTCGCGCCGCGCAAACCGGCCGACCATGTCGTCCATGGGCGTCGTGACCAGGATTGGCTCTGGCACTGGCTGCATGGCATCGCGGACTCGAATCTCTTGCATGAGGTTGGAGCTGCGTGATCGAAGAATGTCGATCCCGCGCCGACGCAGCTTGAGTGAGTAGATGGTGTCTTTGGACAACAGATTGCTGAGCCCGGTGGCCGCAACAATCGCGACCATCAAAGGCAGGATGATGGTGTAGTCGCCGGTGAGTTCAAAGATGATGATCACGGCTGTGATCGGCGCTCGTGCTGCTCCTGCGAACACCGCCCCCATACCGACGAGTCCGTACGCCCCGGCGGGCGCAACCGAACCGTGGAAGAGCGTGTTCGCGACCAGACCAAACGCGGTCCCCAGCATGGCGCCCATGAACAGTGATGGAGCAAAGACACCGCCGGATCCACCGATGCCGATCGTCAGGCTGGTGGCGAGCATCTTGCCAACGAGCAACACCAGGAGCAACCCGAGAACGATCTGTCCAGCGACCGCGTTTTGGAGTACCGGATAGCCGACGCCATACAGCTCGGGGAGCGCAAGCAGCAGGAGTCCGAGGAACACGCCCCCAGCCACCGGACGCAGCCACTCGGGGCCATGCCACATGCGATTCAGGAGATCCTCGGTCCCGTACAGGGTGCGGATGAATGCAAGCCCGGCAAGGCCGCCCAGCACCCCGAGGATCGCGTAGAGGCCGAACTCCCAGGTGGACACGATGTGGAACGCGGGCAGCGTGAGGAACGCCTGGTTGCCGAACGCCGCGCGTCCGATGACGTCGGCGGTCACCGAGGCGAGCACGACAGCACCGAAGGAGTCCACGGCGAAGTCCTGGAGGATGAGCTCGAGCGCGAAGAAGACACCGGCGATTGGCGCGTTGAACGTGGCCGAGATACCGGCGGCCGTACCGCAGGCGACGAGCAAGCGCAACCGACTCTCGGAGACATGCAGCACCTGCCCGATCGAGGAGCCCAGCGCCGAGCCAATCTGCACGATGGGGCCCTCGCGTCCCACCGACCCGCCCGCGCCGATGCAGATCGCTGAGGCGAGCGACTTGACGACAGCCACCTGAGGTCGGATCTTCCCGCCCCGATCAGCCACGGCGAGCATGACTTCGGGGACGCCGTGGCCTCGAGCTTCAGGAGCAAAGAGCTGGATCAGAGGGCCGTAGATGAGACCCCCGACAACGGGCGCGAGAACGACGAAGTAGATGCCAAGCCACGGCACATTGGGATTGATCGCGTGTCCAGCGGCGCTGTAATCGCTGTGACCGGTGAAGAGCAGGGTGAACCAGCGGATGAGGTCGCGAAAGAGGATCGCCCCGAGTCCGCCGCCGGCGCCGACCACGAGCGCGATCGCGATGATCCCGCCCTGCGTGCCTCGTACCCAGTCGAGGGCTCGTCGGTGAAGGTCTGACGGAATGTGGATCCGGCGAGCGGTTGAGGTCACTCCTCGTCGCCGCTGAGTCCGGCAAAGATGGCCGCCAGGACACGAGCGATGTTGTTCCAGCGGAAGCCAGAGGGGTCGAGAGAACCGTGCAGGGTGAGTCCGTCGCCGAGTGCGAGCAGGACCGAGGCGAAGGCGTTGGCAGGAATGTCGGCGATCTCGCCGTCGGCAACGGCCCCCTCGATCCAGCCCCTCAACATCGCTCTGCGGCGTCCGACCGCTGACACCATCCGCTCACGGATAGCTGGCTCGGTGAGGATGAGAGCCCACAGGTCCGAACGCACCTGGACTCGGGCTTGGTCGGTGCCGCGCTCACACATCTCGCGGGCAAAACTTCGCAGGCGGTCGACATTGGAGATGTTGCGCTGAGCGAGGCTCTCAAGGCGTTGGTCGAGGTCAGCCGCATCCTCCTCGAGAAGCGTGATCAGCAACTCCTGCTTGGAGGAGAAGTATCCGTAGAAGGCCCCCTTGCTGACATCAGCCTCGGCGCAGATGTCATCGACGGTCAGTTCGCTGTACCCCATACGACCGGCACATCGCC
>JBAPWO010000117.1:0-1899 GCA_049283735.1 Candidatus Dormiibacterota bacterium
CAAGAAGAGAGGGCGGAAAAGGAAAAAGAACAAAAGTTATCGGCTGAAATTGCGGCTAAAGAAGCAGCCCTGCGCGAATTTGTGACAGTGACTCTATACAGTCTCAAGGAGTCTGCCTATGGTGGCATGGCCGGATTTAAAGCGCGTGTGGCATTCAAGGCGGGAGGCAAAGATGTCCGCGCTTTTCAAGGCAATCTTTCTCTCTCCGATGTGCTGGGAAATTCTTTGGGTGAACTCCCCGTGGAAGTATTGACACCGCTAAAGGCCGACGAGTCTGGAACCACGGACTATAGCAACCTCTACATGGCTTTTCCAGAGCTACGAGGAAAGCGTTTTGAGGACATCAAGGCGCAGTGGAAACCGTCGAAGATAATTTTGGCAGACTCTAGGGAATTGTCAGTGCCCAAGACTACGGATTGAGCCGGTGCACGTTGTGTTCGCCGGTGAGTTCTCAAACGACAAAATGAGCGATGGTAGATGGGCGTCTCGCGCGCCCATCCGGGCCGGTGATTCGTTAGAATCATTGGCTCTTTCTTTTTGGGGAGATATTTATGGCAAAAGCGATGCCCACCGGCGCGCGCGGAACGGCGGAAGAAACGGTCGAATTCAAGCATACGTTGAGTGCGCATCATGCTGAATTGCCACCTGTTTATTCGACTCCTGACATGATCCGCTTAATGGAAACCGCCGCTTTTCACGCATTGCAGCCGTACTGCGAAGGCGACGAAATCACCGTGGGCACCGCGATTCACGTGGAGCATCGCGCGGCGAGCGGAATCGGGGCGAAGATTCGTGCGGAGGCGGTGCTGGAATCGTTCGACGGCAAGTTTTATGTGGTTCGCGTAACTGCCTGGGACGATGTGCAGGAAATCGGGCGAGGGACGGTGGGCCGCGCAGTGGTGAGTGTTGGGAAATTCGTGGAGAAGATGAAGCAGCGGAAATAATTTTAGACGCTGTCATTCTGAGCGAAGCGAAGAACCTATGTAACTTGCTGGCGCGCCCCAAATGCCGTAGCAAGCAGCAGCCGTAGTTGTAGTATGTTGCAGTGCCAAGTCTGTCCCAACGCATCTTCGGCTACATCCGCAAACATGAACTTCTGAAGGCTGGGGATCGCGTGGGGATCGCCGTCTCGGGCGGCGCGGATTCGGTCGCTCTGTTGCGTCTGCTTCTCGAACTGCGCAAGGACATGGGCGCCGTACTTTCGGTAGTTCACTTCAATCACCGGTTGCGTGGAACCGATTCCGATGATGACGAAAGATTCGTCGCGGATTTAGCTCAAAAGCACAAACTCGAACTCCACTGCGGAAGCGGCGAAGTATCCGTTCATGCTAGAGAAAAACATTTGAGCCTGGAGACCGCGGCACGCGAGATGCGGTACCAGTACTTTCGCCAATTGCTGCGTGAAGGCGGATTAAGCCGCATCGCAACCGGGCACACGCTGGACGATCAGGCGGAAACGGTACTGCTGAAAATCATTCGCGGAGCGGGTGGGCGCGGGCTTTCCGGAATCTATCCTAAGCTGCCGGTAGTGAGCTCTCAGCTTTCAGCTGTCAGCTCTCAGCCAACCGCCATCATCCGTCCACTGCTTGGAACCCGGCGGTGTGAACTTGAGGGATATCTTATTTCACTCGTGCAGGATTGGCGCGAGGACAAGAGTAATCGCGACTTGCGGCACAGGCGCAATCGGGTGCGGCATGGAATTTTGCCGCGCCTCGAACGGAACTTTAATCCCGCGGTGCGTGAGGCTTTAGCGGAAACCGCCGAGATCGCACGGGCCGAAGAGGAATACTGGGAAAAAGAAATTGCACGGATTCTTCCGCTAGTTTGGCAATCCAACGGCACGGAAGGCGTACTTAAGCTAGCGACGTTAACCAACCTTCCTCTGGCGCTGCAACGACG
>JBAPWO010000118.1:0-1605 GCA_049283735.1 Candidatus Dormiibacterota bacterium
CGCCCACACCTTCCAGCCCGCGGCGCTGACGCTGGCGGGCGACTTCGTCATTCGCGGCAACCTGTTGCTGGGCGGTAAGCGCCGGGCGACCGGGCTCACGCTCAAGGCAACCGACGTCGACTGGACCCGCGGCGCGGGACCCGAGGTCAACGGACCGCTCGCCTCGATCATCCTGGCGCTCACCGGACGCAGGGTGGCGCTCGCGGACCTGGGCGGCGACGGGCTCGCGACCCTGACCGGAAGGATCTAACCTGCTGCGGCGGTCACCGCTCCGGCCATCGCCTGGCCGCTGAGCGTCTGCGCCTGGGCGGGGCGCAGGTCACGCAAGCGAGCGCGGACACGCTGCATGCCCTGGAAGCTGTCGAGCTCGAGCGCGAAGCAGGCGTCAACGAGCCTGCCCCTGGGCAGGTGGTCAGCGAGATTCGGTTTGTTGAAGGCGATCGCCTCGACGATGCCCGACCCGGTGGCGAGCGCGACCCTGACGTGCTGGCCGTCCGATCCGAAGGTCGAGGTGCCGAGCACCCTGGCGCCGCGGACAGCGAGCAACGGCGCCGGGTTGCCCTGCCCGCTCGGCTCGAGTTGATCCAGCGCGTGGCACAGTTCGGGAGTCACGTCGATGCCCGAGATCTCACAGTCGATGACGAAGTCGCGGCGGCGCTCGACGCCGGCGTTCTGCTCGCCAACCGATGCGGCGATGAGATCGCGGAACTCGTCGAAGCGTGAGGCCTCGAGGCTGAAACCCGCCGCCGCCGCATGGCCGCCATAGCGCAGCAGCGAGGTGGCGGCCCCGTCGAGGGCTTTGACGATATGGACGCCGCCCGCCGAACGCGCGGAGCCCTTGGCCTCCACGGGGTCGAGGCAGGCGATGAACGTGGGCCGCGCATACCGTTCGGCGAGCCTCCCGGCAACGAGCCCGACGATGCCCATCGGCCACCCGGGGTCGCCGAGCACGATCGCAGGCGCGTCCTCGGCGATATCGGCGACCTGTTCCTCGGCCCGGGCGAGGGCAACGGCGACGGCCTGCTGGCGCAGTCGGTTCTGCGAATCGAGGTCGGCGGCAAGCCGGGTCGCCGCGTCGGGATCATCACAGAGGCAGAGTTCGAGCGCCAGGCGCGCGTCCTCCATCCGGCCCGCGGCGTTGATCCGCGGTCCCACCGCGAAGGCGATGTCCGTTCCTCGCGGGGGCGGAGCGATCCCCGCGACCTCGCAGAGCGCGCGAAGCCCGGGCATATCGGCGATCCGCGCCAGGCCATCGCGGACGATCACGCGATTCTCGCCGCGCAGCGGCATCATGTCGGCGATCGTGCCGAGCGCCGCGAGTCCAAGCGAAGCCTCTTTGCTTCCGGTCGGAACGACGCCGCGCGATTCGAGTGCCTCGATGAGCTTGAACGCGACCCCGGCACCGGCCAGCCCGTCGAACGCATACGTCGAACCCGGGAGCTTGGGGTTGACGAGCGCGTCGGCCGGCGCGAGTTGGGGCGGCGAGCCGCCGGGCGCGAGTGCCAGGTGGTGATCCGTGATCACCAGGCGCATCTTCGCGGGGCGGCCGAGGGCGGCATCGACGCTGCTGGTGCCGCAATCAACGGTGATGACGCAGCGCGCGCC
>JBAPWO010000119.1:0-3798 GCA_049283735.1 Candidatus Dormiibacterota bacterium
ATCGCGTACTAGTACCGACGTTCTCTCATGTGCGGACGACACTAGGCGGTGCCGGCCCGTGGCGTTCGATCCAAGTATTACTACCGACGAAGGTACCGTCGTTTGGCAGGATCAACGAGACGTACGCTGTCTCGGAGCCGTCTTGAAACCACAGTGGCATCCCGGATATTCACGAGCCGTGACGCAAATCCACGCACGCTTTCGAATCCTTGACGACGCGAACGATCCGGTCGTGCTCGCGAGCCACGCGCTCTAGCGTCTCTCGCTTACTGTCGCACCGAAGGGTATATGCGCCGAGTGGGGTTAGCGGAAGCTGCCAGCCTCGGCTTTGATCCGAAGGATCGAACAACGTGGGTTGGTACTCGAATTGCATCCCACCGCGCTCTATGCACGCTCGGAAGATCGTCTCTTCGAACGCTCCCGTTTCAGCCCACTCACCCACAGTGAACGGCACCGTGTTGTACACGCCGAGAGCTAGCCGGTGGATCTCGTCACGCACACGCCCTTCAGGACTCGGCGTCACATCGCGCGACGTCGGTTCGATGGTGACTCGAAGCTTGATGAGGACCTCTCGAAGGAACAGGCCGAGCACCGAGACGAGGTTGTCAAGCTCTGTCGGAGCGTATGAGATCTGCCGCCAATCCCTCAAGTCGAACGGAGCCTCTTCGAGGCGCTGGTTGAGGACGACAATCGGTTTGCCCAACGCGTCTGCGTAGCCGAGCTCGAACATCACGTTGGGGTTGTTGTCGGTCACGTCGGCCACGATCACATTGGCGGAACGTATGGCCTCCATGATCTGCCCCGTAATGCGTCCGGGCAGCGTTATCGTGTCCGATCGACTGCACGTGACTCCAACTTGGTCGCACGTCCCGAGAATCGCTTTCCAAACACCGTTGAACTGCGGTCGGAAGGGCATTAGGACGAAGACGCTGCCGCTGCCGTCAGCGGCGGACGGCGCAGCTGGTGAGCCGCCCGCTGCGTTTACTTGGAGATCCGTGATCTCAGCTGTCAGCGTCGTGAGGGTTGGCGCAATCGGTCCGCCCCAGGGCGCGAAGCCCGGCTCCCGGCGTGTCAGATAGTCGTCGATCGTCTCTACGCCGCGGTAGCGTCGGATCTCGGGCCCGACGTTGATGTTCCACGCTCCGGTCTCGTTTTTGCCTCCACCGTGCGTGAGAAAGGGATCCTGTATCAGCAGATCGTAGAGACGCTCAACGACGCCGGTGGCTGCCGATCCCGCCAAGGGGACATCGCGCCGAATATCGTCACTCCCAACACTCAGATTCTCCTCCTTCGTCGGCGACGAAGGCATGAAATCGCGGTGGCGTTGTACGAGGTACCCCACCGTAGCGAGAAACAATTCGACGTCGGTAGACGCTCCCTCACATTGCGCGAGCCCCGCCGCAGTGAGCGTCAGCTTGTCCGGGCGTCCTCCGTATCTAGGGAGGCCCCACATAAGGCCGGGAGGAAAGTTCGTGAGAACCTCTGACAGCTCGAGGTCGTACTCCGAATCCATCCGCTTGTCGACGTAGCTGAAAACGGGCCAATCACCCTCCGTGCGCCAGCACTCGTACACCAAGTCGAGCACCCGATGCTGGAACTGAGTAAGCGAACCGAAATGAGACGCCACTTCGGCAAGCCACGGACCCGCTCGGATCCCGAGTTCCCTACAGCGCGCTTCATACGCTTCGATTGCGTATCGGACAGCGTCCCGGCGCGCCGGTGGTGTCGCGTCGTTTCGCAAACGGATCGCCCGGACGCGGCGGCTCGCTCCTTCCGCCCGGACCGCGACGACTACATCGACACATTCGCTATCCGCCACCTCCAGCCGATCTCCGGGCCAGATCCCATCGCGAGCTGCAAAGTCGTACAAGACCGAGACGCCCTCCGCCATCGGCGCCTCTGAGACGACATACGACTCATCTCCCGCTCCCGCGACGCGAAGAACGAATGCGCGGTCGGCGCTCCCGTACACGAGCTCTCCGCCGGCACCCAAATCGGTCACCAGCATCGTATCCGCAACAAGGCGTTCTGACGCGCGGACAACTAAGTCGCGAACGTCGTGGTCGTCGTGGCGAAGCATCGCGACAAGCTCATTGGTGAACCAGATCTCGACCGGAATATGAGTTCCGCCCTTTCCAGCAGCCATGAATCGCCAGCCGATCGCGTCACGCAGGTTCGGGTTGGGCGCCGGGCCTTGGAGCCACAGCGCAACTCGCTGACGACCAGCCGGCCGTCGCGCCACGAGGTAGCGATCGACCTCCCGTGGGTCTACTCGCCAACCCCGCGCGTCTCGCTCACATGGCAACTGCTGGCCATCACAAAGACGGCGAAGGGTCTGGGGGCTGATGTCGAATCGCGCCGCCACCTCGGTGAGGCTGAGGCTCTCGCTTGAATTGCCTGCTTCATGGGCGCTCATATCACCCGTATTATGAGCGCTTGGGTCAGAGTGTCAACCGCCGGACATACGCGAGCTCAAACTCGACTCTAGGGAAACCGCGGGTGGAAGACGACCCACTCAATCAGCGTTCAGCGCCCGACACGCGACATCGCGAACGAGTTCAGAGCCTGCTCAACACGCGGATGATACTGACCGAGTTCCCACCATCCGGCCAGCGCGGTCTCGATGGGACGCAGCTCCTCGTAGAAGAGCAGTCCGTGCCACCGGCGCAAGGTCCGGACCTGTTCCGGCGCGAAGGCAGGCACTCGACGGTGCGAGAAGCTTCGGGTCTGCTCGCCTGCGGCGGTATAGCTGCGCCCGGGCACCTCGATGTCCACGTCGCCGCACATGCGGCTCACGGTATCCAGGTCCCGGGTGTCGGCCAATCCCCCGAGGACGATCTTCACGGTGCATCCGTCCCAGAGGGCGGCGGTCCCGTCGACCCCCCAGCGCGCCCGCGCCTGGCCCAGCGATTGAAGCACGATCATGGTGGTGATGCCCTGGCCGGCTCCATCGGTTACGAGCTGGGGTAGCGACGGCAGCGGTGCGATGTTGGCGCACTCGTCGAGGAAGAGCCCGAGTGGCGGGGTCAGCCTCCGGGTCGCCGATCGCGCCGCCATCTGCTTGGCCGCAGTCACGATGGTCTCAATCAGCGCGGTGATGATCGGCGCCATGCTCGCCTGGGCGCCCGACGTGCCGACGATGAACAGCGCCGCTCGCTCGCTGATGACACGGTCGGCGATGAATCCTGCCCCGGCGCCGGGTTGGCAGGCGCTCAGGACGCGGGGATCCGCGAGGCAGTCGTAGGCACGCCGCGCACCGCTGAACACGTTGGTGACCGCCTGGTCGTGCATGCCTGTGATCGCCTCGAGGTCGTCGGCCCATGCCGACGCGGCGGGACTCTCGCGCAGACACCGGATGGCATCGTGGCTCTCCGCCCGGTTGACCCACTGCCGGACCGTGGCGATATCGCGCCCGGAGACCGCAGCGGCGTGCAGGTAGCAGCGGTGGATCGCCTCGTTGTACGACTGGAAGTAGTCGGCGTGCTGGATGCCCTGTGAACTGCCGGCGGCGGCGTTGAGCGCACGTGCTCGATAGATGGCGACCTGGGGATCCTCGCAGCCGGCGACCGGGTCCCAGCCCACCGGCTCCGCCCACTCGCTGAAGCCGGTCGGATCGAAGACGTACACCGGCCGCTCCTTCTGGAGCGCGCAGGCGGTGTGGACGATGAGATCGTCCTTGGTTGAGGTGGCCACCAGCGGACCCGGCCAGTCCAGGAGGTTGGGGATGATCACACTCACCCCCTTCCCCCGGCGCGGAGGTGCGAGCAGCAGGTAGGCGTTCTCCGGACTCCCCCACAG
>JBAPWO010000120.1:0-7735 GCA_049283735.1 Candidatus Dormiibacterota bacterium
CCGCCCAGCAACAGGTTTCCGCGAATGACGAAGTCGCCCACAAGCGTCAGCGCCGCGGGCTGGAAGGTGTGGGCGATCCCGAGCGGCCGGCGGATGTCCTGCGTGTGAATGACGGCTTCGGCGACCATCGCGTCGACTGGACCTGGCGGCGCAATGGTGCGATCGACCACCGCCTTGAACCCTGCAAGCGTGTCCGCGGGAGTCGCTCCGAGCTGGTCCTTCACGCCCTGCTCGCTCATCGCGTTGAACCGAAACCCAGCAGCCGCCATCTTGCCGAAGAACCGCCCAGGGGTCATCTTCGCGGTGGATGTCATGTGCGCAAGGACGTCACGAACCGTCCACCCAGAACACAGCGACTGCGTCGACCACTGCGCATCAGTCAGGTTCTCGAGATCAGCGATCAGGGCTACCCGCTCAGCTCGTATGAGCGGCCATTGTCCAGCCACCTCGCTCCTCCACAAGTCCCGCCATCGAATGTCGACCGTGGCTGCGACTGTACCTCGGACCACCGTGCACGGACGCGCCTGGAGGCCCTCAAAGCTCGCGGTGGGATTCGTGCACAAGGTGGGTGACGCGGACGTACACTCCTCGGGCTTTGAGTTGACGGCTAACCCAACCGTCTCGCCTACGCTCCGCACCGCGCCCTCTCGATCGTCAACGTCATCTGTTCCCGCGACCAGGAGGGGCTGACAATGGCCGGAAGGAAGGGACGTACAGGCCGGTATCTGGGGCTCTCAGTTGCGCTGGCGCTGGCGCTCGGACTGCAGGCGAACGCGTCGCGATCCCCCGGCGCAATTTCTTCACCCGTTCGCGGTGAAGGCATGCATCCCGCGGTTGGGGTCCCGTTGCACCCGCTGGCCGCCGCGCTTGACAAAGCCGGTCGCTTTCACTGCCAGCAACCGTCGGCAAAACTTCATTGCTACGGTCCAGCCCAGATACGTAACGCATACGCCATTCAGCCGCTCATCGACGCCGGTCACGACGGCTCGGGAGAGGTCATCACCATTATCGATGCCTTTCAGAACCCGACCATGGCAGGCGACTTGACCAGTTTCGATTCGGCATTCAACCTCCCGTCGCCACCCAGCTTCACCACCATCGCGCCGTTCGGCCTGACCGCCTTCGACCCGAACAACGCGAATCAGGTTGGCTGGTCTGGCGAGATCGCCCTTGACGTTGAATGGGCCCACGCCGTGGCTCCTGGCGCCGGCATCGTGCTGGCTCTGGCGCCAACCGATGCCGACGCCGATATCGTCGCCACACAGCGTTACGTCATCAGCAACAACATCGGAAACGTCATCTCGATGAGTTTCGGTGAGGGCGAGCAATGCATGGACCCAACGCTGCAGGCGGCAGAGCATTCACTTTTCAATGCTGCCACGGCGCGTGGGGTGAGCCTGATCGCTGGGAGCGGTGATCAAGGCGCGGCGCAGTACTGCACCGATCCGAACGCTCTGTTCAAGGGAGTATCGATCCCAGCAAGCGATCCTGATGTAACCGGTGTCGGCGGAACTCAACTCGTCGCCGATCTCGCCACGGGCGCATACCAAAGCGAGTCGGTGTGGAATGAGCCAACCTACGGCGCGGGCGGTGGCGGATTCAGCACGCTCTACCCCCGACCTTCATTCCAGAATGGCGTCTTGGGCGCAGGTTCGACCCGCGGGGTGCCCGACGTGGCGTACAGCGCAGCGCTCGACGGCGGGGTCATCGTGGCCTGGGGTAGCGGCGGCACGAACTATGAGTTCTCCATCTTTTACGGCACCAGTGCCGGCACACCGCAGTGGGCGGGAATTATTGCCATTGCCGACCAGACCGCCGGTCGGTCTCTGGGCAACGTCAACGCACCCCTGTACAAGTTGATATCCGGCGACTTTCATGACATCACCACTGGGAACAATGACTTCCCGCCCATCTCGGGTTATTCGGCGCAACCTGGATGGGACGCCGCCAGTGGGTTGGGTTCGCCGATCGCCAACAGCATCGTGGAGGGCCTGGCGAAGCACTGAGCCTTATCGGGCAGTAGCCGCCAACCTCCTCGTGCGTGGCAGCGGCGATTACCGTGCTTGACTCGGTACCTCGGTGCAGGGTTTAGGCTGGATCTTGTGAGAACCGGACAGGTCGCGCGCCAGTCAGGCGTGAACATCCAGACGTTGCGGTACTACGAGCGACGAGGTCTGCTGCAGGTGCCCCCTCGCCGCCCGTCCGGCTACCGCGAATACGCACCCAACGCGGTCGGGATCATCCGTTTCGTCAAGCGGGCTCAGGAGTTGGGCTTCAGCCTCACCGAGGTCGAGTCGCTGCTCACCCTCGCCGCCGGCGGTCCGGCCAACTGTGACCGGGCTCGCGGCCTCGCGACCGAAAAGCTGGCGGAACTCGAGGGAAAGATCGCCAGCCTGCTGGCGATGCAGGGCTCGCTGCGGCAACTGGTCGCGACCTGCGAGAAGCCGCGACGCCAAAGGGAATGCCCGCTGCTCGAGGCCCTCGCGGTGGATGCCAAGCCGGTTCGTCCGAGGACAGCCCGATGAGTTCGGCACTGGAAGCTGCGCCACAGCATTCGACGGCAACCCTGATCGAGGTGCCACGCGAAGCTGCGCCGCACCGTGCGATTGCGACAGTGATCGAGCTGCTGCACACTCCCGGTTGTCCGCACGTCGAGGAAACTCGATCTTTACTGCGCAGCTGCCTCGCCGAGCTCGCCATCGACACGCCGATCCAGGAGCGCGAGGGTGACTACCCGTCGCCAACTATCCTGGTGAACGGAGTCGATGTGATGGGACGAACCGCGGTTCACGGGGCAATGTGCCGTCTGGACCTTCCCACTCGCGGGCCCGTAATCGGTGCGTTGACCGGATGAGCGAGAGGCATGCGACGACGATCAACCTTCGCGCCCTCGCAGATGGGCTGAGCGGTGCCCTGCCGCGCCTGGACGCGATCGATCAGCGGATCGCGATTGCCACCTATCGCGTCCTCGCCCACGGCCTTCCGGCGTCGATGGAGGAGATCGGTGCCGCCGCGGATTCGACGCCGGCTGAGGTCGAGCGGCGGCTCGGCGCGTGGCCGGCAGTGTTTCGTGACCCCGAAGGTCGGGTGATCGGCTTCTGGGGTCTGACGGTCAACGAGATGCCACCCCATGAGCTGCAGGTCGACGGCGTGAAGCTCTGGGCCTGGTGCGCGTGGGACACGCTCTTTCTGCCGGCGCGTCTCGGCGCGGTGCTTGAGGTCCGAAGCGTCTGCCCGATCACCGGTGCAACGGTCGAACTTCGGGTTGCGTCCGACCATATCGAAAGCGTGGTGCCCGACAGCGTCGTCGTCTCATTTCTCAGCCCGGAGCGGAGGTTCGACGGCGACGTCATCACGAGCTTCTGCCACTTCATACATTTCTTTGCGTCGCAACGCGCCGGTGAGCAGTGGATCGAGCGGCACCCGGGGACCTTTCTGCTTTCACTTGCAGACGCGGTCCAGCTCGCCCGGCTGGCAAACTTGTCGCTTGCGCCGATGATGTAGTGGAGCCCGCTCCGAACGATCCGGCTCCGCGCCGCTCGCGCACCATCCCTTTCGCATGCCCTCCGCCGCGACTCCCGGCGACGACGACGGGGATGCGTCTCGCTGACCGTGTTCTCCCAACGGGCGCCGGGCAATGCATCTTCTTTGCGGCGGTGGCTGCCGGGGTGATCGCGGCGCGCTCTTTGCCGACCCGAGCCGGCCTCGCCCTCGATGTCGTGGTGACCTTTGCGGCGAGTGGCTGGTGCTTGATCAACTTCTGGAGGTGCCGTGAGGCGCATTGTGTCGTCAACGGCTACGGCTGGGCTGCGCTCGGCATGCTCGAGGTTGTCGAGCTCGCCCTTGGCCGCAGTCTGATAACAGGCGCTGAAGGCCTCGTCTTCGTCGCCATCCTCGTTGCCGCGCTGGTCTTTGAGTGTGCGTGGCAGGCGCGCTCCGGCACGAATGCTCTGATCCGCCCGGTGCACACGAGGTAGTCGGGCAGCGGTCGTTACAACTTTGAACTTGCTCTGGCCCGCGCCCGGTGCTAGCGTCGAGCGCGCGAGACGGGCGGGCGCCGCCATGCTCGCCAGCGAGAGACCAAGCCCTTGACGTGCCAGGCGGCGACAGGGTACGCGGGGCGCATTCCGGAGGCACTGCATGCTCGAGGAGGTCGGGATTCCTCGGCTCGTGGTCGGCGGTCTGGGTTCGGGTTCCGGGAAGACCTCGATCAGCCTGGGTCTCACGGCTGCGCTCCGTGATCGTGGGCGCATCGTCCAGACCTTCAAGGTGGGCGCGGACTTCATCGACACCGCGTACCTGGCGCACGCCAGTCGCAGACCGTGCCGGAATCTCGATTCTTGGCTGCTCGGACCCGAGGGCGTGCGGCACTCGTTTGCGCACGGAGCTCTCGGCGCTGATTGCGCGATCGTCGAGGGGGCGATGGGGGTGCTCGACGGCCACGGCATGGTGACCGAGACTCCTGCTTCGAGCGCGCCCGACTTTCCGGGGAGCACGCTCGAGGTCGCACGCATCATCGCGGCGCCGATCGTCCTGGTGGTCGACGCCTGGGCGATGGGCGAGACCGCCGCTGCGGCGGCACTGGGGATCAAGCAACTGGACCGCGCCGGCAGTGTGATCGGCGTGATCCTCAACAACGTCCCCAACGACTACCGGCGTCGCGTTATCGAGGACGCGATCTGGTCGCTTGCGAGAATGCCGGTACTGGGCGCGCTCCCGCACATGGCGGCGGTGGGCATCCCCGACTTGCGCACCGGCCTGCTGCCGCTGCTCCAAAACGCGAACGTGGATGAGGCGATCACCGCGCTCGGTGACGCGATGAGTCGGCACTGTGATCTCGACCTGATCGAGCGGCTCATGGAGGGAGCGCACCCGGTGCACCCGCCGGCGCGCCGCCACACCCCTGCACGCACCGAAGAACCCGTGCGCATCGGTGTTGCCTTCGACGATGCGTTCTGCTTCTACTACCCCGAAAACCTCGAAATGCTCGAGGATGCGGGCGCGGAGATCGTCACGTTCTCTCCCCTCGAGGACGCTGCCTTGCCACGCGACCTCGGCCTCATGTACCTGGGCGGTGGCATCTCCGAGGCGTATGTGCCGAGGCTCGCGAGCAACCAGTCGTTCCTCGAGTCGTTCCGGCGCGCGCACGCGCACGGCGTGCCCGTCTACGCGGAGGGCTGCGGGCTCCAGTACTCCGCCCGCTCGCTGCGAACCAGCGACGGCGAAAACCACCGAATGGCCGGCCTGATCCCCATCGACATCGCCCTGGAGGCCGGAACCCTGCACAGTGGATATCGCGACCTCAGCATCGCCACAGCATCGATGCTCGGCCCCGCCGGGACGCGCCTTCGTGGCCACGAGTTCCATTTCAGCCGCCTGCTGTCGGGCGGCGACTGCCTCAGCCCCGCATACACGATGCACGACTCCGACGGCGAACCACTCGGCTGCGAGGGCTGGACCGACCCGCTCATGCTCGCGTCATTCATTCACCTGCATTTCGGGCAGGACCAGGAGCTCGCCGGCCGCCTCGTCGCCGCCGCGCGCGAGTCGCTCGAGCGCCGGGGGCACACCACGCTGGCGGGCCAAGGCAGTCGATTCGCCGCCCCGGTGTAGGCTTTGGGATGCGATGTCCCAGGCCCCGTCCACCATCGGTGAGTTGCGTCGCGCGGAGTACCGCGTCCTGCCCGTCAGGACCGAGCTTCGCCGCAACCTGATCCGCAAGCTCAGCAACCACGAGGAGCTGTTCAGCGGCATCCGCGGGTACGACGATTCGGTGATCCCGCAGATCGAGAACGCGATCCTCGCGGGCCAGGACATGGTGCTGCTCGGTGAGCGCGGGCAGGCGAAGTCGCGGCTCATCCGAGCCCTGATCACGCTCCTCGACGACGCCGTTCCGGCGATCGCGGGGTGCGAGATCAACGACGACCCGTACCAGCCGATCTGCCGTCGCTGCCGCGACCTTGTGGCCGAGCACGGGGATGCGACCGAGCTCGCGTGGCTCACCCCCGAGCAGCGGTACTCGGAGAAGCTCGCAACCCCTGACACGTCGATCGCCGACCTGATCGGCGAGGTCGATCCGATCCGGGTCGCCGAGGGACGCTACCTGAGCGACGAGCTCACCATCCATTACGGGCTCATCCCGCGCACCAACCGAGGCATCTTCGCGATCAACGAGCTTCCCGACCTCGCCGAACGCATCCAGGTCGGGCTGCTCAACATCATCGAGGAGCGCGACGTGCAGATCCGCGGCTACCGGCTGCGTCTGCCGCTCGATGTCTACGTCGTCGCGACCGCGAACCCCGAGGACTACACCAATCGTGGGCGGATCATCACCCCGCTCAAGGACCGCTTTGGCGCGCAGGTCCGGACCCACTACCCGCGCACCATCGACGACGAGATCGCCATCGCCGAGCAGGAGCGGACGACGTTCGACGACATGCCCGTCCCGGTCACGGTACCTGCGTTCATGCAGGAGATCGTCGCCGAGCTTTCGCACGTCGCACGCCGTCATCCGCAGGTGAACCAGCGCAGCGGCGTGTCGGTTCGGCTCACGACCGCGAACTACGAGAACCTCGCTGCCGGCGCTCTGCGCCGCGCGCTGCGGACCGGGGAGCGCGAGGCGGTTGCGCGGATCAGCGATCTCCCCGCGTTGACGTCCTCCACGGCGGGCAAGATCGAGCTCGAGACCTGGGAGGACGGCGATGACGGCGCGGTGCTCGAGAAGCTGATGCGGACCGCCTGCAACAACGTGTTCCGCCGGCACTTCACCGTCCAGGAGTTCAGCGACCTGGTGCAGCGCTTCGATCGCGGTGGCTTCACCGTCGAGGTCGGCGATCAGCACACCGTCGCCCATTACGCCCAGGCACTCACCGAGCTTGGTGGCGTCGAACGCGCGCGCCAGCGCCTCGGCGAGCCGGACACCGACGCGATGCGGGTCGCGGTGCTCGAATTCGTGCTCGAGGGCCTGCATCTCGGCAAGCGCCTCAACAAGACCGCACTCGAGGGAAGCGCGGTCTATGGAGGCTGATAGCAGCGGCGACCCGCGGGGGAATCCCCCGTGTTCCCCCTGTTCTGGGGAGATATGAATCCCGATGACACACGGGGGGAATCCCCCCGCGTTCCACCCTTAGACAATGAATCGAGTCGTGAATCTTCGACGGGGGGTATGCGGGGGGTTACCCCCCGCATGCATCGATTCAGCGTCTGGGACGGGAGCCAGGACCCGCTCGGCGATGAGGCCGATGCGCTCTTCGACAGGCTGAGCGAGGACGTCTTTCACGGCTGGGATTTCGAGACGGCGCTGCGCCGCCTGTTGAGTCAGGGATGGCGCGACCGCGACGGGCGCAAGTTCGCCGGGCTCGAGGAGTTGATGGAGCGACTTCGCAAGCAGCGACAGAAGCAGCTCGAGCGCTACAGCCTCGACAACGTCTTCAAGGATATCGAGGAAAAGCTCGACAACGTGCTCCGCCTCGAACGCCAGGGGATCGACGAGCGGCTCAAGAATGCGACCGACGGGAGCGCCCAGCGGATCCTCGAGCGTGTGGCGAAGAAGCGCCGCGAGCACCTCGACAACCTGCCCCAGGAACCGGGCGGGGTGATTCGCGAGCTGCAGGGCTACGAATTCATGGACCAGCGCGCCGAGCAGGCGTTTCAGAAGCTGCTCGAGGAGATCAAGCAGAACGTCGTCAACACGTACTTCAAGCAGATGGCCGAGCAGATGGGTCAGATGTCGAAG
>JBAPWO010000121.1:0-4215 GCA_049283735.1 Candidatus Dormiibacterota bacterium
GGCGTACCCGGGTGACGTCTTCTACCTGCACTCCCGGCTGCTGGAGCGCGCGGCGCGGATGAGCGACGAGGAAGGGGGTGGAACCCTCACCGCGCTGCCGATCATCGAGACCAAGGCGAACGACGTGTCGGCGTTCATCCCGACCAACGTCATCTCGATCACCGACGGCCAGATCTACCTCGAGACCGACCTCTTCAACGCCGGGATCCGGCCCGCGATCAACGTCGGTCTCTCGGTCTCCCGCGTCGGTGGTGACGCCCAGACCAAGGCGATGAAACAGGTCGCCGGGCAGCTGCGCCTCGACCTCGCCCAGTATCGGGAGCTCGCCGCCTTTGCGCAGTTCGCCGCCGACCTCGACAAGGGCACGCGCGACCGTCTCGACCGCGGCCAGCGCATGACCGAGCTGCTCAAGCAGCCGCAGTACGACCCGATGCCGTTCGCGAAACAGGTCATCAGCATCTTTGCGGGTGCGCGCGGGTTCCTCGACGATGTTCCTCTCGACCGGGTCCGCGACTTCGAGAAGAGCCTGCTGCGCTTCATGGATCAGACCCATCCCGAGATCGAGGAGGAGATCAACAAGGACGGGCGCATCTCCGACGAGCTCGAGAAGGCGTTGCGTGCGGCGGTCGACGAGTTCAAGAAGACGTTTGCCGGATGATCGTGCGGATCCTCACCGGCGCCGTGCGGCGCACCGTCAGAGGCTGACGCTCCATGCCCAGCCTGCGCGATCTGCGCCGCCGTATCAAGGGCGTCCAGAACATGCGCAAGATCACCAAGGCGATGGAGCTCGTCGCCGCGGCGCGCATGCGGCGTGCGCAGGAGCGCGTGCTCGCGGCTCGCCCGTACAGCGACGAGATCGCCAGCGTCATGACCGAGCTGATGCGTCGCTCCCCACAGTACGAGCATCCGTTCCTCAAGGTCAATGAGGTCCAGAAGCGGCTGATCATCCTGGTCACGGCCGACCGCGGCCTGGCCGGCGCGCTGAACAGCAACAACACGCGTCTGGCGTTGAGCGACGCGGCGAAGACGTCGGTGCCGGTGTCGTACGTCACCATCGGGCGCCGAGGGCGTGACGTGCTGCGCCGTCTGCACCGCGACCTCATCGCCGACCAGAGCATGCTCGGCGATCGACCGACCATGGGCGATGTGCTTCCGGCCGCGCGGGTGGCGATGGAGCAGTACGAGCGAGGGGAGGTCCAGCAGATCGACATCGTCTACGCACGCTTCATCAGCGTGGGACGCCAGCAGACCGTGTTGCAACGGGTGATCCCGGTCGTACCGCCCGAGGATGCGAAGGCGGTCAGCGCCGACTTCGAGTACGAGCCCGACCCGAAAGATGTCCTCGACGCGCTGCTTCCCCGATACGTCGAGGCGCAGGTGTACCGCGCCGTTCTGGAGAACGCCGCATCCGAGCAGGCGGCGCGCATGGTTGCGATGCGCAACGCGTCCGACAACGCAAACGAGTTCATCGAGGACCTGACCCTCACCGCCAACAAGGTGCGGCAGGCGTCGATCACGACAGAGTTGATGGAGATCGTCTCCGGCGCCGCGGCGCTCGAAGGCTGAGGAGAGAGATGGCAGTTGTGGAATTGAAATCCGGCACCGGTGCCGTCGTGCAGGTGATCGGACCGGTCGTCGACGTGGAATTCAGCGGCGAGCGCCTGCCTGAGATTCTCGACGCGCTCGAGATCGACCGCGAGGACGGTCGCAAGCTCGTGCTCGAGGTGCAGCAGAGCCTCGGCAACAGCACCGTGCGCACCATCGCCATGGACACCACCGAGGGCGTGCGCCGTGGCGACGCCGTGCGCGCAACCGGTGCGCCGATCCAGGTTCCCGTCGGCGAGGAGACGCTCGGCCGGATGTTCAATGTCATCGGCGAGACCATCGACGGCAAGGGCGCGTTCGGCGGCACGGCCCGGATGCCCATGCACCGCACGGCTCCCACCATCTCCGAGCAGTCGACGGAGACCGAGATTCTCGAAACCGGCATCAAGGTCATCGACCTCATCTGCACGTTCTCCAAGGGCTCGAAGATCGGACTCTTCGGCGGAGCCGGCGTCGGCAAGACGGTCATCGTCATGGAGATGATCCGCAACATCGCCCGCGAGCATGCGGGATACTCGGTCTTTGCCGGGGTGGGTGAGCGCACCCGTGAGGGCACGGCCCTCTACGGCGAGATGCAGGAATCCAAGGTGCTCGACCAGACCGCGCTGGTCTACGGGCAGATGAACGAATCGCCCGGCGCGCGAGCCCGGGTCGCGCTTACGGCGCTCACCATCGCCGAGTGGTTCCGCGACGAGAAGGGCGCCGACACGCTGCTCTTCATCGACAACATCTTCCGGTACACCCTCGCCGGTGCCGAGGTTTCGGCGCTGCTCGGACGGATGCCCTCGGCGGTCGGATACCAGCCGACGCTCGCCACCGAGATGGGCGACCTGCAGGAGCGGATCACGTCGACCAACAAGGGGTCGATCACCTCCGTGCAGGCGATCTACGTGCCCGCAGACGACTTCACCGACCCAGCCGTCGCCACCACGTTCGGCCACCTCGGCGCGACGGTCACGCTGAGCAGGTCCATCTCTGAGGCCGGCATCTATCCCGCCGTCGACCCACTCGAGTCGTTCAGCCGCGTGCTCGACCCGAACGTTGTCGGCGAGGAGCACTACCGAGTCGCTCAGGGCGTCAAGCGGGTGCTGCAGGACTACAAGGAGCTCCAGGACATCATCGCCATCCTCGGACAGGAGGAGCTCACCGAGGATCAGAAGCAGACGGTCAGCCGTGCCCGCCGCGTGCGCAACTTCCTGTCGCAGCCGTTCTTCGTCGCCGAGGTGTTCACCGGGCGTGACGGCAAGTACGTGCCGCTCGAGGAGACGATTCGCGGGTTTGGCGAGATCCTCGACGGCAAGCACGACGACCTGCCTGAGGATGCGTTCTACATGGTCGGCACCATCGACGAGGCTGTGCAGCGCGCGGCCGCGCTGAAGGGCGAGGAGGGCGAGCAGTCGAAGGCTGCGGAGACTGCGCCGGTCGCTGCGGCTGCCACTGAGGCCCCGGCTGCGGAGGGCGCTGCGTCGGACGCGACTTCAGACTCCGCGAGCACGACTGGCACAGCGCCCACCGCGGACACGACGGCGGCCAAGCCCGATGACGCACCCGCCGCGGACACGTCGGCATCCAAGCCCGACGAGGCCGCCAAGGAATAGCCCGATATGGCCAAGCTCCAGGTCGAACTCGTCACGCCGGAGGGTCGCGTTTTCAGCGAGGAGGCTGACTTCGTGCTCGCGCCCGGTGTCGAGGGCGACCTCGGGGTCCTGCCGCAGCACATCGCACTGCTCACCCCGCTGCGCAATGGCGTGGTGACCATTCGGAACGACGCAGCCGAGCACGTGCTCGCGGTGTCGGGCGGATTCCTCGAGATACTCCCCGACAAGGTGACGATCCTTGCGGATGCCGCCGAGCGGGCCGAGGACATCGATGAAGCGCGTGCCGAGGAAGCGCGCAAGAAGGCGCAGGAACTCCTCGCCCAGAACGTGGGCAATGAGGAGGCGGTCATGGCTCTCGAGCGCGCCACCTTGCGACTCCAGGTCGCGGAGATCCGGCGTCGCCGTCACGGGCACTCGCCGCCTCCTCAGTGACGTCGCCGCCGGGGCTCGGCCTCGAGGCGCTCGCTGCGTATCTGGCGCCGCTGGTCGGAGGGCTTACGGGCGCGCTTCGAGGCGAGGTCATCGCCGGCGGACGCTCGAACCTCACCTACATCGTCGATGACGGCGAGCGCCGTTTCGTGGTGCGCCGGCCGCCGCTTGCGCATGTGCTCCCGACCGCGCACGACATGGCGCGCGAGTATCGCGTGCTCTCGGCGCTGCAGGACACCGGGATTCCGGTCCCGCGCGTGATCGCGCTGTGCGAGGACGACTCGGTGATCGGCGCTCGTTTCTACGTCATGGAGTGGATAGACGGCCACGTCGTCCGCGACGCGCTCCCCGCGGCGTTCCCCGACACACGCCAGACGCGGCGCGCGATGTCATCGGCGTTGATCGAAACGCTCCTGCAGCTCCACGCGATCGACCCTGACGCGATCGGACTCGGCGACTTCGGCCATCCCGACGGATTCCTCGCTCGTCAGGTCCGGCGCTGGTGGCAGCAGTGGGAGGCGTCGAAGACTCGAGAGCTGCCCAGCATCGAGGTGCTCCGCCGCCGCCTCGAGGCGACGGCTCC
>JBAPWO010000122.1:0-25507 GCA_049283735.1 Candidatus Dormiibacterota bacterium
GTCATACATGGCGCGAACAAACCGGATGGCGCCGTCGCTTCCCTCGAGCGGGTCACTGTACTCGACCTCGGCCCCAAATGCGCTGACCAATTGGCGGCGCTCCTCACTCACGTTGCCGGGCATCACCAGGCGTACCCGATATCCCTTCGCTGCTCCGATCATCGCGTAGGCGATGCCGGTGTTGCCGCTGGTGCTGTCCATGATGATGCGCTCTCGGGTGAGCCTCCCGGATCGCTCGCCATCCTCGATCATGCGCAGCGCCGGCCGATCCTTCACCGACCCGCCGGGGTTCAGGAACTCCGCCTTGGCGTACACGGCAACGTCCGGGCACTCCTCCTCGAACATGCGAACCCGGAGCAGCGCCGTGTTGCCGATGCGTTCGGTGATCGTCTCCCCCATCTCCCTCGGCACGAGCGTCAACGCCGGCTTCGCCGGAGGCTGCGGCGTGGTCACGCCCCTCAGCTCGCTGCGGCTCCCTGTGCGACTCGGAACCCCGCAGAACCGCGCCGCTGGTCCGCGATCACCGCGATGACGGCCTCAGAGCGAACCAGGAACGGCCCGTCCTCGCCCGGAAGCTCGACGAACGCCGCGCCACCGGCGGAGGCGTTGAGTTTGGCGATGATCTCCTCGACGGTGAGCTTCACCGAGAGGTCACCACCGTTGGCGAGACGAACGTGTGCCATAGCCTCCCTAGAGTACCGGGTCGGCGCGCTTCCGGTCCCGATCCGCCGTCAACCGGCTGACGCGGCGATCATCGCGGCGTCGAGCTCCGCCTTCAGGTCATCGATGGGCTCGATGCCGACGCTGATGCGCACCAGTCCGTCGCCGATGCCGAGCGCGGCGCGCTGTTGCGGGCTGAGGGCCCGGTGCGAGGTGCTCGCCGGATAGCTCACCGTGGTGGCGACATCGCCGAGGCTCGGCGCCAGGCGGATCCCTTCGAGGGCTCGGATGAAGGCATCCGCCGCCCGTGCGCCACCGCGAAGCTCGATGCTGAGCATCGGCCCGCGGCCGCGCGGGAGCAGCCGGTCGGCAAGCGCCGCATCCTGGGCACCGCGTCGCCCGGGATAATGCACCGCCGCGAGCTCGCCGCGATCCGCGAAGAACTCGGCGAGCGCCGCGGCGTTCTCGCTGCAGCGCTCGAGGCGCAGCCCCGCGGTGCGCAATCCGCGGAGCGCAAGCCACGCATCGAACGGTGAGAGCGTGCATCCGAGCAGCCGGGCGTTGGCGTC
Organism: Candidatus Dormiibacterota bacterium; assembly: GCA_049283735.1. Taxonomy (GTDB): domain Bacteria; phylum Chloroflexota; class Dormibacteria; order Aeolococcales; family Aeolococcaceae; genus Palsa-851. Next base: position 1,230 of record JBAPWO010000122.1, read on the forward strand.
GAGCCAGTCACTCGCCTCGTGCTCGGCCGCGACGAGGAGGACGCCGCCGCTCACGTCGCTGTGGCCGGCGAGATGCTTGGTGAGGCTGTGCATCACCAGGTCGGCGCCGTGCGCGAACGGCTGGAAGAGGAACGGCGGTGTGAAGGTCGAGTCCACGACGCATGCGGCGCCGGCCTGATGCGCCGCGGCAGTGATGGCGGGGACGTCGATGAGCCCGATCAGCGGGTTGGTGATCACCTCGGTGACCACGGCGGCGACGTCGGGACCGAGTTCGGCCGCGCACAGCTCCCCGTGACTGCCGCCATCGACGGGGATGTCGACGGTCGACGTCCGCACGCCGAGGTTGCCGAGCGGCCCGGCAAGGAGCGAATCCGTGCCTCCATAGCAGGGCCGCACGACCACGACCCTCGGGCGCGACCGCGTGACCACGAGCGTCACCGCGAGGAGCAGCGCCGCCTGGCCGCTCGAGGTCACCCGCGCCACCGGCTCAGCGTGTCCCGGAACCGTCTCGAGCTCGATCATCGCCTCCTCGAGGCGCTGTGGATTGCCGCCGCCATAGCGGCGGTATGCGTTCCGCCCCTCCATCGCCTCGTCGACCGACGGGAGATCGGCATACGCACGCACCGAGGCGAGGCTCATCGGCGCAACCAGGTCGACGCCGTCGCCGGTGCCACGGCCGAGCCCCGCCCTCGCGGTCGATGTGGACGGATCGACGCGCCTGGTCACGATCAGGCCGGCTGGGGAACGCTGCGGAAGAACGGCGCGGCGCCCGCATAGCGCGCCGCCTCGCCGAGCTCGTGCTCGATACGCAGCAGCCGGTTGTACTTGGCAACCCGCTCCGAGCGCGATGGCGCACCCGTCTTGATCTGGCCAGCATTGACTGCAACCGCGAGGTCGGCGATCGACGTGTCCTCGGTCTCGCCGCTGCGGTGACTGATCACGCTCGAGTAGTTGTGCCCTGTGGCGAGCGCGATGGTCGCGAGCGTCTCGGTGACGGTGCCGATCTGGTTGAGCTTGATGAGCACCGAGTTGGCGACGCCACGATCGAAGCCGAGCTGGAGCCGCTCGGTGTTGGTGACGAAGATGTCGTCGCCCACCAGCTGCACCCGTCCGCCGAGGCGATCAGTCAGCAACTTCCAGCCGTCCCAATCGTCCTCGGCCATGCCGTCCTCGAGCGACACGATCGGATATCGCTCGACCCACTGCTCCCAGCGATCGACCAGCCCCGCCGAGTCCAGCGTGACCCCCTCACCGCGCAGCTCGTACCGCCCGTTCGTGTACAGCTCCGAGGTGGCCGGGTCGAGCCCGATCGCGACATCCCGCCCCGCCGCATAGCCGGCGGCTTCGATCGCCTCGAGCAGCAACTCCATCGCCGCCTCGTTGCGGTCGAGATCCGGCGCGTAGCCTCCCTCGTCTCCCTGTCCGGTGCCCAGACCGCGCGCATGCAGGATTGAACGAAGCGCGTGGAAGCATTCGGCGCCGGCGCGCAGCGCCTCGCGAAAGGTCGGCAGTCCAATCGGGAGGAGCATGAACTCCTGGAAGTCCACGCGCGTCTGGGCGTGCGCGCCGCCGTTGAGCACGTTGAACTGCGGCACCGGGAGGAGGTGCGACCCCTCACCGCCGAGATGGCGATACAGCGGGATTCGCGCGCTCGCCGCAGCGGCATTGCTCGAGGCGAGGCTGACCGCGAGGATCGCGTTGGCGCCGAGGTTGCTTTTGTTCGGCGTGCCGTCGAGCTCACACAGCCTGGCGTCGAGGGCGGCCTGGTCGCTGGCGTCGAACCCGATCAGCTCGGGACCGATCACCGCATCGACGTTGGCCAGCGCCTTGAGCACGCCCTTGCCGCCGAACCGAGCCGGGTCGCCGTCACGAAGCTCGACCGCCTCGTGGACCCCGGTGCTCGCGCCGCTCGGCACCCGCGCGCGTCCCTCGGAGCCGTCGTTGAGGATGACCATGCATTCCAGCGTCGGGTTGCCCCGCGAGTCGAGGATCTCGAGCGCGGTGATCGCTTCGATCCTGCTCACGACGCCCTCAGTGCGACGGCGAGCTCGTCCCAGAGGCGGGCAAGAACGCGAATGCCCTTGAAGTACATGTCGAGTGCGAATTTCTCGTTGGGCGCATGGATCTGATCGTCAGGCAGGCCGAGGCCGACCAGCACGGCCTGCAATCCCATGATCCGCGCGAACGACTCCACCGGCGGTATCGAACCACCCTCGCGGGTCAGGGCGGGGGTCGCGCCGAAGACGCTCGCCATTGCACGTGAGGCCGCCTGCACTGCGGGGTGATCGATTGACGTGACCACCGGCCTGCCCCCGCCCTTGGCTTCGGCGGTGACCGTGACGCCGGCGGGCGCAGCCGCGAGGACCGCGTCGCGGACCAGCTCCGCGATGCGCTCGGGATCCTGGTTGGGCACCAGCCGGCAGGTGATCTTGGCGCCCGCGCTCGCCGGGATGATCGTCTTCTGGCCCGGGCCCGAGTAGCCGCCCCAGATGCCGTTGAACTCGAGCGTCGGGCGCGCCCAGAGGCGCTCGCGATCGGTCCAGCCCGCCTCCCCGACCGTGGCGGGCACGTCGCCTGCCTCCTTGCGGAATTCGTCGACGTCATAGGGGACGCGGGCGAACAGTTCACGCTCCTCGGCCGTGGGTTCGCGGACGTCGTCGTAGAAGCCGGGCACGGTCACCCGCCGGGTCGCGGGGTCGTGCAGCGACGCGAGCATCTCGGCGAGCGCCGCGACAGGGTTGGCAACCGCGCCGCCGAAGCGACCCGAATGGAGGTCGAGGGTCGGGCCCTGGACGTGCACCTCGACACCCGCGAGGCCACGCAACCCGGTGCAGAGCGACGGGATACCGGCGGCGATGATCGCGGTGTCCGACACCACCAGGATGTCGGCGCGAAGCCGCTGCTGCTCGGACTCCACGATGTCCTCGAAGTGGACCGACCCCGACTCCTCCTCCCCTTCGACGATCAGCTTGAGGTTGAGCGGCAATTCCCCCCGGACCGCGAGCACGGATTCCACCGCCTTGAGGTGCATCCACACCTGGCCCTTGTCGTCCACCGCGCCACGCCCGTAGAGGTTGCCGTCGCGGACCTCCGGCTCGAAGGGCGACGTGCGCCACTCGTCGAGCGGGTCGACCGGCTGCACGTCGTGGTGTCCATAGATGAGCGCGGTGGGCAGCGTCGGATCGACCAGGCGCTCGGCGTAGACGGCGGGGTGGCCCGCCGTCTCGATGATCTCGGCGCGCGCGAAGCCGGCCAGCCGGGCGGCCTCGGCAAGGTGCTCGGCGTTGCGGCGGACATCGGCGGTATGAGCGGGGTCGGCGGAGATGCTGGGGATGCGAAGGAATTCGATCAGCTCCTCCACGTGGCGCTGCTGGTTGGCTGCGCAGTAGGTGTCGAGGTCGTTCTCAGGCATGCCCGAAGCCTAGTGGGGCGGCCACTCGGGCTGCATCCGTTGTAGCCTTGCGCAGCGAACTCTCGTCGTTCCACTCCACGTCTCTCCAGGAGGTCGCCCGTCATGGCCGTTCGAGTCCTGCCCGCAGGGACCATCGGGATTCCCCTGAACCCCGTACCCGCGCCCGAGCCCCCGGCGCTCGAGGTCGAGGACGAGGTCCCGACGCTCCACCTCGTGGGTCGCAGCGAGCAGCGCCTCGCCCAGGCGCTCTTCCAGACCGATGGCGTCGACGAGCCCGAGAGCCCGGACACGGTCCGCGCCCTGCGCCTGCTGGCGATGGACAACCTCGTCGACATCATCCAGTTGCGAGAGGTCGTCGAGGAGCGTGATGCCCAGGTGGCCGCGCTCGCCAGCGAGGTCGACATGTGGCGAGCCCGCGCCCTCGAGGAGCACGCTCATCGGGGCGTCGAACAGCGCGAGGCCGTCCGCCGCGAGCGCGACCTGATCACGGTGCTGCACAGCGAGCTGGTCCGCAACGAGGTCCTGTCCGGGGAGCTGGCCTGGCGCCGCACGCCCTGGTTCCGTCGCATCGGGCGGCACTGATCAGGACGCGCTCGTCTCCGGAACCGTCCTCGGGCGCACCTGCTCCTCGCTGATCTCCCACAGCCGCCTCGCCAGGGTCGGATCCTGCGACTGCCGGCTCGACACGGCGAGCGCCTGTTCCTCGTAGTAGCCGCCACTCTGGTTCGACACGTCGGGGGAATCGGCGAGCCAGACGAGGGTTCGCGCCGCCTTCCTGGGGCTACGCGAGAACGGCGCGATGATCACCATCGCCGTGCTCATGAGCGCGCCGTTGTTGCGGTTGAAACCGCTGGCCACCAGGCCGGGATGGAAGCAGTACGCGGTCGCGCCGGTTCCCTCGAGGCGGCGCGCCAGCTCGCGGGTGAACATGATGTTGGCCAGCTTGGTCTGGCCGTAGCGGGTGAACCCGCGGCCCCCCCATGACCGCTCCGCGTTGAGGTCGTCGAACGGGATGAGCTTCCCCTTGTGCGCATCGGACGATGTGGTGATGATGCGCGCGGGTGTGGACTGCTTGAGCCGGTCGAGGAGCAGGGTGGTCAACAGGAACGGCGCGAGGTGGTTGAGCGCCCAGGTGCTCTCGATGCCGTCGACGGTCAGCGTGCGCGTCGTGAACATCGCACCGGCGTTGTTGACCAGGACATCGATACGCGGGTAGCGTTCGAGCGCCTCGCTCGCCAGCGCGCGTACCGAAGCCTGCGAGGTCAGATCGGCGTGGAGCACGTCGACCTTCGATCCTCCCTCCGCTTCGATGCTCTCGACCGCCGCAGCGCCGCGTGCGTCGTCGCGCGCGACGATCGCCAGCTGCGCCCCGCGCTGGGCCAGTGCCTGCGCCGCCGCCAGCCCGATCCCGCGCGTGGCGCCGGTGATCAGGATGCGCTTGTCCCTCACTCCGCTCCACTCAGGCATCGCCGAAGAAGCCTAGCAGGGGCCGGGGATCGACTCAGGCGTTGCTGGGAAACGCCAGATCCACGCTGCCGGGCCCGGGCTCCGGCCAGCGCGAGGTTACCACCTTGGTACGCGTATAGAAATGGATCCCGTCCGGTCCATACATGTGGGTATCGCCGAACAACGACGCCTTCCAGCCTCCAAAGCTGTAGTACGCGACCGGCACCGGGATCGGCACGTTGATGCCGACCATGCCGACCTGCACCTCGAACTGGAATCTGCGCGCCGCGCCACCGTCGCGCGTGAACAGGGCCACCCCGTTTCCGTATTGATTGTCATTAACCAGGCGGATCGCCTCGTCGTACGTGTCCACGCGCACCACCGAGAGCACCGGGCCGAAGATCTCGTCGTCGTAGACCCTGGAGCCCGGGCTCACCCGATCCACGAGCGAGGGTCCGAGAAAGAAGCCGTCGCCATCGGGCGTGTTGCCGCGCCCGTCGACCACGAGGCGGGCGCCGCCGAGCGACTGCGCCTCGAGGTAGGTCGCCACCTTGTCGCGATGCTCGCGGGTGACCAGCGGTCCCATCTCCGAGGTCGGATCGTCGCCCGCGCCGACCTTGACGGCGGGAATGCGCGCCGCGATCGCCGCAACCAGGCGCTCGCCGATGTCGCCGACCGCGACCACCGTCGAGATGGCCATGCAGCGCTCGCCGGCGGAACCGTATCCCGCGGACACGGCCGCGTCGGCAGCGGCGTCGAGGTCGGCGTCGGGCAGGACCACCATGTGGTTCTTCGCACCGCCCAGGGCCTGGACGCGCTTGCCGTTGCGGGTCCCGGTCTCGTAGATGTGCCGCGCGACCGGCGTCGACCCGACAAACGAGAGCGCGGCGACCTCTGGATGGTCGAGGAGACGGTCCACAGCCTCACGCGCACCCTGCACCACCGAGAACACGCCGTCGGGAAGTCCCGCCCGGCTCCAGAGGTCGGCGAAGAACAGCGACGGTGACGGGTCCTTCTCGCTCGGCTTGAGGATGAATGTGTTTCCGCACGCGATCGCGTTCGCGAACATCCACATCGGCACCATCGCCGGGAAGTTGAAGGGCGTGATACCCGCGACCACGCCGAGCGGCTGCCGGATCGAGTACACGTCGACACCGCGTGACGGCTGCTCCGAGAATCCCCCCTTGAGCAGGTGGGGAACGCCGCACGCGAACTCGACGTTCTCGATGCCGCGGGCCACCTCGCCCCTGGCGTCGGAGAGCACCTTGCCGTGCTCCGAGGTGACGATCGCGGCGAGGTCGTCGCGATGCCGGTCGAGCAGGTCGCGGAATGCGAACAGAACCGTCGTCCGCTGCGAGAGCGACGCGGCGCGCCACTCCCGGAACGCTCCGGCGGCGGTTTCGACGGCGGCGTCGACCTCCGCGGCCGAAGCCAGATCCACCGCGCCGGTCTGCTCCCCGGTGGCCGGGTTGAAGACCGGCCCACGCGTGCCGGAGGTCCCGGCGACCACCTGGCCGCCGATCCAGTGACTGATCCGCTTCAAGCGGCCATTGTCGCCTTCTGGAGGGTGCGAGCGGTGAGCACTTCGGCGAGATGCCGCTTGTACTCAGCGGTTGCTCGCACGTCCCCGGTCGGGTCGATGTCCGACCCGCTCTGGGCTGCCGCATCTGCCGCCGAGGCGCCGCCGGCAAGCGCATGCTCCACGGCCGTGCCGCGACGCGGCGTCCTGGCCAGGTTCACGTAGCCCACGCGCCACGATGAACCGGTCTCCTGCACCGCAACCCCGGCGATCGCCCAGTCGTACAGCCGGCGGCGGAACTTCGTGTAGGCGAACCGCCCGGTCGTCACCGGGAAGCGCACCGCGGTCACCACCTCGTCGTGCTCGAGGGCGGTCGTGAAGATGTCGCGGAAGAAATCGCGCGCCTGGTGGCGACGTTTGTTGGTGACGATCTCGGCATCGAGCATCAGCGCGAGCGTGTTGTAGTCGCCGGCCGCGTCGCCGTGCGCGATCACGCCGCCGATGGTGCCGAGATTGCGCACCTGGTTGTCGCCGACGTCGTCGGCCATCTCGACGAGAATCGGCAAGGTCTCGCGCAGGGTCGCGTCGCGCTGGATGTCGACGTGACGCACCAGCGCACCGATCTCCACGCTGCCGTTGTCGCGACGAACGTGCTTGAGCTCGGAAATCCCCTGAATGTCAACGAGCGCGGTCGGCTGGCTCAGGCGGAGGCGCATCAGCGGGATGAGGCTCTGACCGCCGGCGATGACCTTCGCGTCGGCGCCGTATTTCGTCAGCAGTGATTGGGCTTCATCGACCGAGCCCGGTCGCGCGTACTCGAATGCCGCGGTGATCATGCGCGTGCCTCCTTGATCATCGACCAGAGGCGATCCGGACGCGCCGGCATCTCCACGTGTTTGATGCCGAACGGCGCCAGCGCATCGGTGATCGCGTTGATCACCGCGATGCTCGACGCTATCGTTCCGGCTTCGCCGATGCCCTTGACACCCAGCTCGTTGGTGGGGCTCGGGGTCACCGTGCGGTCCAGCTCGAAGTGGGGCATCTCCGCCATGGGCGGGACGAGGTAGTCGAGCATGGTGCCGGTGAGCATCTGCCCGGTCTCATCGTCGTACTGCACCTCCTCGAACAGCGCCTGGGAGATGCCCTGGGCAATCCCACCGTGGAGCTGCCCGTCGACCACCATCGGGTTGATGACGTTGCCGCAGTCGTCGACCGCAACGTAGCGGTCGAGGCTCACCACACCGGTCTCGGGATCGACCTCGACGGCGCAGATGTGGCAGCCGAACGGCCATACGAAGTTCGGCGGATCGAAATACGACACCGCCTCCAGCCCCTGCTCCATGCCCTCGGGGAGACCAGCGCCATATGAGGCAAATGCCAGCTCCGCAAGGGCTTTGGCCTCACCCGGGTTGCCCCGCACGAAGTAACGCCCCTGGTCGACGACGATGTCCTCCTCGGATGCCTCGAAGGCATGCGCCGCCAGCTTCTTCGCTTTGTCGACGACCTTGTGGCACGAGGCCATGATCGCCATGCCCCCGACGGCGAGGCTGCGCGATCCGTAGGTGCCGTAGCCGAACGGGGTGTCACCGGTGTCGCCGTGGCGGATCTCGACGGTGTCGTACGGCACCCCGAGGGTGTCGGCGACGATCTGCGCGAAGGTCGTCTCGTGGCTCTGGCCGTGGGAATGGGTACCCACCGAAACGGTCACCGACCCGGTGGGATGGACCCGCACCATCGATGACTCGACGAGCGCGATCCCGGCAGCCGGCGCGGTCGCCGAGCTGGGGCCGAGCCCGCAGATCTCGACGTAGGTGCTGAACCCGATGCCCGTGTACCTTCCCTTGGCACGCAACTCCTCCTGGCGCTTGCGCAGCGCCGGGTAATCGATGTTCGCCATCGCGCGATCGAGCGACTTCCCGTAATCGCCGGAGTCGTACACGAGGCCGAAATTGTTGGTGTGCGGGAAGCTTTTGACGAAGTTCTTGCGCCGGACCTCGGCCGGGTCCATGCCGATCTCCCGGGCGACGATGTCGACGATTCGCTCGACCAGGTGCGTGGCCTCAGGGCGACCCGCGCCGCGATATGGATCGGTCGACATGCGGTTGGTGAAGATGCCGATGCTCCGCGCATTGATCGCCTTCCACTCGTAGCAGCCGCCACCGAGCAGACACGCAACCACCTGGAAGGCGCTGAAGACGCCGTGGTAGGCGCCGATGTCGAGCAGCTGGGTGAACTTCAGGCCGAGCAGCGTCCCGTCGCGGTTCGCTGCCACCTCCACGTCGAAGATCTGACCGCGTCCGTGCGTCGTGGCCTGCAGGCTCTCGGTGCGGTCCTCGATCCACTTCACGGGCCGCTCGGTGATCTTCGACGCCGCGGTGGCGAGGTATTCCTCGGGGTACGGCCGGAGCTTCGCGCCGAATCCCCCGCCGACATCGTGGCTGACGACCCGGAACTGCGACTCGGGGACGCCGAGCGCGCCTCCCACGAACAGCCGGATGAAGTGCGGCACCTGCGTCGACGTCCACAGCGTGCATCGGTTGTCGTACGGCACGTAATCGGCGACGCAGCCTCGTGTCTCCATCGCGGTCGGGAACACCCGCTGCTGGCCGATGCGCTGCTTGAGCACCACCTCCGCCTCGGCGAAGACGGCATCGATGTCGCCGGCGGGAAACGCCGCGTCCCAGCCGATGTTGTCGGGGCGGTCGCTCTTCACCAGCGGGCTGCCCGGCTCCATCGCCTTCTCCAGGTCCATGACGGCTGGGAGCGGCTCGTAGTCGACGACGACCAACTGGGCGGCATCGTCGGCGAGGTAGCGATCGTCGGCGATCACCACCGCGACCGGCTCGCCGGCGTACACGGCCTCCTCGGCCGCGATGGGGAACTGCTCGGGCACCTGCTTCTTGTCGGGGACAAACGCGTTGGTGACCGGCAGCGGCCCGAGGATGACCGACTTGAAGTCGGCGGCGGTGAGCACCGCGACCACGCCCTTCGACGCCTTCGCCGCTGACGTGTCGATCGAGCGGATGCGAGCGTGCGCGTGCGGGCTGCGCACGATCGACATGTGCGCCATGTTCACGAGCTTGACGTCGTCGATGAAGTTGCCATGCCCGGTGATGAGCTTGGGGTCCTCGCGACGCTGGATACGGGCACCGATCATGGACGTGACCGCCATGGCTAGTCCTCCACCGGAGCCGCGACGGATCCGACGAGGTCACGGGACGCCTCAGCCGTCCCGCCCTTCATCGCCTCGGACGCGGATCGCACCGCCTTCCTGATGTTCTCGTAGCCGGTGCAGCGACAGAGGTTGCCCTCCAGTCCGCGCTCGATCTCGTCGTCGGTCGGCGACGGGTTCTGCTTCAGGAGATAGGCCGCAGCCATGAGGAACCCAGGCGTGCAGAACCCGCACTGCAGCCCGTGCTCGTTCCAGAACGCCTGCTGCACGGGATGAAGGGTGCCGTCCTCGGCGAGCCCCTCGACGGTCGTCACCTGGCGTCCGTCTGCCTGGACCGCGAAGACGCTGCACGATTTCACCGCCTCGCCGTCGATCAGGACCGTGCAGGCCCCGCACTGGCTGGTGTCGCAGCCGATGTGTGTTCCGGTGAGACCCGCCACCTCGCGCAGGTAGTGCACGAGGAGCAGACGGGGCTCGACGTAGTCCTCCCTCAGCCTTCCGTTGATAGTCAGCGCGACGGGCTGCGTCATGGAATTCCTCCCGGACCGAAAGGCAAACGAGTGAGGCCCCATGCTGGCATTCGCTCAGGGGAAGGGTCAAGCGCGTTGATCCCCTAATGCCGGCCCGCAAATACAAGGCCGAACGAATCTGGTCATGCCGCGGCTGCGAGGTGTGGACAATTGGAGCCTGTCAGGTGCGGCCAATCGTGGCGGCCAGCCCGTCAGAAGTGCCGGTTGGTCGGCGCGTCTGTGGACATGACCTCGGCGAAAGTCCACAATGGCGCCCACCTATTCAGTCGTCGGGCTTCGGGGGTCTCACATGGGTCGCTCGGTCAAACTCTCGCGTCGCGCTGGAATCGCACTCCTCCTTCCCGCAGCGCTGCTCGCGGCCTGCGGTGGTTCGGGGGGCGGGTCCACGCCCTCGCCCGCGACCTCGGCGGCGGGCCCAGCAGCACAGGCCAGCATCGCGGCCGAAGTCCCCGCGGCAGTCAAGGCAGCAGCGCCCCTCCAGATCGCGACCGACGCCACCTACGCGCCGAATGAATTCGTCGACCCGAGCACCGGCAACCTGGTCGGGTGGGACGTCGACCTCGCGAAGGACGTCTGCGCCGTGCTCGGTGTGCCCTGCACGATCAACAACGTGACCTTCTCGGACATCATCCCGGCTTTGCTCGAGAGCCCGGCGAAGTACCAGATGGCCTTCTCGAGCTTCACACCAACCAGTCAGCGCGAAGCCAAGGGCATCGACTTCATCACCTACTACCAGGCCGGTGAGGCGTGGATCGTGAAGGCTGGCGGCGCCTCCATCTCGTCTGCAGCCGACATGTGCGGACACACGGTTGCCGTCGAGTCGGGCACCACCGAGGAGGCCGACGCGTGGGGATACATGGGAATGAAGCCCGGCGGTGGCACGAAGTCGGGTGATACGGACCATTGCAAAGCCGCCGGAAAGCAGGACATCACCGTGCTCAGCTACGGGACGCAGACCCAGGCGAACTCGGCGCTGCTGTCCGGCCGTGCCGACTTCGGTTGGCTCGACCAGCCGGTGGCCGACTACCAGGTCAAGACTTTGAACGGCAAGGTCAAGATCGGTGGAACCGCGTGCAGCGTCTCTCCCTACGGTGTCGCGATGGTGAAGACGACCGGTCTCGAGCAGGCGGTCACGGACGCGATCAAGTACCTCATCGACAACAACTTCTACACGAAGCTGCTCAACACCTGGGGTGTCTCGGATGGCGCGATCGCCAGCTCGGCAGTAACCGTGAACAACAACAACTCGGTTGGCGCCAGCTGCGTCCCGTCGTACTGAGGTCATTCGTCCACGCGGATCGCGCTGTGAGCATCGAGATGCGGCCGTGAGCGAACCACCGCCGTGACCGTGAGCGAACCCATCGCCTCGAGTGGGCGGAGCCGGCCTGAGGCCATCAAGGCGATTCCGCTCCGCCACCCGTGGCGATGGGTTTCCGCGGTGCTCGTCCTCGGGTTTGCGGCCGCAGCCCTGTACACCTTCGCCGCCGCGCCCACCCTCGACTGGCGCGTCGTCGCTCAGTACCTGTTCTTTCCGCGAATCATCCAAGGAATCGTCGTCACGCTCGAGCTGACGGTCATCGCGATGGCGATCGGGGTCAGCCTCGGCGCGCTCCTTGCCGTCATGCGTCTCTCGGTGAATCCGGTGCTGTCAAGCGTGAGCTGGTTCTATATCTGGTTCTTTCGCGGAACGCCGGTGCTGGTCCAGATCTTCTTCTGGTACAACCTCGCGCTCATCCTTCCCCACCTGATGATCGGCATCCCATTCACTCACATCGAGTGGATCGGCACAACCAACCAGATCGTCTCCCCGTTCCTCGCCGCCATCCTCGGACTCGGCCTCAACGAGGCAGCCTATATGTCGGAAATCGTTCGCGCCGGCATCATCTCCGTAGATCAGGGGCAGACCGAGGCGGCACAGGCGCTGGGCATGACACGCCCTGGTGTGATGCGCAGGATCGTGCTCCCCCAGGCGATGCGCGTCGTGCTTCCACCGACCGGCAACGAGACCATCTCGATGCTCAAGACGTCTTCGCTCGCCTCGATCGCCGCCGTCGGTGAGCTTTTCTACGTGCAGGAGCAGATTGCCAGTGCAACCTTCAACGTCGTCGAGCTGCTCGTCGTCGCCAGCATCTGGTACCTGGTGATGACGTCCATCCTCACCTTCGGTCAGTATTACCTGGAGCGGTATTTCGCACGTGGATCGGCACACCAGCTGCCGCTCACCCCGCTGCAGCGATTCCGGCGGATGTTGCTTCACTCGCACATCCCGCCTCCGGAGGCTGCGGTCGAGCCCACTTCCGTTTACACCCGGCATACATAGGGATCATTTCATGAGCGGGCCGATGGTTCGTGCCGAAGCTGTCCACAAGTCGTACGGCCGCCTCGAGGTGCTCCGCGGTATCGACCTGGAGGTCGCGCCCAGGGAGGTGATGTGTATCGTCGGGCCGTCCGGTTCCGGCAAGAGCACGTTCCTGCGCTGCATCAACCATCTCGAGAAGATCGACGCGGGCAGGCTGTCGGTGGACGGTGAGCTGGTGGGATATCGCGAGCACGGCGACAAGATCTACGAGCTTCCCGAGCGTGAGGTCTGCCGAAAGCGCGCGGAGATCGGGATGGTGTTCCAGCGCTTCAATCTGTTTCCGCACATGACCGCGCTCGAAAACATCATGGAAGCGCCGGTTCGCGTGAAGAAGGACGCGCAGAAAGCCGCCGCGGAACGAGGACGCGCACTGCTCGACCGGGTCGGGCTTGCCGACAAGGTGGACGTCTATCCGAACCAGCTCTCCGGTGGTCAACAGCAGCGGGTCGCAATCGCGCGCGCACTCGCGATGCAACCCAAGCTCATGCTCTTCGATGAGCCGACGTCGGCACTCGATCCGGAGCTGGTCGGCGATGTGCTCGACGTGATGCGCGGTCTCGCTCAGGACGGGATGACCATGGTCGTGGTCACCCACGAGATGGGGTTCGCTCGTGAGGTCGGCGATGCGCTCGTCTTCATGGACGGCGGCGTGATCGTCGAGTCCGGTAACCCCCGCGAGATGCTTGCCAATCCCCAGCACGAGCGGACCAAGTCCTTCCTCTCCAAGGTACTGTAAGGCGCAATGCGCGCAGTTCGCTTTCACGAGTACGGTCCGCCGGCGGTCCTTGTTGTCGATGCAGTCGATCGTCCGGAACCCAAAGCCGGCGAGGTGCTGATCAAGGTTCGCGCTGCGGGCGTCAACCCCATCGACTGGAAACTTCGCGCCGGGTACATGAAGCAGTTCATGCCGCTCACGCTCCCGTATACACCCGGGCTCGATGTGTCGGGCACCGTCGAGGCCCTCGGTGAAGGCGTCACCGGGTTCGCCGTCGGAGACAGCGTCTTCGGTCGCGGCGCCGGCACCTACGCGGAGTTCGCCGTCGCGCCCGCGGCCACGATCGCGCGCATCCCCGAAGGCGTCTCCTTCGAGCAGGCCGCACCCCTGCACGTCGGTGGCGAGACCGCGTGGGTCGGGCTGTTCGACACAGCTCATCTCGAGGCCGGTCAGCGCCTGCTGGTCCAGGGCGGAGCGGGCGGCGTCGGCGCCATCGCCGTCCAGCTCGGCCATTGGAAAGGTGCGTACGTGATCGCCACCGCGTCGGCCGCCAACGTCGAATTCGTCCGGTCGCTTGGCGCCGACGAGGTGATCGACTACGCGAGCGTCAACGTTGAAGACGCCGTGCACGACGTCGACGTGGTTCTCGATATCGTCGGCGGCGAGGTCACCGCTCACTCCTGGAGCGTGCTCAAGCCGGGCGGCATCCTCGTGCCCATCGCCGGCGCACCCGACCCCAAGACCGCCGAAGCGCGAGGTGTGCGCACATCCGGTGTCGCTCATCCGCCGGAGACCCGCCCCATCCTCGAGGAGCTCGGCGGGCTGGTGGCGTCCGGGGACCTGAAGCCACAGATCGGGCAGGTCTTCGCGCTCGAGGACGCGGCGCAGGCGCACGCCGTGTCGGAGACGGGTCACGGGCGCGGGCGCATCCTCCTCAAGGTCGCGGATTGACACGCGGGGGCACGCCTCGGGCGCAACTCGCCAGATGACCACGCTGGGCGGCGTCATCCTGCTGATCGGGCGGATCCTCTTCGTCGCACTGTTCGTCACCGCGGCGCGTGGACACATCCAGAACCACCCTCGCTACGTCGCGGGATCAGGCAAGAAGCTACCCGTCCCCATCCTCGCCGGGTGGCCCGCCGGCGCATGGCTGCTGGTCGCCGATCTCTCGATCATCCTCGGGATCTGGCCCGACATCGGTGCCCTGATGATCGCCCTGTTTCTCATCCCGGCGGCGGTGCTGTTCCACCCGTTCTGGAGCGAGACCGATCCAGTCGCGCGCCGCACCCACGAGTCGAGCTTCTACCGGGACATGTCGCTGCTCGGCGCGGCGCTCGCGCTCTTCGCGCTGTTCGCAGCCGCGGGGCACGTGCCCTTCGCGTTCACCGGCCCCGCCCTCAGCCTGCGGTAGACGCAGCGCGTCAGAGCTCCGGCGCCTCAGTGACGATCTCCGGCTCTCCCCTGACAATGCGCGAGCCACGAGACCACGAGGCGACAGCCGCGATCAAGCAGACCACCAGAGAGAAGGTGAAGGCCTGGTGCAGTCCGGCCGCGAACGGACCCGAGATCAACTCCGGGAAGAACTGCCGGCCGGTGAGCGCCGACGCGTTCGCCACCGACAGCTGCGAGAGAACGTGGGTGCCAACCAGCGACTGGATCGGGTTGTACCCGAGGAATGCCGCAAACAGGATCGACACCGGTGGCAGGTGGCCGACATGCGCCGCCACCGCGCTGGGCACGCCGTGCGCCTCGAGCCCCGCCGTCATGGTGGTGGAAAGTGTCGCCGCCAGCCCGGTGATCATCAGCGTGAAGAAGATGCCGATCGAGAGCACCTGCGCCGAGCTCTGGAAGGTCGCGTTCATTCCGCCGCCGGCGCCGCGGTCCGCGGGCGGCAGGCTGTTCATCACGCCGGCGCGGTTTGGCGCTGCGAACGCGCCCATCGACAGGCCGTTGAGGAAGAGGATCAGCGCGAACAGCTGATACGGGAAATCGATCGGCAGCAGTTGCAGGAACCCGAAGCTGGCGGCCGCGCCGATCATCCCGCCGGTTGCGAACGGCCGTGATCCGAAGCGGTCCGAGAGATAGCCGGACAACGGGCCGGCCAGGAGGAACCCGACGGTCAGCGGGATCATGTAGATGCCCGCCCATAGCGGCGTCGAGGTGAAGCTGTAGCCGTGCTCCGGTAACCAGATTCCCTGCAGCCAGATGATCAGAATGAACATGAGCCCGCCGCGGCCGACGGCTGCGAGAAAGCTCGACAGCGTTCCGAACGTGAACGCGCGAATGCGGAACAACCCGAGACGGAACATCGGGTTCACGACGCGACTCTCGACCACCGCAAACGCGGCGAGAAACGCGGCGCCGAGCGCGAGTGCCGAGAGCACGAACGGGCTCGTCCACCCCATCGGGTCGGACTTGTACGGCTCGATGCCGTAGGTGATGCCGATCATCACCAGGATCAGACCGAAGGCGAAGGTCAGGTTGCCGACCCAGTCGATCGGGACGCGGCGCCGGACCCCGCGCTCCTCCAGCTTGAGATAGGCCCACACGGTGCCGAAGAGGCCGAACGGGACCGAGACGAGGAACACCAGCCGCCAGTTGATCGGGGCGAGCAGCCCACCGAGCACGAGCCCGATGAACACACCGCTGATGCCGGCAATGTTGTTGATGCCCAGCGCGAGGCCGCGCTGGTTGGTCGGGAAGGCATCGGTGAGAATCGCCGCCGAGTTCCCGATCAGGCAGGCCGCACCGATGCCCTGGACCACCCGGAACACCATCAACCAGATCGCGCCGGGGGGTCCCGTCATCCAGTCGATGGTCAGCAGCAGGGACGCGCCGGTGTAGATGACGAAACCGAGGTTGTAGATGCGCACCCGCCCGACGATGTCGCCGAGGCGTCCCAGCCCCACCACGAGCACGCTGCTGACGATGAGGAAGCCGAGGATCATCCAGAGCAGGTAGAAGCTGTTCGCCGGCGCGAGCGGGTTCAGATCGATGCCGCGGAAGATGTCGGGCATCGCGATCAACATGATCGAGGCATCGATCGTGGCGAGCAGCACCCCGACGGTGGTGTTGCTCAGCGCGACCCACTTGTAGCCGTCACCGCGCGTTCCATGACCGGTGGTGACGGTGCGCGCCGCGTCGCTGGTCGTCGCTATGGGGTCGCCTCGATCACCCCACGAGTCTGGCAGGGCAGCCCGTCAGCGCGACGCGGGTGCGATGCGTGAATTCAGACGCCGCTCGGGGTCTCGCACACCGGGGACAAACAGAATGCCGCACACGGAGAGCGCGATGCAGCCTCCGATCAGCATCGTCGTTCGGGTGCCGATGGCACCCGCGGACGCGCCGCTTACCAATACGCCCAGCGGGCTGAGGCTGAGCGACACCAGCCAGTCGACTGATGAGGCGCGCCCGAGAAGTTCGGGTGGCACCAACTCCTGCATGATCGGGCTCCAGAGCACGTTGCCATACATCAATGTCCCCGTTTCGATGAAGGCGAACGAACCGGCGAACCATACGTTCGGGGCGACTGCGAGCCCGATGATCGCCATGGCTGAGACACCCCAGCCAATCCACATCGACGTGATGCGCAGGCGCGGCGCGCCAAACTTCGCCACGAGCAGTGCTGTCGCGCCGCCCCCGACTCCACCGGCCGCGAGCACCAGGCCCAACGCAAGCGGCCCCTGTTGGAGCACGTTGCGGATGAGCAGCGGTACGAGGAGGCCGAGTGGAGAGAACGCGGCGAAGTTGGCCAGCCCTGCCGCCCCGAGCGACACCCACAGCCATCGCTGCGAGCGCACGTAGCGCAATCCCTCACGCGCGTCGCTGAGCGCCGAACCGCCGGAGAGTGTGGGGCGCGGCCGGCTCGCCATCGCGAGCACGCAGGACGCGCTGATCGCGAAGCTCACCCCATCGAGAGCAAATGCCCATTGGTAGCCGAGGGCAGCAACCAGCAGGCCGCCAAGCGCGGGTCCGATCAGCATTTGCGCAACGGTCTGGCTGGTCTGGTTGAGCGCGCTGCCCTGCACCAGGAGCTCGGCCGGCAGTATCTCCGGGGTCACAGCGGTGGCCGCCGGATAGAAGAGCGCATCGGCGGCGCCGAAGACGGCGGAGATGACGACGAGCTCCCAGACCTGGAGCGCTCCCAGCGCGACCAGAAGAGCGATGACCCCCACCGCGACGCCACGCGTGGTATCCGAGGTGAGCATCGCGAGGCGGCGTGGCACCCGGTCGACGATCACCCCGCCGGCGATCAGCAGGAGGACCGTCGGCAGCAGCCTTGCGGCCAGAACGACCGAGAGTGCCAGCGGATGGTCGTCGATGCGCAGCGTCTCCAGCGCGAGAGCCACCGTGTACATGCCGTCGCCCACCAACGAGATGCTCTGTCCGGACCACAGCAACGCGAAGTCCCGGTGGCGCAGCGCGGCAGGCATTCGACCCGGCGGGTTCACCTGGCCGTGGCCGGTGAACGTCTCGCAAGCGACGGCGGGGCGGACGTCACTTCCGGCACAGCGATAGAGTAGGCGGACGGAGATCGTGCATCAGCGCCAGAGCATTTGGCCTTGCCCGGGCGGCAAACACCGCCGATTGTGCTACAACCTTCCAGGAACTCGCACCACTCAGCGGGAGGCGCACCGTGCCACGTTCAGGTCCCCGACGAAAGCAGATCGTGCTGATCGCCCACGACAACAAGAAGGCGGACATGCTGGAGTGGGCGCGCTTCAACCGCGAGACGCTGGCGCGCCACGACCTCCTCGGCACCGGCACGACCGGGTCGATGGTCGCGAATGAGCTGGGCCTGCCCGTGCACCGATTCCTCACCGGTCCGCTCGGTGGTGATCAGCAGGTCGGGGCGGCGATCGCGGAAGGGCGGATCGACGTGATCATCTTCTTCTGGGATCCGCTCGAACCCCACCCCCACGACGTCGACGTCAAGGCGCTCCTGCGCATCGCGGTGGTGCACAACATCCCGATGGCCTGCAACCGCGCGACCGCCGACTTCATCCTTTCGAGCCCGCTGATCGACGAGGTCTACCCGAGATCGCTCGACCCGGTCGGAGCCCTGCCGACCGCGTAGACGCTGTCCTCGGCAGCGGTCGCGTGCTCGATCAGCCAGGACGTGGCGCTCTCCAGATGGTGCCGGATGACGGCCTCCGCCACCTCCGGCCTGCCCGCCTCAATGGCCTCGAGCAGCGCGTCGTGCTCGCCCGCCAGCTGGCCCACCGACGCGTAGCCCTGGACAAGCTGCGCCAGGCAGAGGAGGATCTCGACTTCGAGATTCCTGTGCGCGCGAATGAGGCGAGCGTTGCCGGCTCCGACCACCAGCGCACGATGGAAGGCGAGGTCGGCCTCGACGACGGCGCGCTGTGACGAACTCGGGCCGAGACGATGGTGCTGCGCGAGGGCGGTCCGCGCCGCGCCGGGGACCCGGCGGCGTGCTGCGAGCAGTCTCGAGGCCTGCACCTCGAGCGCGGTCCGCAACTCGTAGATCTCGGCGAGATCACGGGCGGCGAGCGCCCGAACGAAGACGCCGCGGTTGCGCGACTTGACGAGCAGGCCCCGGCGCACCAGGCCGTCGAAGGCGGCTCGAAGCGTGTTCCGCCCGACGTCGAACTCCTCGGCGAGCGCGATCTCACCGAGATGCTCGCCGGGCTTGAAGTGGCCGTCGAGCACCTGGCGCTCGAGCGCGTCCTCGAGCGTCTCGACGCGTGAGGTCGTTTGCCGGCGAATCACCGCCGTGAGCAACCTTGGCCGGTCGCGGCCTTCGGATGGGTGGAGGCTCGGCTAGACGCGGGCGCGGTCGCGGCAGCGGCGGCAGACGCCTTCACTGGTTCCGAAGGCATCCGGTGGGAGATCGCCTCGCCGCACGAACGGCACGACCGTCCCGTCTCCATGCCGTACAGGGCTCTCAGCGTGAGCCAGAATATTGTTGTCATCTCAATTGCTCCAGGGGGATTGATCCTGTAGCAAATTGTAGCACAATCCTAGGCCTGACGCCCCTCAGCCTGCGCTGGCGCCACCGGCCACCCCCGCCGCCGCGGGCGCGCCGTTCGCGGCGACACGCAACCCGGTCGCCGGATTGAAGATGTGGAGACGCCGGGGCGGCGCCGCCAGGGTCACCGAATCGCCGACCTTCAGGGTGTTGTCGGCGTCGATGATCGCCACCACGTCGCGTCCCTCGCTGGTGCCGTGGATGAGCTCGTCGTTGCCGAGGAATTCGACGACGTCGACCACGACCGTCACGCTCAGGCCGGGCCCGGAGAGCGCGACGAGGTCGAGGTGCTCGGGCCGGAAGCCGACGGTCACCGACTCGAGCCCGAGGTCGCGCAGCAATGCCGACTCGGTGTCGTCGGGCCGCATCTCGGCGCCCTCGCCGGTGAGACGGACCACCCCACCGTCCTGCGAGACCTTGAGGTCGATGAAGTTCATCGACGGCGATCCGATGAAGCCGGCGACGAACCGATTCTGGGGAAGCTCGTACAGGTCCTTGGGGGTCCCCGCCTGCTGCAGGACGCCCTCGTTGATCACCGCGATCCGGTCGCCCATGGTCATCGCCTCGACCTGATCGTGGGTGACGTAGATCATCGTGGCCTCGAGGCGGGTGTGCATGCGCGCGATCTCGGCGCGCGTCTGGACGCGCAGCTTCGCGTCCAGGTTCGAGAGCGGCTCGTCCATCAGGAACACGGCGGGCTCGCGAACGATCGCGCGCCCGAGCGCGACGCGCTGGCGTTGCCCGCCGGACAGCTGCCCAGGCTTGCGATCGAGGAAGCGCTCGAGGTCGAGGATGCGCGCCGCCTCCACCACCGCCTTGTCGATGTCCGCCTTGGGCGTCTTGCGCAGCTGCAGGCCGAAGGCCATGTTGTCGCGCACGCTCATGTGCGGGTAGAGCGCGTAGCTCTGGAAGACCATGGCGATGTCGCGATCGCGCGGCGGCAGGTTGTTGACGACGCGATCCCCGATGCGCACCTGGCCGCTGGTGATCTCCTCGAGTCCCGCGATCATGCGCAGTGCCGTGGTCTTGCCGCATCCCGACGGTCCGACCAGGCAGACGAACTCGCCGTCATGAATATCGAGGTTGAGCTTGTTGACCGCGAGCGCGCCGCCGTCGTAACGCTTGGTCAGATCGTCGAGGACTACGCCGGCCATGACACGCTCCTCATTTGACCGCCCCGGCGAGCACGCCACGGACGAAATACCGCTGGAAGGCAAAGAACACGATCAAGGGAATGACGATCGAGATCATCGCCCCCGTCGAGATGATGTAGTAGTTGTTGGCCAGTGCTCGGGTCTGCCCGTAGAGGAACATCGTCAGCGTGACGTGGGTGCTGTTCCCCAGGAAGACGAGCGCGACGAGCAGGTCATTCCAGACCCAGATGAACTGGAAGATGGCGAGCGAGGCCAGCGCGGGAACGCCGATCGGGAGCACGACCTTCCGAAACAGCGTCCACTCCCCCGCTCCGTCGATCCGTCCTGCTTCGAGGAGATCATGCGGGATGCCCGAGTAGAAGTTGCGCATCAGGAAGATGCCGAACGGCAGGCCGAATGCCACGTGGAAGATGATCGTGCCGATCACCGAACCGAACACGTGGAGACCGGTCGCGCTGTCGAACACGCTGTACAGGCTGGACACCGGGATCAGCGCCATCTGCAGCGGCAGGACGAGCATCGCGACGATGAGGAGAAACACGAGTGTCCGTCCCCGCCATCTGCCGAACACGAGCGAGTACGCGGTGAGGCTCGAGATCAGGGTGACGAGGATCGTGACCGGTACCGTGATCGCGATCGATGTTGTCAGCGAGTCGAGCACGCCACCCGCCTTGAACCCCGCGGACAACAGGCCCTGATAGTTGGAGAACGTCAACTGCGCCGGTGCGGTGAGCACCGTCCACCATCCGGACTGCTCGAACGCGCTGTTGGGGCGGAGCGAGATGATCGCGATTCCGATCGACGGCACCAGCCAGAAGATCGCGATGGCCGCGAGAGCGATGTTGAGGACGATACGCGATGGGCGCAGACGGAAGCGCTGCTGCTTCCCCGGAGCAGCGACCGGCAACGACGCAGCCTGCACGCTCATCCGCGGATCCTCTTGAGGTTGAACAGCATCGCCGGTACGACGAGGATGAAGAGCACCACGGCAAGCGCGGCAGCGAGTCCCTGGCCCGTGCTACTCGTGAAGTCGTTGTAGATCTCCACGGCGATCGTGGCCGCCCCTGCCTGCGATGACGGCGCCGCCATGTTCAGGATGATGTCGAAAATCTTGAGGACATTGATGAGCATGGTGACGAAGACCACGACGAGCACCGGCATCAGCATCGGCACGGTCACCCGGCGCAGCGTCTGCCACTCACTGGCGCCGTCGATCTGCGCCGCCTCGAGCACCTCGCGGTTCAAGGCGGCCAGCCCAGCGCCGATGACCACCATCGCAAAGCCTGCCCAGATCCAGAGGTAGCCGATGATCATCGCGATGTCAACGATCGGCAGGCTCAAGATCGCCTGCATTGTCGGGCTCAACGAGCTGGTTGGCGTCAGCGATTGCGTGCCGAGAAAGAAGATGCCGTTGAAGCCGGCGTGGAAGTTGCTGGCGTCGATCTGCACCCGGTAATTGCCCGAGCCGACACCGTCGAACATGAACGTGCCATTCGCCGCCGTGGTGGTGGTCGCCGTGGCGGAGCCGCTCGAGCTCAGCAGCGAGAGATGCAACCCCGGGATGCCATCCTCGTCCGGAAATATCTGACCTCGCTGCGTGGGGTGCGTTGGTGAGAAATCACGCCATACCAGCCCGGTGACGGCTCCGGACGCCGCCGTTGGCGCCACCGCCGGGGCCGCTCCGTTCTGCTGCAACGCCGTGGGACTGATGGCGATGAGTCCGAGTTGGACGGTGCTTCCCGCACCGACAGCCGTTTTGCTCTCGAGCGTGCCCCCCGGTCCCGGCTGGACCCCGGTGGCGGCCAGGCCCGCCACGGTCTGACCGGTGGTCGGGTCGATCGGGTACAGCCCGGGGGGATTGACCGCGTTGCTGACTCCCTGAACCGCCGCGTTGACCATGCCGGTGTGGGGATCGATGAAGAAGATCGACGCCCAGGTCAGACCGGCGGCGGTCGCGCTGAAGACGAGCGGCATGAACACGATGGTCTTGAACGCCGTCGACCAGCGGATGCGTTCGGTAAGCACCGCGAACACGAGGCCGAAGAACGTGACCAGGAACGGAAACAGGACAACCCAGACGACATTGTTCTTGAGCGAGACGATGATGTCGGTCGTCGAGAAGGCAGCCTTGTAGTTGCCGAGCCCGATGAAGTTCTGGCCGCTGGCATCGAACAGGCTCCGCACCACCGTGGCGATGAACGGATACACGACGATCAGGAGCAGCCACACGGCCCCCGGAAGCAGGAAGAGCAGTGACCCGAGGTGGCTTCGGAATCCGCCCCCGCCCGCCGGCGTGCTCGTGGTCGGCAGAATTTCCGCGGGCGCAGCCGGCAGCGATTCGGAGGTCGGAACCGCTACCGCCACGTTCGGGCCTTCACCACAGTGCCGGAGATGCTACGTCTGTGGACGGGCGACCGCAACCCAGTATCACCCATTGGTATGAAAACCGATCTAAAGCAGTTGCGTTTCGAGGACAGGTGGAGTACACCGATGCATTACGCACTTGGATCGCCGGGGGCTGGGCGAGGGTTTTGCCCCTGTGAGGAGGACCTATATGACGCAGGTCAGCACGCTGAGCAGGCTGGCGGTGGTGACGGCCGGAGTCCTGGGAATCGCGACCGCATGCGGTTCCTCATCGACACCCGCAACGTCATCGAGTTCGGGCTCATCGAGCGCGAAGATCGGCGGATCGGTCACGGTCTGGGCCGAGTGGACGGCACAGGAGCAGCAGGACTTCCTGGCTGCGCTGGCCCCCTTTGAGGCATCGACCGGCATCACCGTGAACTACCAGGGCAAGGGCAACAACATGGACACCGCGCTGACCGCCGCGGTTTCTGGCGGGTCGCCGCCGGACAGTGCCCTCGTCCCCGACCCGGGCACGCTGCAAACCCTGGCGAAGGCCGGCAAAGTCCAGGATCTCACCAGCATCCTCAGCGGCCTGACCTCCAACTTCGGTGCCGCGTGGAATACGCTGGCGACCTACAACAGCAAGCAGTACGGTGTGTGGTTCAAGGGCGCGAACAAGAACACCATCTGGTACAACCCGGCGCTGTTCACCGCGGCGGGCATTACGTCGCCGCCCACCACGTGGGAGCAGCTGCTCACCGACGCGGCGCAGCTGAAGGCGGCCGGCACGACCCCGTTCTCGCTGTGCACCGACGTCGGCTGGCCCGTCGCCGACATGTGGCAGAACGTGTATCTCAAGACCGCAGGCGCCGCGGACTACAACAAGCTGGCGACGCACAGCCTCAAGTGGACGGACCCGACCGTGACCACAGCCTTCACGACGCTCGGGCAGCTCTTCAGCAACACGTCGTACCTGCTCGGTGGACTCCAGGGCGCGCTCTCCAACGCCTACCCGACATGCGTGGACAAGGTGTTCCCCAAGCCACCCGCGAAGCCGCAGGCAGCGATGGTGTTTGAAGGCGACTTCGTGGTCAGCGAGATCACCGGCAACTCGACCAACTACGCCCCGGGCACCACGGGCTCAGGAGGCGCGGCATGCACCGCCGATCCTGCGAGCAAGCCGTGCTTTGACTTCTTCTCGTTCCCGGCGCCGGCAGCGGACAGCGCCAACAACAGCGCCATCCAGGGTGCCGGTGATGTGGCGATGATGCTGAATGCGACGCCACAGGCAACTGCGCTCATCAAGTACCTCGCCGGACCCGAGGGTGGCACCATCTGGGCCCACCTCGGTGGCTTCGCGTCGCCGAACAACCAGGTGAAGACGAGTGCCTACCCGGATCCCGTCACTCAGGCCGACGCTCAGGCCCTGGTCAACGCGAGCAGCTTCGTCTTCAGCCTCGACGATCTCCAGGGAAGCTGGGAGCCGCATATGTGGGCGGATCTGCTCGACTTCCTCAAGAACCCCAGCAGCTCGAACGTCTCCACGATCGAGGCGACGATGGATACGCAGGCGACGACCGCTCTCGGCCACTAACCAGTCATCTCGCGCTATCGCGGCCGGTCCGGCTCGGAT
>JBAPWO010000123.1:0-5037 GCA_049283735.1 Candidatus Dormiibacterota bacterium
CAATACCTCCTCCGAGAGGACGCGCAAGCGGGGTCCGTAGCGGGCGTCGATCGCGTCAACCAGAGCCTCCGTGCTGGCATGGGTGACGTGGGCGTAGAGGCGGAGGGTCGTGGCCACGCTGGCATGGCCAAGCATCGCCGCCACCACGTGCGGCGGCTGGCCGTCCTCGAGCGCGAGGGTGGCCGCAGTGTGCCGAAGGGCGTGGAACGAGACTGCTCGTATGCGAGCTCCCTTGCGCATGGGTAACCAGCGCCGAGAGAACAAGGTCTGCGCCGGCATGGGCTGCCCATCGGCTCCGGGCCACACCAGATCACCGGCACGGGGGGTGCGGACGAGTGCATCGACGGCGATGCTTGGCAAATACAGTGTCCGCCTGCCTGCGGCAGTCTTGGGAGCGGTCAGGACATGAGATCCATCGAGAGCCCGCGTGGCGTTGGTGGCAACCACCAGGCGACGAGCGTCAAGGTGCACGTGCTCCCATCGCAACCCGAGCAGCTCGCCTTCGCGCATCCCCAAAGTAACGGCAAGGACGTACAGAGCTTCGAGCGGGTCGCCGTACGCGGCTTTCAGGAGACGGTCAACCTCTGCGCGGGTGAGTGTCTCGATGTCCTTGGTGTGGCGACGTGGGGCATCGACGGCGGCAAGCGCGTTGGAGACGCGGTGACCACGCTTGGCAGCACCGTTGAGCGCCGCCTTGAGCGTCATGTGGACGTGATGAGCGGTGGTCCCGCTGACCCTGCGTGCGAGTGAAGCGTGCAGCGTGTCGATGTGGGACGGCGTGAGGGCGTCGATGCGAACGTGTCCGATCGCCGGCACGATGTGCAGGCGAGCATGGGCTTCATATGCGAAGTACGTCTGTGGCCGCACGCTCGCCCGCTTGCGGGTCAGCCACTCGGCAAGCCAGTCGCGCACCGTCGGTGAGGCGACCACACTCGGAGCCTCGGCCTCATGTGCTGCTGCGTCCGCGAGCGCCTGAGCCTCGGCCAGCGTATCGGCCGAGAAGCTGCGAAGCCTCCCAGCAATGACAACGCGAATTTGATGACGGCCACGCCATATGCGGTGGCTCCCGGTCCCCCGACGCGCTCGCTTCCTCTGTTTCGCCATCTGTCAGCCGAATCCTAGCGCCGCCGCCGTCGGCCTACCAGCTCGGGCCACGGCGGCGGCTGCGCGGATCCGGCATGTCGGGCGACAAAGGCCTCCAGCTCGGCAGGGGTGAACCGAATTAGGCGCGGTCCGAGCCTGACGGGCGTGAGGACACCGCTGGCGACGAACCGGGTCAACTGGCGAACGCTCACGTTCAGAGTCCGTGCCGCCGCGGCTTTACTCAGTAGTAGGGATTCGGGAGTCTCGCCTAGTCGCGCGGCAGGATCCATGCACGTCGAGTGTACGCTCCGGGCGCTCACGTAGCGCTTACACTTTCCGATAGTCGAGCGGGCACCGGGTGAGCGAAACCCAGCCATGTGACGTCAGCTATGCGCCAGCACGTCTCGCGGTGCTGGGTGGCTTAACTTGGAGACGGAGTCGAATCCTTTCGAGGGGACGGACTGATTCCCATTACCTCCCAGCCACGAAGGGAGTATGACGTCGACTCATTGAGGCGAGCACCGGACGACCGTTGTTTCTGGCCGAAATCGGCGACGCAGATCCTTACCGGTTATCTGCCTTCACGCCGGCGTCGCGGAGCGCCTCGATCCATTCGCACAAGTCTCCGATGTAAATGCGCCGCAGCCGACCGACCCTGCGTGAAGGGAGCTCTCCTGAGTAGATCAGGTTCTTTACGAACCGCGAAGACACGGCCAATGCCTGCCTGCGCAACTTGCTCGGTCGACAGCAGGAGTCTCGGAGTGTCGGTAGAGGCAGTCACGGGTGCGCCCCAGCGCAATAGATCCAACTCGTTCGTATTTGGGGTCATAGTCGCTCCCTGCGCGGGCCTTCTGCGGCCCCGCGAGCCGCACTATAGCTCCGGGCCACCGCCAAAGAACACAAGTACGGCAGCGCTTGGGTTGGGTGCCGGTTGCTTCCTGAGCTCGTGCGATCCCACCGCGGGGACGACGAGCCGATCGGGACGCGCGGCGCTAAGCTAAGTGGCCACGAGTGCGGTGAGTGTTGACTGACGTCCGATACCCTCCCGTTATCGACGTCAGAACGCCTGGAAGCCTCGGGGGCGGACGGGCGGGAGGCTACGACGGGCATTCGTCGTGAACCCATCGGGAAAGGGCTCGTCTGATGACGGCCACTTCATCGTCATCCACCCGAATCTCCACCGGCTTGCCACAGCTGTCGCATGGGTAGGTGATGCGATAGACGTGGGCCGCCTCGGCGAAGCCCGCGGCCCGCTCTGCGACGCGAGCGGCCCGCTCGGTGGCGCGAGCGGCCTTACCCCCTTTTGGAAGCCCAGCTCCTCACCACGAGCGAGGATGGCCTCGATGTCGGCCTCGCCGAGCCCGACGATCGCGCTGTTTACCGCTTGGTTGTAGCCGACGTCCAGGAGCTCGGAGAGAGCCAGGATTTTCTCGTCTGCCTTGGGATTGAATCGCACCGTGCGCGGCGGATGCGCCTCGGCATAGCGTGCGCGGCTCGGTGCCTGATGTCGTTGCGCGGGACTTGGCCCAGCCTCCCCGCCGGGGCGGACGTCGCTGTGTCGACCCGCACCGTGAGAATGGGGCGGGTTCGAGGCGTCTCGCTCGCGAGCCGTGGATCGATGTTGATCGTTCGTCATGTCGTCACTCCTCGTTCAGCTGCCTGATTCAGCTACGTGGTTCGGGTAACCGGTTCAGGTACCGGTTCAGCTACTGGTGCAGGCATCCGCTGCAGGTACCCGTTCAGGCTCTTGTCCGAGCGATGCCCGAAGGGTTGCCAACACTTACACGTGAAACGCCCGGGGAGATCGCGAAGCCGCGCTTTGCGGCGGCGGTCTCTCAGCACCGGGCGGCCTTCCTCGCGGCTATCGCACCCGCGCCCGATGGGGGCGCCGCATCGGCCCATCCCGGTGCTCTCCGCCAGCGCGGAACTCTGCGCGATGCCTGCGGAGCTGGCGGAAGCGAGCGTCGGGCTGTCAAAGCCGATCCACGCGCGTCCGCCTGGCCGGCCGCTGGGTGGCGTTGGCGAGCCGTGGCCGCGACGGCGGCTCGGGTCCAGGCGACGCTCACTTTCACGCCTCGCTCTCACTCGGTCGGGAAGCGGGCTCTCGGCGGTTCCACGAGGCCGGCAGACGGTGCCGCGGCGCGCTGGGAGTCGATCCAGTTGAGCAGGTCACCGGCGTAAACACGTCGTAGCCGACCCACCCGAAACGATGGGAGAGTCCCAGCCTGGATCAGCTGCTTGACGAAGCGCTCAGAGACACCGAGGGCGCGGGCGACCTCTTGGGTCGACAGCAGGAGCTTGGGAACCTCTGGACTCGAAACCACGGACGCGCGCCCTCCGCTGGGCCTCCGAGCCCGCTGGTGTCACGCGTTTGTGGCCGAGGACGTCACCGCTCGAGGCGACCACTTTCGGGTCGCCAGAGAGGATCATAGATCACACGATGATCGGCAGAGAACTGCCACGTGCTGGGCGCGGCCCTTCGATGTGCCCGTGCTGTCAGCGCCCCTCCGTTGCTGTGCTCTGTTCCGCCTGCGGACGGCCCATCGCCTACGTGCGCTGTCGAGGGACGCTGCGCCAGTGGGCCGCCCGGGAAGCCCTCGGACCGTCGGGCGACTTCTGGATCGATCCGCTCTGGGAGTGTCAGTTGGCCGGCGTCGGCGCATTTGATCCCAAAAGCATGCGGCCCATCGGCGCCATCCCCGTTCCCATCGATCGGGAAGCCGGCGCCCGGATCACGATGCACTGCACCCGTGGCTGCGGCGCTAGCCCATCGCACCACGTGCCGGCCATCCTGGCGGCGGCGCAACTATGCCTCGAGGCGGGGCGCTTCGGATTCCGCCTTCCCAACTGACCCTGATACCTATCCGTGGGCAAATGGGAGCCCACGCTGCCGCTTCCAACCCCAAGTTAGTAGGCAACTGCTTCCATCCCCGCGCCGTCGTTGACGATCGGCCCGGCGTTGCCGAGTTCGCGTACGTCCTTCCCAGGACGCGCGTAGCGCCGGTCACCAGGGCCCGAGAGAGCGTCGGGAGCCTTCGCACGAGTGGCGCCGCGACGGCCGGTGGATCGGCGCGCTGAAGCCGTATCCATCGTCTGCAGCGATCCCGATATTGGGCGTCGCGCATCCGTTCGGTGCACCGATCGTGACGATGGTCTTGAAGTCCACCCGCGAGGAGCGATTGAGGGTCGCATGAGCAACGTCGCGTATGGGACTTCCGCCCCACGTTGCAAGTAGCGGATTAGTCGATGATGATCAACGGTTGCGAAGAGTTAGTGAATGCGAAGGAGTTCGAACCGCAGAAATCTCAAATCAGCTCCTAGATCGGCTACGTCCATTCCAGCTCGCAAGCGTGACAGCCGGTCGCGGCTCGCTGTGTGCGCGAGGGACCATCTCGCCAGCAGCAATCGTGGCGTACCTGTGCTGAATCGTGACCGAGTCTCGTGAGTTGCTCGGCCGCCACTCGCGCTAGGTCATCCACCGCGGCTTATCGGGTGCTCGAGGACGCTTCGAGCTCGGGCACGATTGGCGCGGCGCTGACCGCGCGGACGACGCGGTTCGCGGTAGCGATGTTACCTGATGCCCACGAACTGCGGACGACAGTGGCGACCGGTGGCTGGGCACGGTGCGCGACCTCGGTCAGGGTGAGTCCTCTCACCCGAATCGCCTGCGCGGACGCAGCGTCGAAGACGACGCGAGGTCACGGGTGACCTCGTCCCCGCCCACGATCCGTGTCGTAGTGCCGGCTCGGGATCGCTCCGAGCGGTTCCGGTGCCGGCGACACTACGGGACCATGCACTCCGTATGGCTCCACCCGTCGTCGACCAGGACCTCGACGGCTCGTTTGGTATCCGCCTAGCCTGCCCTGAGATCCATTGGCTTTCGGCAAACGCGGCCGGGGTAGGTCAACCGAAAGATCGCCCTCGCGTTCAGGACTCCTCCGTCCAGCCACGGGC
>JBAPWO010000124.1:0-2890 GCA_049283735.1 Candidatus Dormiibacterota bacterium
GACCGACATGTGGCGATGGGTCACCCGCGGCGGGTCGACGAGTCCGGCGATGTTGGTGGGGAGCACCCGCCAGCGGACGGCCTGTTCGAGCGCTCGATGCAGGGTCGCATGACTGCGCTTCACGGTCGCCGGGCTCAAGCCTCGATCCAGGAGCGCGGCGTAGGCACGTTGGACATCTGCCGGGCCCAGCCGCTCCAACGCGAGCCGGCCGAGGTGCGGAACCAAGTGCAGTCTGACCTGCTCCTCGTAGCGGTCCCAGGTGCGCGATTTCAGGGTTGGCCGCACCCCGTCGAGCCAGTCCATCAGGTACGTCGCCACCGTCTGCCGGCCCGGCAGCGGCGTGAGTCCGCTGTCGCGACTCCGGGTAGCGTCGCGCAGCTTCAGGGCAGCCTCTCGACGGGTCGTGCCATACAACGCCCTGCGGCGCACGCGGCCGGTGGCGTCGATGGTGGTGTAGCGGGCCTGCCAGCGCCCATCCGGCAGGGGGCGCGACCCCACCGTCCCCTCGCCGTCGGAGCGTTTCCTCATGGCCTCGACGATACGCGCTTTGGCATCGGTTGGCATCAGTGTTGGCATCAGCTGCCCAAAATGGCCAACCAAGGACGCCCTGGTGCGATCGCACCCAGACGCGAAATCCCTTATTCTGTATGGAAAATCCGGAGCGAGAGGGATTCGAACCCTCGATACCGCTTGACGCGGTATACCGCATTTCCAGTGCGGCGCCCTCGGCCAACTAGGCGATCGCTCCTCCCCGATTGTATCCGCGACCACCGGGCCACCCCGGCGCCACCCCGCCGTTTCACACGAAGCCCCCACCGGGTATCTACCATCCCAGCTACACATCGCCTCAGGGAGAACCTCCGTCATGTGCGTCCTGTTCGCCTTCCTTCTGTTCACCGCCCTGCTCTTCGGGTTCGGGTTCGCGCTCCACGTCCTCTGGTGGATCGCCTTCATCTTCTTGATCTTCTGGCTCATCGGCCTGGCCGTCCGCCCGCGCGGTGGACGCTGGTACTACTGGTAGCGAAGGCGCCTCAACTCGCTGCCTCCGATCGAGGCAGCCGAGGCTCGCCCCTATACTCGACGCTCCCGGAGAGGTGTCCGAGTGGTTGAAGGTGCCGCTCTCGAAAAGCGGTGTGGTTTATAGCCACCGTGGGTTCGAATCCCACCCTCTCCGCGCCGAAAACGGGCGTTTGTGTGCCAGTTTGTGTGCCAGTGCCCTCAAAGGTCGGGCGCGATGGCTGAAAGTCTCGACGAGCTCCTCGAGGACGTCCGCGGCCACGAGCTCGCCTGGCGCTGGATCGCCGAAGACCTGGCGCGCGAGCTCGGCGTCCCGTCGTCACGCCTCATTCCGGTCGCTCAGGCGCTCGTTGAGCTCGCCGGCCTGCCGTTACCCATCGGGATCCGGTCCAACTATCGCGCCCGCATCTTCGCGGACCTGTACGGCCGCAACGCTCGCGCACCGCGGCGCGGATACGCGACTCAACGTCAGCCGCTGACGACGATCGCCCTCGAGGGGTAGCGGCTGCCGGCGCCCGGAGGTATCAGGGGTCGCGTCGATGTCCTTCCGGCCGTCCTAGGCGTTCCTACGGGCTCGAATCGACCGGCCGATGACCGAAACCGTCGAAATCGAGCCGTGTGGCTCGAATTGCTGCCAGATCCTGCTCCCGACGTCGACGAGCATCGTCCTCGCGTCGTTCCCGGTCCGCGGTGCCAGCGATTACCGCGTCGACGATGGCGGCGCTGGCGAGGATGAGGCTCGGGCCACGTGCGACCGCCACGGGGGACTAGCTCAGCAGCCGCTCGAGGTCGCTCATCGGCTCAGGACCGGTCACCACGCGGTTGCGAGCGGTCGGGCTCAGTCCGAGCTCGGCGCTCAGGCGGTGGATCTCTCGCTCGCTGTCCCGATATACCCGCCACGGACCGGTCGTCGACGTGCCACCGCGCGCAGTCGCACCCCATGAGCCGGTGCGCTCGAGCTCGGCGCCGGCGCGATGGTTCCAGACGACCATCCCGGCCAGCTGCTCGATGACCAGGACGTCGGGACCGCACCGGACGCCCATCCGGACGAGCTCGGCGACGATGTTCCGGAACGCGCGTCGCTGCTCGGTCGGCATCCCGCGCGGTGGCCGCGGAGCTCCGTCGTCGGGGATCGGCGCGCGGTTGTTGACGCGGTCCTGACGCATGCCGCTGACCAACTTCAGCTCTGGCGCCATCGGTTTCCGGCCACGCACGGCCCAATCCTGCACGGTTTCGCGAATTTCGTCGCCACACCAGTGAAACCGGTCCACCGGTACCGACGCACGATGCTCGACGGTGGTATCCCCCCCCTGCCACCCCACCCGGTCGATTTCTCGAGCGACCTCGCCTCGACGACCATCGATGGGAACCGCCCGCCCGGCGATCCTCCGGGGCCCGGTGGCGCGGTACCTCGCCGGCGACCCGATGACCCATCGACCGCACATGTGGGGCGCACAGGCGTTTGTACGGGCGATGATTTGTACCCCTGCCTGATTTCCGAGGCGCCCTGATTTCCGGAGGCATGGGTGCCGCGGGTGGTGGTGGTGCCGCCGGGTGGTGGTGCCGTGGGTCGAACGTCTCGACGCCTGCACCAGGGGTGGCAGATCTGCGCGCCGCCCGGTGATCTGGCGATGACGTCTCGAGGATCTACCTCGACTGTCCGGAGGTGATGGTGGGTGCGGCCGGGTGGAGAACCGACCGCACCCGACCGCCTAGTTGGGACCGAGTCCCTGGATGACCACCAGACCTGCAGGGATCGTGCATCCCGCGTCGAACCGCGAGGCAACGAGAAGTCCGATTTGATCGTTGGCGGCGTAGGTTTCGAGGAGGATGCGCATGTATCCCACCAAGTCGATTGCGACGTGGATCGTTC
>JBAPWO010000125.1:0-1727 GCA_049283735.1 Candidatus Dormiibacterota bacterium
GAATACGAACTTGAGGTAATGCGCGACCTCAAGGACAACGTCATCATCATTTGCTCAATTGAAAATTTCGACCCCATGGGCGTGCACACCGGCGATTCGATAACTGTCGCTCCAATACAAACTCTCACTGACCGCGAGTATCAAGCCATGCGCGACGCGGCCATCGCGGTAATTCGCGAGATCGGCGTCGAGACTGGCGGATCAAACATTCAATTCGGCGTGCATCCCGGCACCGGCCGCATGGTCGTCATTGAGATGAACCCGCGAGTCTCGCGCTCCTCCGCGCTGGCCTCGAAAGCAACCGGATTCCCCATCGCCAAAATCGCCGCAAAGCTCGCTGTGGGCTACACGCTGGATGAAATTCCCAATGACATCACGCGCAAGACACCCGCTTGCTTCGAGCCAACGCTCGATTACGTCGTGGTGAAAATTCCCAAGTGGCAATTCGAGAAATTTCCCGGAGCTGACGAGAACCTCGGCCCACAGATGAAATCCATGGGCGAAGTCATGGCCATCGGCCGTACCTTCAAAGAAGCCCTTATGAAAGCGGTGCGTGCGCTCGATACGGGAAAACGCATTGGCGGAGAGAAAATCGAGCCCAAGATTCTCACTCAGCGCCTGGTAACGCCCCATCCTGAGCGGCTCTCCTATGTCCGGTATGCATTGCGGCAAGGTCACACCGTCAAACAACTGGCCAAGATGACTTCGATCGATCCGTGGTTCCTTTATCAGCTCAAAGAAATTAATGACATGCAGCTGGAGTTGGAGAAACATCCCATGGAGTCGATCCCAACCGACGTGCTGCGCGAGGCCAAGCGCATGGGATTTTCCGACGGACGGCTGGCAGCAACTTGGCGTCTGAGCGGCAAAGGCGACTTGGACAAAGTTCGCCATCAACGAAAGAAGCATGGCATCAAGCCGGTGTACAAGCGCGTGGACACCTGCGCCGCCGAATTCGAAAGCTATACGCCCTACCTCTACTCGACATATGAAGAAGAGGACGAGGCGACGCCAACCGCGAAAAAGAAAGTGATCATCCTGGGCAGTGGACCGAATCGCATAGGGCAGGGAATTGAATTCGATTACTGCTGCTGCCACGCGGCATTCGCCCTGCGCGACGACGGCTACGAGACGATCATGATCAATTGCAACCCCGAGACCGTCTCCACCGATTACGACACCAGCGATCGCCTATACTTCGAGCCGTTGACGCTCGAAGACGTGCTCGCCATTTGCGAACACGAATCGTCGTCGGGTGCTCCGGTCGGAGTAATCGTGCAGTTCGGCGGGCAGACGCCGTTGAATCTCTCTTTGCCACTGAAGGCTGCGGGCGTCAATATTATTGGCACAGCACCAGAGCATATCGATCTCGCGGAAGACCGGAAACGCTTCGGCAAGTTGCTCGACGAACTCGACATTCCGCAAGCGCCGGGTGCCATGGCAGCCTCGATCGAAGAAGCCGTCGCCGGCGCCAATAGAGTTGGATACCCAGTGCTGGTGCGGCCATCGTACGTTCTCGGCGGACGCGCCATGGTTATTGCCTACGACGAAGAAACCGTCGTCCGCTATATGAAAGAGGCAGTCCAATATTCGCAGGACCGCCCAGTGCTGATCGATCACTTCCTCGAAGATGCGATCGAAGTGGACGTCGATGCGCTCTCAGATGGGGAAGACGTTGTTATCGGCGGAATCATGCAACACATCGAGGAAGCAGGCATTCACTCTGG
>JBAPWO010000126.1:0-6386 GCA_049283735.1 Candidatus Dormiibacterota bacterium
CCAATAGACTGTCCCGGCAATGGAATCTGTGGGCATCGGGTTGATCGGGCTGGGCACTGTGGGACGCGAGGTCGCCGGGCGCCTCATCGCCGGCTGGGAGTTGCTCGGCGCGCGCGCCGGTGCGACCCCGATGCTGCGCTCGGTTGCGGTGCGAGACGTCGCGCGAACCCGGGACGTGGATCTGAAGAACGTCCGGCTCGTCGCCGACCCCCAGGCCGTGGTTGCCGATCCCGCGGTCGCGATCGTCGTCGAGGTGATCGGTGGCACCGATCCGGCAACCGCGCTGATCGAGTCGGCGTTGCGAGCCGGCAAGACGGTCGTGACGGCCAACAAGGCCGTGATCGCCGCGGCCGGGCCTCGTCTGAGCGCGCTTGCCGCCGAGAACGGTGCCAACCTGTATTTCGAGGCGACCGTGGGCGCGGGGCTGCCGATCGTCGCGCTCCTGCGCGGAAGTCTGCTCGGTGATCGCATCTCGGCGCTCGACTGCGTGATCAACGGCACCACCAACGTCATCCTCACCCAGATGCGGACGTCGGGCACGAGCTTCGAGAGCGCGCTCGCCGATGCCCGGCGACGCGGCTTTGCCGAAGCGGATCCATCGCTCGACGTCGATGGCTGGGACGCCGCCCACAAGCTGGTGATCCTCGCCTGGCTGGCGCTCGGCGCATACGTCGCACCCGAAGCCGTCGACCGCGTGGGGATCCGCGACGTGGCCGGTGACGACGTCGCCGCGCTGGCCCAGCTCGGGTACCGGGTGCGCCTCCTCGCCCACGCCGAGCGGGCGGCGGGCGGTGCCGTCCATCTCAGGGTTCGGCCGACCGCGGTCGGCAACGGCCAGTTGCTCCACGACGTCGATGATGCTGACAACGCTGTCATCATCTCGAGCGACCTCGCGGCGACGGTCATGCTCCGCGGGCTGGGCGCCGGGGGCGCCTCGACCGCAAGCGCGGTGGTGAGCGACGTGGTCACAGCCGTGCGTGAACGCGGCGCGCCGCGAGCGCGCCTCACGGCTGCACTCCACGACGTCACCCTGCTCGGCGACGAGGACGTGGAGGTCGCCGGCTACGTTCGTGTCCGGCTCTCCGATGAAGCGGACGCTCGCGCGCTCGTGCTCCAGGCACTCGAGGACCGCGGCCTGGCGGTCGACGCCGCCGTCGACGTCGCCGGCTCGGAGTTGATCGTGCTCACCGGCGTGGCGCCGCGTGCCGTCCACGACCGCGCGCTCGAGACGCTCGACACGCTCACGTCGGTCGATCGGATTCTCGGCGCCGTCGACCGGGTCGAGGCGTAGGCGCCGCGGCGTGACCAGCCGCGCTCAGGGCGTCATCGCCCGCTGGGCAGATCGCCTCGCGCTCGATCCCGGCGCGCCGCGGATCAGCCTCGGCGAAGGGGCCACGCCCTGCGTGGAGTCGCTGACCATCGGCCCGTCGCTGGGCCTGGCCTCGCTGCACTTCAAGCTCGAGGGCCTGAATCCGACCGGCTCCTTCAAGGACCGGGGCATGGTGGTCGCGGTGGCGGCGGCGCTCCAGGCGGGCAGCCGCGGGATCATATGCGCGTCGACGGGGAACACCAGCGCTTCGGCGGCGGCGTACGGCGGGCGCTTCGGGCTGCGCACCGTCGTGGTCGTGCCCCGGGGACACATCGCCTCGGGAAAGTTGGTCCAGGCACGGGTCCACGGCGCCACCGTGGTGAGCATCAGCGGCGGCTTCGACGTCGCGCTCCGCATCGTCCGCGAACTCTGCGAACGCCACCCGGTCACCCTGGTCAACAGCCTGAACCCGAATCGCATCGAGGGCCAGAAGACGGCGGCCTTCGAGATCGTCGAGGAGCTCGGCGATGCGCCCGACGTGCTCGCGCTTCCGGTGGGCAACGCAGGCAACATCACCGCCTACTGGCGCGGATTTCGCGAGGATCACCGCGCCGGGCGCGCAACCAGGCTGCCCCGGATGCTCGGCGGCCAGGCGTCGGGGGCGGCGCCGCTCGTTCTGGGTCGCCCCGTGGACGACCCGCAGACGGTCGCGACTGCGATCCGGATCGGCAATCCGGCGTCGTGGCAGGGTGCGATCGAGGCTCGCGACCAGTCGGAGGGGATGATCGCCGCGGTCGGAGACGACGCCATCCTCGACGCCCAGCGGCGCCTGGCGCGGCTCGAGGGCATTTTCTGCGAGCCGGCGTCGGCCGCATCGCTCGCGGTCCTCGAGCGCGCGATCGCGGAGGGGGCTGTGGCCACAGGGACCCACGCCGTCTGCGTGCTCACCGGAAACGGGTTGAAGGACCCGGGCGCGGTCGAGGCCGCACTCACGCCGATCCTCGAGATTCCCGCAGAAGCGAGCGCTCTGGCGCGTGCGGTCGGGCTCTGAGCAGCGCGCCATGCGTGTTCGTGTCGCCGTCCCCGCAAGCGTTGCCAACCTCGGGCCGGGCTTCGACATCCTGGCGATGGCGCTCCAGCTTCAGAACGATGTCGGTGCGGAGCAGAGACAGGGTGCGCTCTCCATCGATGCCGGTCCCGATTCCCCCATGGAGCTCAACGACCCCGAGCGCAACCTGGTCACGACCGCCTACGCGCAGTCGTGCGCGGCCCTCGGCGTCCCCGCCACCGGTGTGCACTTCACCTGCGTGAACCGGATTCCGATCGGGCGGGGGATGGGGTCGAGCGCGGCCGCGGCGCTCGCGGGCGTCCTCGTGGCCACCGCGCTGCACCAGGCGCCGTGGGACGAGAACGACGTGCTCGAGCGCGTCGCAGCGCTCGAGGGCCATCGCGACAACGCCGCGGCGGCGCTGCTCGGGGGTCTCGCGATCTGCGCCCCGGATGCCCCGGCGGTTCAGATGGCGGTCTCCGACGACCTGCGCGCCGTCCTCTTCATTCCCGACCTGCCGTTCACGACGACGGAGTCGCGCCAGGTGGTCCCCGCCTCGTTCAGCAGGGCCGATGCGATCTTCAACGCGGGGCGCTGCGCGCTGCTGGTCCGGGCGCTCGCACTCGGCGATCACGCCGCGCTCCGCGTGGCCATGCAGGATCGCTGGCATCAGAACGCCCGCTTCGCGCTCATGAAAGGACCGCGAGAGATCATCGCTGCGGCGGACGGTGCCGGGGCGTCCGGCGCCGCGCTCGCCGGTGCGGGGCCGTCGGTGATCGCGCTGACGCCGCTTGATCCGGCGCCGATCGTCGCCGCGATGGCCGCCGCGGCGGCGAGCATGGGGGTGAGCGGAGCGACCATGGTGCTGTCGCCGCGCAACTACGGCACCCGGGTGGACGTGTCGCCGTGATCCGCGTCGTCCAGAAGTACGGAGGCTCGAGCGTCGCGACGCCGATGAAGCTGCGCCGGGTCGCGCGCCGGATTCGCGAGTCGCTGGAAGCGGGGACGGAGGTCGTCGTGGTGGTGAGCGCCATGGGTGACACCACCGACGAGCTGATCGCGCTGGCGCATCGGGTCACCGGCGATCCGCCGTCGCGTGAGATGGACATGCTGCTGAGCAGCGGTGAGACGATCACCGCGCCGCTGCTCGCCATGGCGCTGCACGCCGGAGGCACGCCGGCGATCTCGCTGACCGGTGCGCAGGCGGGCATCCGGACCAGCGGCGCGCACCGCACCGCGCGCATCGTCGACATCGTCCCGCAGCGCGTGCTCGACGAGCTCGAACGCGGCAATGTCGTGGTGGTCGCCGGGTTCCAGGGGGCAACCGAGGACATGGACGTCACCACGCTCGGCCGGGGCGGATCCGACACCACCGCGGTCGCGCTTGCGGTGGCGATCCGCGCCGACCACTGCGAGATCTTCACCGACGTGCCGGGCGTGCACACCGCCGATCCCCGGATCGTTCCCAAAGCGCGGGTGATAGCCTCGATCGACTACGACGAGATGCTCGAGCTCGCCTCGGCCGGAGCGCGGGTGATGCATCCACGCGCCGTCGAGATCGGCGAGGCGTACTCGATGGAGATTCGCGTCCGATCCACGTTCGACAACGAACCGGGGACAATCATCGCGAAGCAGAACACCATGGAAATACGCCAGAAGGTGCGCGCCATCGCGCACGAGACCGACGTCGCAAAGGTGACGATCCTGCGCGTCCCCGACAAGCCGGGTGTTGCCGCCTCGATCTTCGGCCCCTTCGGCGATGCCGGGATCGACATCGACATCGTGCTCCAGAACGTCGGTCACGACGGCACCACCGATGTGAGCTTCACCATCGCCGAGTCGCACCTGGCGAAGGCGCGCCGGATGCTGCCGTCGGTGGCAAAGAGCGTGGAGGCGCAGGGATACACGGCCATGGCGGGGATCGCCAAGGTCACCGTCATCGGCAGCGGGCTCAAGGGAACCCCAGGGCTGTACGCGAAGATCTTCCGAGCGCTCGCCGACTCGGGCATCAACATCCAGATGATCGCCACGAGCGAGATCCACGTGACCTGCATCATCGATCGCCCGCGCGTCCGCGATGCCGTGCGTGCGCTGCACACGGCCTTCGAGCTGGAAAGGATTTGAGCCTCAGTGTCGGCATCGTGGGACTGCCAAACGCAGGGAAGTCGACGCTGTTCAACGCGATGACCCAGGCGGGCGCGGCGGTCGGCAACTATCCGTTCACCACCATCGAGCCGAACACCGGCGTGGTGCCGGTCCCGGACTCGCGTCTCGACAGGCTCGCCGCACTGTTCCAGCCGCCGAAGGTGATCGCGGCGACGGTCACGTTCACCGACATCGCGGGGCTCGTTCGTGGCGCGAGCCGCGGCGAGGGGCTCGGCAACCGCTTTCTCGGCCACATCCGCGAAGCCGACGCG
Source organism: Candidatus Dormiibacterota bacterium (assembly GCA_049283735.1). Lineage (GTDB taxonomy): Bacteria > Chloroflexota > Dormibacteria > Aeolococcales > Aeolococcaceae > Palsa-851. The sequence goes on from JBAPWO010000126.1 coordinate 4,775, forward strand.
ACCGCGCTCGTGGTTCGCGCATTCGACGATCCCGACGTGACCCATGTGGAGGGCGGCGTCGACCCGGTTCGCGACATCGACGTGCTCGAGCTCGAGCTGCAGCTCGCGGATCTCGAAACCATCACGAAGCGACTGGAGCGCACCGAGAAGACCTCGCGGCTGCAGAAGGACAAGGAGCTCGAGATGATCGCGCTGCTGCGTCGCGTCCAGGAGCATCTCGACCAGGGAAGACCGGTGCGGACGATGTTGCTCTCCCCCGAGGAGCAGGCGATGTTGCGTGAGTTCTGGTTGCTGACCGGGAAGCCGCTGATGGTGGTCGTCAACGTCGCCGAGTCGGCGGCGCAGTCGCCGGTTCCCAAGGAGGTCGTCGAGCGCGCGTCGCTCGCGGGTGGGGAGGCGATCGCCGTCTCGGCGCGCATTGAGAACGACATCGCCGAGCTCGACCCCGCCGACCGGGCGGCCTTTCTGCACGACCTCGGTCTCGAGGAGCCCGGCCTGTATCGCGTCGCGCGCAGCGCCTATCGATTGCTCCGGCTGATCACGTTCTTCACCGCGGGCGATACCGAGGTGCGCGCCTGGAACCTCCGCGAGGGCGAGACCGCCCTCGACGCCGCGGCGAGCATCCACACCGACATCGCGCGCGGTTTCATCCGCGCCGAGGTGACCGGCGCCGACGAGCTGCTCGACGCTGGATCCTACGCCGTGCTGCGCGAACGCGGCAAGCAGCGGCTCGAGGGCCGCGACTATGTGATGCGCGACGGCGACGTCATTCACGTTCGATTCAATGTCTGACACACCGGGGGACCCCCCCGTGTTCCCCCCGCCGTGACCGACACACGCATCGAGTTCGTCATTGACGCTCCCGCGCCGGGCGAGGTGAACATGGCTCGCGACCGCGCGCTGCTCGACGCCTGCGCTCGTGGCGAGATCCCCGGCGCGGTGCGTCTCTACGGCTTCGACCCGGCGTGTCTGAGCCTCGGCCGGATGCAGCCGCTCGACGACGTGGATCTCGAGGCCTGCGCTCGCGACGGCGTCGACGTGGTGCGCCGTCCGAGCGGCGGCCGCGCTGTGCTCCACGACCAGGAGGTCACCTACTCGGTGGTGTGTCGATCGGACGACCCCGTCTTCGGCGGCCGGGTGCTCGAATCCTGTGCCCGGATCCACGCGGCGGTCGCCGCGGGTCTCGCGACGCTCGGCGTGCGCACCACGCCGCGCGCGATGCCTGCCAACCTGCGACGCGACGCTCGCGAGGTCGCGGCTGTCGCGGACTGCTTCGCGCGGCCCGCAGCCCACGAGCTGCTCGACGATCGCGGCCGCAAGCTGGTCGGCAGTGCCCAGGCGAGGCGCGCGGGCGCGTTGCTCCAGCACGGCTCGGTGTTGTTGGATTCGCCGCGCGCTGCCGCGTATCTGCGTGCCGGCGGGACGAACCCCGTGCCACCGGTGGGGATAGGCGTGCGCGAGCTGCTCGGCCGCCACATGAGTCGCGAGGAACTCGTAGACGCACTCTTGGCAGGGTTCAGGCGGTCTCTCGAGGTGCCGTTGTAGGCGGCGGCCGATTTTCGCTCCCTGGATCGAGGCTTTCAACCCTCCGGAAATGGAATCGGCGTGGCGT
>JBAPWO010000127.1:0-2997 GCA_049283735.1 Candidatus Dormiibacterota bacterium
GCGCTGTTCGAGTTGGGCGGCGAGGAAGGCATCCCGATCGGCCTCGTGGCGGAGGTGGGCGCAGATCTCGCGAAAGCGGACCACCTGCACGGCTTGTGCCTGAGCGAGCAGGGCGGCCTCATCGAACCGCGCGGTGGCGGAGGGAGACTGCTCGATGGCGCTGGCGGTGCTGGCCATCAGGCTCAGATGCGCGAAGCCAAGCCGTCCCTCCGCCAGCGCCGCGGTGCTGCGCTCCAGCCGCGCCGCCTGATCGCCGACGCAGATCGCCGCCATGGCCGCGCTGCTGGTCATGCGGCAGTGTTCGCGCATCCACGATATGGGGCTGGGATTGCCATGCTCGTTCTCGTCGTGGATGGCGGCGAAGCGGGCTGCCTCCCGGGCGAAGTCGAGCTCGAGGCGGTTGATGAGCGCGCGCTTCCGGCAGAGGAGGTCGGTCAGCTCGCCCTCCGCGCAGGACTCAGATGGACGGTCGCAGTATCGCGCCACAACGCTGCTGAGCTCGTCGAGATCCGGTGCCGTGAGAGCGATAACCATGCCACAGAGCATAGCGAACAGACGTTCGTAAAACAAGTCGATAACCCTTATCCAGCAAGGTGTTACCGCACTGTGACACGGACACCCGACGGACAATGCAGCGGTGCACCGGAACACCGCCGAAGCAATACCCATCGCCGCCGACACGGACAGGACAACCTGCCTCGGTCCATGCTGGTCAGTCATGGACGACGACGCGGCCAAGCGCCTCGTGCGCGCGAGCTACAACCAGATCTCGCACGCCTACCGCGGAGACGCCGTCGCGACCGGGACCAACTACTCGGCCTGGATCGACGACCTCGCCGCCAGACTCAGCGACGGCGATCCCGTGCTCGACCTCGGTTGTGGAAATGGCATCCCCGCCAGCCAGGTGTTGAGCGAGCGTTTCGAGGTCACAGGAGTCGACATCTCCGACGTCCAGGTCGAGCGCGCCCGCCGTCTGGTGCCTCGCGCCACCTTCCATCGAGCCGACATGACGCAACTCGACTTCCCACCGGCGACCTTCGCCGCCGTGGTCTCGCTCTTCGCGCTGATACACGTTCCCGTCTCACAGCAGCCGCGCCTGATCGAGCGGATCGGCGGCTGGCTGCGACCCGGCGGACAGTTGCTGGTGACCGTCGGTCATACCGCCTGGACAGGCACCGAGGACAACTGGCACGGCGCCAGGATGTACTGGAGCCAGGCTGACGCCGCCACCTACGCTCAGTGGTTGGACGCCGCCGGATTCGCCATTGTCACCCGGCGCTTCATTCCTGAGGGCCGCACCGGACACGAGCTGATCGTGGCGATCCGCGCTCGTTGAGCAGCCGGCCGCCCGGCCCTCCCGCTCAGGAAAGCTCCGCGAGGGCCTGCTCGACCCACGCCCTGAGATCGTCGGAGCGGCAGAAGGGCGCGTCATCGGCCTCCGCCCGGGCGAACACCTCATCGGCCGTGGCTCCGGCTTTGAGGCCGGCATAGAGGTAGACCACCGCCGAGGAGCGAGGGCCCATGCGACATGTCACCAGCGTCGGCCGCGGCAAGCGGTCGAGCGCCGCGACGTGCTGTCGAGCCAGGTCCATGTCGAGCACACGGGGCGGATCGGACACGACGTTGACCGACTCGGCGACCGCCGCTTCGACGTCGGCGTACAACATGCCCCCATCCATCGCGGCGAACTCCTCGCCGCACAGGTACAGCCAGGAGGCGGCGTTGGCATCGCTGGCAAAGGCGGCAGGATCGGCGATCAGTCCACGGTTGAACGTCAGATCCGTGGGACTCGGGAACTCCGTCACCAGCGCACTGTACTCGGCCTTCGCCGCGCTCACCAACGCCCGGTGTGCACGCCTGGCGCGCCTACTGCGGCTGCGGGGTGATGCGGATGTAGGGCTTCGGCGACTTGTACCCGGGGAAGATCTGCTTGGCCTCGTCGTCCGACACCGAGCCGGCGATGATCACGTCGTCGCCCTGCTTCCAATTGACCGGCGTCGAGACGCGATGCTTGGCCGTCAGCTGCAGCGAGTCGATCACGCGCAGGACCTCGTCGAAGTTGCGCCCGGTGGTCATCGGGTAGACGAGGATCAGCTTCACCTTCTTGTCCGGACCGATCACGAAGACGTTGCGGACAGTCTGGTTGTCAGCCGGGGTGCGCTGGGCCGGGTCACCAGAGGTGCTGGCGGGCAGCATCCCGTAGAGCTTCGAGACGTTGAAATCGGCGTCGCCGATGATCGGGTAGGTGGGCCGCGCGCCCTGGGTCTCCTCGATGTCGTCGGCCCACTTCTCGTGCTTGTCGATGGGGTCGACGGACAGTCCGATGATCTTGACGCCGCGCCGATCGAACTCGGGCTGGATCTTGGCCATGTAGCCGAGCTCGGTCGTGCAGACGGGGGTGAAGTCCTTGGGGTGCGAGAACAGCACCGCCCAGGAGTCGCCGAGCCAGTCGTGGAACTTGATCCTTCCCTGGGTGGTCTCCGCCTCGAAGTCGGGCGCCGTGTCCCCGAGCGATAGCGTCATCGTGGTCCTCCTCCTAGCTGCCTCAGTTGCCTCGTGCGTCGGCGACCCATGATCGCCGAACCCGCCGTTCCGACGGCTCAGCCGCCAGGCGCACGGTATCCGACAGTCTTCTTCACCGCGCCGTCGATCTCCTCGGGCGTGAGCAGCACGCGCACCGAGCAGCTCGCTCCCCCGGCGGCGCTCACACCCAGGCTGAGGGCTGCCACGCTGGCGTTGTCCGGAAGATCGACGATGACGATGACGTCGTCCTCGCCGAACACGAAATAGAAGCACTCCACCGAGCCGCCCAACCCTTCGACCGCTTTGCCGATCGCCGCCCGGCGTCCCGTGCCGCCGTCCTTGAAGAGGCCCTTGACACCGTCGATCGTGTAGGACGCCTCGACCATGTACTTCGCCATGCCATGACCTCTGTTCCCGGGCCGCCCACGCGGCCACCCTCGAGCCGATCGTGACAGGTTGGATTCCGACCATGCG
>JBAPWO010000128.1:0-26429 GCA_049283735.1 Candidatus Dormiibacterota bacterium
GCGTAGGCGTGGGCGTGGGTGTCGGTGTCGGCGTGGGTGTCGGTGTCGGCGTGGGCGTAGGCGTCGGAGTGGGCGTCGGGCTCGGGGTTGGCGTCGGCGACTGCAGGCCGAAGGCCGGTTCTAGATCGCCGTCGTTCGTGCCGCCCGAGTGCCCCAGCAGGCCGACCCCGTAGGCCTCCTCGATTCCGCGCAGGGCCCCAAAGTGGTCTCCGCCGGCGCTGAAGCTCCCGGCGGACTTGGAGGCGATCACCAGGGTGGCGATGTGGCCTCCGCACTCGGGCACGTGGGGCGCCGTGCAGCCGCCGTCATCTGGCGGGCTGGCCCCCGCCAATCCGGCGCTGCTCGTGCCCTCGTCCCAGGTGAGGATCACGACGCCGTTGTCCTGGAACCATGTGGAGCTGAGGATGGGCCCGAGGTTATTCTTCAGCCAGGTATCGCCAGCCGTGATCAGTTGCGCGGTACTTTCGCCTCGGCACGGGCTGCCGCTCACCGTGTCGCCCTCCATGTCATCGCACTCGTTGGGCGTTATCCAGGTGAAGTCGGGAGCGTTGCTGCTATCCAGCGCGCTGACCACCGAGCTGGCGCCAGGGTAGGGCACGACTCCCTGCAAGGTGAGGTTGCCGCACCAGTTCTTGTAATTGCTGAAAAAGTGGAAGGGGTTGTGCTTGGGCACGTAGAGCCCGGTCGAGGTGGGATTTCCCGTGTAGCAGGCGGAGGGCATTGTCTCCATGTATGCCTGCCAGGGAATCCTGGCGGCATCCAGCTCGTCCACCAGGGTCGTGCCGGAAAAGGGCGGGCTCTTCTTCGTCGTCCCGGCGTATCCCTGGTCGGACCCCGAGATAAGGTCCATGTAGTCGGTGGGACTGTTGTGCTCGACCGCGTACCAGTTGGTGGCCACGGTGTTGGTGCTCGCCAGGCCGTTGATGTACGGAGCGCCGTTGGTGTTGCCGATGATGCTGCCGTACTCCTGGTTCTCCTCCACGATCACCATGATGTGCGGAGGCGTCGCTGAGGGGGTGGGGCTGGGTGTCGTCGATGGGCTTGGGGTCGGGGTGCCCGTCGGGGTCGGGCTCGGTGTGGGGCTCGGGGTGCCCGACGCTCCGATCTCAAAGATCGCGATCGCTCCCGTCCAGGCGTAGGAACCGCTCAGGGTGACCGCATAGGTCTCCGTCCCGGTGGTGGCGAGCTCCTGCCAAGCCGCTTGCTCCCCGGCCTTGTCGCCGCTCACCGAGGACTGCTCCAGGGCGGTCGGGGCGTATCCGGCGGTCGGCGAACTCGTGGTGACCGCGGCGCTCCAGCCGATGTCGGCAACGGCGAGCTCGTATGCGGTCGCGGTTGTTGGCGTGGTTCCCGTCGAAGCGCCGGTGCTGCTACCCGAGTTGTGGGCGATCACGTCGAGCGACGCCGAGGAGGTGCCGGCGACGTCCAGCACGGTGACGGCGATCGCAGCGCTGGCGCTCACCGTGACGGTGACGGCTCCCGACGTGCTGAGGCCAGCAGCCCCTGGCGCATACCAGATCTCCTCATCATTCTGGCTGCCCGAGGGGAACTGCACCGCCGGAAGCCACTTGTTGTTCGCCGAATCGGTGACGGCGCTGACCGCGGCCGGCGCGCCGCTGGTGGTGCGGGTGCGGATGGTCGCGACGAGCAGATCGCCGGTGACGGTGGCCGTGATCGGGATTGCTTGCTGGGTCAGGCTCAGCGTGCTGTTGGCCGCCCCAAACGACGAGACCGAGAGCGCCGGGCCGGATGCAGCACCGAACGATGTCACGCTGACTCCCGAACCCGCCCCTTGAGCGGGCAGGCTACCCGCCACAACGAAGCAGAGCAGACCGCTGAGGAGAATGGCCGTCAATCGTCCGCCCTGGTGGCGGCGGCGGTAGCGCCTCCCCATACCTCAGACCCTCCCCGCGGTTTCCAGTGTCCTCCGGGTATCAGCGGCAGCTGACTCGGCTGATCCTCCGGTAAAGGATCAGCCCAGATCCGGGGTATCGAAGGGTACGCCCGTCGCGGCTCAGTCAGCAAGTGCTTCTCTCGCCGGCGGTAAGTAGGTGAGTTTGGGCCCGGGTCCGAGGAGTCTCACGGCGAACTATGAGGGCCATGAGAATCGAAAAGAAGAGAGTTCGGCGTCATGGAAATCGCTGTCTACGAGGTCGCGGTGGTGATCATCTTCGTCGCCGTCTCCTGGTATGGAGTTCGACTTACGCGCAAGGGCTGAGTAGCTCCCAGCCCTCCGCGTCGACGCTCCTGAATGCGCGCCGCACGCCCGAGCGAGCCGGGCAGTGGCTCTTCGAACAACCCGGCGGCGGAACCGTCCGTCGTCGCAGCGGCAGGAAGCATCGCCGTACGAACTAAAGCGCCCACAATCGGCGCAAAGCTTGATTCGATCGTGGACCATGCCCGGGTGTCGCGCCCTAGGGTGTAGGTGGCAAATGTAGCGGGTCCGGCATGTGACGCATTTGGTGCAGGGGCGGGCCTCGCGCGCCGGACACCGGGGAACGTCAACGCGATCAGCCGGATCCCATCGCACGCGACACAGCGATCGATCGTGGGTGTCTGGAATCGTCCGAGTCATGTCGGCGTAGCCGGCGAAGTCACCATCGCCCATGAAAGTGTGTCTAGGACACCCATGAGACGAGCGGGAAGGCGGTGGATCTCCATCGCGGTGGGGCCCGCCGGCTTAGGGGTTCACTCAACTTGAGAGCAGGGGGTCGCTGGTTCGAGTCCAGTCGCCCCGACCATCAACGAAGCATCAGGCAATGTGCCTTGCTGTGCAAGGGCTTTTGTATGACGCGAAACCACCACGTACATGACACTGGCCGTGAGCGAACCGAGAACGGTCGGGAACTCGCCGACGACGATGACGCCGAGAATGATTGGATGGTCGGTGCTCAGTGTCGCGTTCCAGAAGATGTGGCCAATCCCTGGGTAGTTGAACAGCGCTTCAGTGATCAGCGCACAGCTAAAGCGAGCGAGCTCAGTTGCCCCAGATCGTCAGTGACGAAGGCACCCTACGGCCCTTCGGTCGCGTCCAGCTGCCCCCCCGCGGTCGATTAGACTCGGCCCATGCGCAAGGGGGCGGGCCTCGCGATCTTCGTCGTGGTCTGCGCGCTTGTGGTGCCGCCGGCGACCGCGAGGCCAGTGGCGGCGCAGACGTCACCGAAGCTCTCGCTCGACGGTGCCAGCGCGAGCTCGGGACCTCCCGGCACCGCGGTCATCTACGACTACACCTGGGATCAACCGGACTGCGGGGTCGCGATCATCGACGCAGTCCAGATCGACGCCGCCTGGGGCGATCCGGGCGCCACAACCATGCCACCTGGGGTCGCCGATCCTACCAGTTGCTCGGGCATCGTCTCCGGCGTCGTCCCGAGTGACGCGAACCCGGGCCCGATCGGCGTGACCGCTTTGCTTTGCGACGACACCACGCAAATCTGTCCGGTCACGGGAAGCTCGGCAACCGACGGCGGCTCGTTCACCGTCACGCCGATACCCACGCCGACCCCTGCGCCCACGCCCACCCCGACGCCAACGCCCATACCCACACCCCCGCCAACGCCGATACCAACACCGACTGCGCCACCCACACCAACGCCCACGCCGTACCCGACCCCGACCCCAACCCCAACCCCAACTCCAACCCCAACCCCAACCCCAACCTTCACCCCGCAGCCGACCCCGACGATCACCGGCAGCCCAGCTCCCACACCGACAGGCATGGGTTCCCCCAGCCCTCCCGCGACGTCGGGCCCAACTGCAACGGGAACGTCGAACCAGCCCACCGCGCCTTCATCCTCGTCCAAGGGATCGATCCCACCGCCCCTGCCGCCACCACTGCCAACCCCGCCTCCGTTCATCGTCGGCCCGGGCCCGAGTGAGTCAGGCGGTGGGCCACCCGAGGGAGGGGCTGCGTGCTCGGGCGGCTACGGACGCCGTCCCACGCAAGGCGAACTCGCCGCCTACACATCGCAGCTTGCTGCGGGTGCGGACGGCACATCCATCCAGATCGACCTGCTCGCCTCCAAGGAGTACTACGCGGACGCCGGCTCCATCCCGCTCGGCTTCGTGAAACGGCTCTACGACGACGTGCTGCGGCGCGATCCAACGCCCATAGAGGTCGCGAGCGGCCTCGCGACCCTTGCGAGCGGCGACGACGCCGGGCGAAGCGAGCTCGCACAGGAGATCGTGCTCGGCCCGGAGGCGCGGGCAATTCGCGTGGACAATGCGTTTCACACGCTCCTGAACCGTTATCCCGACAGTGCCGAGCTGGCCACGTGGGTCAACCGGCTGCCCGGCTCCGGTTCCACCACCGGCACCCTTGGAACAACAATGGTCGCGGCAATCGCTGGCGCGTCCGACTTCTACGCGGCTGCGGGAGATTCGCCGACCGGCTTCATCTCGAAGTTGTACTCGGACCTGTTGAGCCGATCTCCGAGCTCGGCCGAGCTTGCCAGCAATGCGGTGAGCAGCACCGAGATCGCGCAAGGTGACCCTCCGACACGACTCGCAGCCGCTGATGCAGTGCTCTCGAGCTCGGCGTTCCGCAGCGCTGAGATCACGTCGTTCTTCAACAACTACTTGCACCCAACCTGCCGCGAGCTCGCGGCACAGGAATGCACCAACGGTGCCGTCCAGACGCCAACGCCTGACGATCTCGCGACGGCACTCACCTCGCTGACGAGTGGTTCCACCGAGGAGGGGATCATCGCCGGCGTGCTCGGCAGTCCGCAGTATTACCAGAACCACCAGAGTACGCAGACCGGCTTGATCGGGGGTGTGTACGAGGATCTTCTCGGTCGTTCGCCAACCAATGCCGAGTACATCGCCGCGCTGAATCGGTACACGAACGATGCCAGCGGTCACTCGGCCTTCGCCACGGCCATGATCAACGCTCTCGCTTACCGAGACCGAGTCATCTCGCTCGACTATCAGCAGTTGTTGCTGCGCGCCCCGTACCTTTCTGAAACGATCACGGGGGAAGGAGTGCTCGGCGGCGGCGTCCCGTCGGTACAGACACCGGACGAAACGCTTCTCGAAACGCTTCTCGCCACCTCAGAGTATTACGCGGACGCGAGCGGATCTGACGCCGGCTTTGTGGCGCGCACCATCGAGGTGCTCCTTGCGCGACCGGGACTGACAGCGGAGGACTCGGCGTACCTGCAACGCCCCGCGCCGCACGATGCGACGTGGCAGATGAGCGTGGCAAACTCGATCCTGGACGGCAGCGAGTATCGAACCGACTTCGTCCGCGGCGTCTACGAGACCTATCTAACCTTCGGCGACTGCGCCACCAACACGGGTAGCCCGCAGGGTGATGCCGGGTTGCTCGCGAACATCGGCAAGGATGTGATGGTGGGACTCCTCATTGGCGCGCTGATCATCGGGATCGCAGTACCGACCATTCTTCGGCGGCGGAGCTGAACCGACTGAACTGTCGCGATCGGGTCGCCAGGACGCCCCGAGCGAATCCACGTTCTTCGGTGGCCCTAGTCCAGAGACAGGCGCGCGAGACGGGTCGCGATCGGACCGCGTCGACTCCCAGGAAACTTACCGATAGGTGCCAGCGTGTTCTCTGACGGCCGCGGCACGCTGGGGTCGATGGTCTTCACGAAAACGGCACCACCAGACGCACGGCTGCGCGTTGCCGCGCGCCGAGTCCTGGCTGAAAGCGGGTGCGGCCCGATGCACCCTCGTGCCCGTACCGGTCGCGGTGGTGACCCGCCCGTCGGCGACGATCATCGCGACCACAGGGACCTGAGGAATCACGGGCCCACCGTCGGGGTCATCGGAGCGCCTCGATCGCCAAGATGTGCTCGAGCAGCCGTGACGATGATGTCGACGCACGCGTCAACAGGCAGCGCGGTGCTGTCAATGATCAGGTGGTAGAGCCGTGCGTCGTCCTGCCGTTGCCGGTAGAAGAAGCTCGCATAGTCATTCCGCGCCCCGTCGACATCCCGCTGAGCGTCGCTGGCGACAGCCGGATCGACACCGTCGGCGACCGCCTGCGCGATCCGCGCTTCGACTGGCCCATCGAGACGCACGCAGAGCACGTCGGCGCGGCCGCGGAGGACGACCATGCCGGCGCGACCAAGAAACACCGCGCCGGTGGTGTCGGCGACCCTCTGGAGGATGCTCTCGGTAGCCCTCCGAAATGCGTCGGCATCCTGAATGGGCACTTGAGATACTCCTGTCGCGGTCGTCACTGACCCGGCCGCGGAGAGTGCGTTGGCAACCCGATCCCATCGAGTAGGGGCACGTTCGTCGCTGCTCTCGGCCGACTCCTCGGGAAGTTGGAGTTGGCGAGCCACCCGCAGCGGAATCGCTCGATCGAGAAAAGCCAATCCCAGACGCTCAGCCACGGCCTGGGCGATGCGTTCGCCCCGGGCTCCGTACGACGCTGAGATGGTTACGCTCGCCATTGGTGCCCCCGGGAGGCGCATTGGCTGGACTGATGGCGTCCATCTTCCCACCGAACAGCTCCGGGCTCACTCTCGGCGCAGCGTGATCCAGAGATCGTTCTTGACGAGTGCTGCCAGGAGCAGTGGCCAGAACCGCGGACCGTAGCAACTGAAGCCGACGACCTCGCCCTGCGCGACGTCGAACGGACGCTCCGCGCTGCGGTGCCTGCCGGACCCGAGACGCAGAGTGTGATGCCCGGGGGCTACGGCCACCTCGACTGTCTCCTTGTTGGCGATCGACCCCACCACGATGCCGTCGATCGCGATGTTCCAATCCTCATTCTGCGCACCTATACCGATCCCACTCCACGTACGAACCAACCTGACTGTCGCATCGCCAGTCGCCTCCTCATGGGGGCCGTCATCGCGGTCACGTTGGCTGACAGCCGCTGAAACGGCGCGGACGTTACCGCCGACGCCTCGACCCCCGGCGCGCAACAGGAAGTAGCCGATGAGCGCAGCCGCCACCACGATGGCGATGATGATCTGGACGACGTGGGTGCCAGAACCACCCAAGATGCCTGCCACCATCGGCTAACTATGTCACTGCCCCGCGCTCCAGGATTGGATCCACCCGCAAGCCCAAAATCGTCCTTGTCCCTCTTTTCCCTGGCTTTGATCCGCCCAAAACCCGCCGGACTATGCCATCCTAGGTTCACATGCACGGGCGACCGGCCCGGCGCGTGCCGTGAGTGGAGTGGGCTAATGACCAGGAAGACGAGAAGCTTCGTGCGCGCCGGGAGCGCTCTGCTGTCGGTTGCCGCCATGGTTACTGCGGCTGCGGTGTCATCCGCCGCCGCCGCGTCGGCCAAGGCGCCTGCCGTCCACACGATCCCGGCCGGATTCCAGGACTGGCCCGAGCACATGCACGACCCAAACCACACGAGCGTCTCAACGGAGACGCTGCTGAGCGCGTCGACCTCCTACAGACTCCACTGGTCGGTCAACACCGGTTACACGAAGGCCTACAGCTCGCCGTCAGTCGTCTTCAATCCGACCCTGGGCATATCGCTGGTCTATGTCGGCAACCAGAACGGCGACATGGATGCCTTCAATGCGACTACGGGCGCCCTTGTATGGCAATACCAGACCGTCAAGATCGCCGGCCTTTCCAAAGAGATAGAACCGTCGCCGACGGTATCGAACAACACGGTCTACTTCGGTGACGGTGACTACCATGAGTACGCAATCAATGCAACGACGGGCGCGCTGATCTGCGAATCGGTGTCCGTCGGCGGCGTCATCGCCACCTCCGCGGTAGTCGGAAATCCCGACGGACACGGCGATGTCGTGTACTTCGGCGACAGCGGTCCGAGCGGCGTTCTCAGCGACGGGGGACACCTGTGGGCGATGTATGGCGTCGGCAATACGGCCGGCACGGCGTGCGCCACGAAGTGGATGTACGACGCCTTCGGCAGCCCGCCGGGCAGTCAGACCGGTTCGTCGGGCGTGTATTCGAGCCCGGCCTACACAACACTCGCGAGCGGCCTGCCCGTCGTCGTCGTCGGCTCGACGGACCCCGACGATGCGATCTATGAACTCGACGCCAAGACTGGCCTCGTGCTGTGGCGGTTCCAGACGGTCGTCGGCACCGACTCGGACGTGGGGGCACCCCCGACCATCGCCGCCCCAGGCCTTATTGGCGCAGCCGGATCGCCGACGTTTGTGGACGGCGTCGTCTACGACACGGGCAAGGATGCGTACACCTATGCGCTCGATCTGAAGACCGGAGCACAGATCTGGAACTTCTACCTCAGGTCGTTCAGCAGCGGCGCCGGCAACCCTGCCCAGTCCGGCGCAGCTCTCGTGGGTGGCTACATCTACGCCGGTTACGGCACCGGTGTTTTCTCGCTGAATGCGGCAACGGGAGCGGTCAACCCAAACTGGACCACTGGACTACATCCAGGCACGACGGCGGCGACCTCGGGGGTGATCTCGTCGCCCGCGGTGTCCGGCCCGCTAGGCGACCAGGTGATCTTCGTCGGTGACTACGCCGGGAACGTTGACGTGTTCAATCTGCAAACTGGCGCGACCGAGTTCACGTACGCGACCGGTGGCCTGATCTACTCGTCGGCCGCGGTGTCGACGGGTCAATTTTTCATTGCCGACGGGGGCAGCGGCAATCTCTACGCGTTCGGATCCGGCAGCGCATTCCCATCGCCCGTCGTCAGCGCGGTCACGCCGAATCACGGAGCGGTCGGCGGCAGCGCTCTGGTCACCGTAACGGGCAACGCGTTCGCTGGAACCGGCTTCACCGCGTCCGACGTCATGTTCAATCTGACTGACATCCCCTCGACCAACACGTATCCCTGCTCGGGCTCGAGCGCCGGGTGCTTCACGGTCATCAGTCCAACGCAGATCCAGGTCTACACGCCCACGACTGTTGGTGCGGGAACGGTCGATATCAACGTGGTGACGCCCGGCGGCACGAGTCCTGCGAGTGCCGCGGATGAGTACACATTCGTTGCGCCCGGTGCGTACACGGCAATCAACCCGGTCCGCATCTGCGACACACGACCGCCCGCGCCCGGGATCGCCACCAATCAGTGCGACAGCGGCGGAAACGGCACCCTCGGACCCGGCCATGAAACCATCACGGCGCAGATCACCGGCGCGCACGTTCCCTCCGGCGCGCTGGCGGTGGTGGCGAACATCACAGCGATCAACCGCGGCGGAAGCCCCACCTACGTCACCGCATACCCGGCAGGCGGATCGGTGCCGCGGGCCTCGAACATCAACCTTGCCGGCAGCAGCGTCGAGGCCAATCTGGCGATCGTGCAGCTGAGCAGCGGTGGCGCGATCAGCCTGTTCAACGCCGTCGGCAGCGCGGACGTGATCGTCGACGTCGAGGGATACTTCGCCGCGCCCACCGGAGCCTCGGCGGGTGGGTTCCACAGCATTCCGCCGCTGCGGATCTGTGACTCCCGAGGGGGCACCGGCAACCCGTGGGTCTGTGCGGAGGCCACCGGATCGACGCGCGCGCCACTGGCGGGTGGCGTCTGGCGTCATGTCGTTCTCTCCGGCCTCCCGGGCGGCGTCCCCCCAACCACACCGGACATCCCCACCAACGGGACCGCGGGGGCGGCGGTGTTCAACCTCACCGCGACCGCCGGAACGGCGCGCACGTATCTCTCGGTGGCGGTGCCCAACGGGAGCGATGCCTGCCCGAGCACGGCACCCAGCTTCTCGAACCTGAACCCGACGCCGGGGATCAGCCTGCCCAACCGCGTGATCTCGAGCCTGGGGCCGAACCAGGACATCTGCCTCTACTCGGCAGCGGGGAGCATCAACTTCATCATCGACGTCAACGGCTGGTTCGGGACGGCGAGCGCACCAGCGGGTGCGCATTTCTACTCGGTCCAGCCCACCCGGATTTGCGACACGCGCTCGGGTTTCGGCACCGAATGCGACGGTGACACGCTCACGTCGAGCGATATCCAGCAGGTCGGTGTAGCCGGCGTCCTCGTGGTGCCGGCGGAGGGGGGATCGGCGCAGCCGGTCGCCGTGGTAGCGAACCTCACGGGTATCGCTGGGTCGGCCGCTACATATTTCACGCTGTATCCGAGCGATGCATCGAGGCCCACCGCGTCCGACCTCAACCCGAGCGCGGGTGAGGTGATCGCCAACCTCGCGATCGTCGGCATTGCGACCACGGGAGCGGACAACGGCAACGTTGCGCTGTTCAACGCGGTGGGCACCATCGAAGCGGCCCTCGACGTCGCCGGCTGGTTCCAGTAGGCGAGCGTTGCCTGCGGAGGGTCTTCAGCGGTACGCGCTGAAGACCAAACGGCTCGAGCCCAGCCGCCGCGACTTCATGTAACGGTTCCAGATCCGGAGCGTGACCGAGGCCTCGTTGAGCGTGGGGGGTCCGGTAGCATGGCGCACAGATGCGCGCACTCCCGATCGTTGCAGCGGGGCTCGGCATCGGGCTGATCGCCTCCGGTATTGCCGTGACCGCGGTTGCCGGCGGACGCCAGGCGTCGTTCGCGCGTCAGGCTGCTGCCCTGGAGCAGCGATGGCGCGCTGACTCCGCAAATGGCGAGCCGGCGGCCGGTCTCGAGCCGCTCCGGAGCCAGCTCGCCGCCTCGGAGTATTCGAAAACCCCCGCCTGGGCCCCGCTCTGGTGGTTCGGCACCGGCCAGAGCCTTCTCGACAGCCTGGGGACGAAAACCGCGCGTGACTGGACGGCGGCGCTGGACGCCGCACGCGGTCGAGCGGCAGGCGTCTTCACCAGCTGGGAGCAGATGGCGGCGCAATTGTCGCCGTACGTCCCTGCCGCTGCGGCCGGCGCCGAGGCTGCGTGGAACCAGCAGCTCGCCGACGCCGCGACGCCGGTGGCCGTCGAGCGGCTGATCAGCCTGTGGACCGGCGACATCACCCTTGCACGTGACGACGCCCTCCTGAGCCAGCTCAACGCGGAGGTCGGCACGTATGGTGGGCTGAACGGCCTGATCTCGCAGGCCAACTCGGCGGTGACCAAGGCGCACCGCGAGAAGCTGGACCCGGGTCAGGTTCCGACGCTGATCACGACGCTGCGAACAGAGGTGTCCACGCATGCCGACGCGGCGACCACCGTTCGCACGCTGATCTCGGCGGTGCAGGGTCTGCATGCGCTGCTTGGCCTCAATCACAACGTCGCCGCCGGACTGCCTCCGCTCCTGTACAGCGTCGACCAGGCAGCCGCCGAACGGACTCCCAACGCGGCGAGCTTCCTGGCGCGGTACAACAGCATCGCGGTGACGTTCCGCGCTGCCCGAGACTCAACACAGCTCAATACGGTCGCAGTGCAGATCGTCGCCTTGCAGACGGCGGTCGCGGGCGCGCTCAGTGCCGACCAGTGCGGGCACTCTGTACCCTCGGGCAAGGCGATCACCCTCAACCTGACGCTCCAGGAAGCCGTTTTCTACGACAACGGCTGCGTCGTCCGGGCCACGCCGATCACCACCGGCCGTCCCTTCCTGCGCACGCCGACGGGCACTTTCCACGTCTTCTACAAGACATCGCCGTTCACGATGGTGTCGCCGTGGCCCCACGGGTCCCCGTTCTGGTATCCGACGGGGACGGTGACCTGGGTGATGGAATTCGATGTCGGCGGGTACTTCCTCCACGATGCATCGTGGGAGCCGTCGTCGATGTTCGGCCCCGGGAGCGAGAACAGCTACGTCGCGAGCCATGGATGCGTCCATATCCCGACGCCGGTGATGCGCTGGGCCTATCAGTGGACGCCGCTCGGTACGCCGGTGATCATCACGCAGTGACGCGGCGCCATACGCGGGTTTCGTGATCCAGGGGCCGGCCGGGCTCGTCCGCACGCGCTGTGGCGCTGCCCTCGCGGTGTGCATCCTTGCGGCTGCCGTCGTCCTCGTGATCGCGGTGTGGCCGAGAGCGGGCACGTCGGGTTGGACTGGGGTGGCGGTCACAGTCCCGTCGTGCCCCACCGGGGCCGAGGGCTGCCGGGTGTTTCTGACGCGTGCGTCGGATGGCAGCGCCGCCGGCCACGACGACTGGCGGGGACCCGCCACCACGCTGAAGATCGTGCTTCCAGCGGGGCGCTACGCCGTCTCCGCTGAGGGATGCACCGGCGACCGAATCGCGAACGACCAGATCTCGGTGACATCCGGGTTCCACACCGAGATCGACCTCGGCAGCGCCTGGCAGATGCCGGGTTTTCCGGGGCGCGCGTGCCCCGGGTTCATCCCGGCCGCGTCGAGCTGACGCGCGGCGAGCTCTACGGCCAGACGGGGCTGAGCAGGAGGTTCGACAGCCGCTCGACTCGCCCATCGTCAAGGCCGGCGGCGCGCAGCAGCGACACGGCACCACCGTGCTCCGAGTCGACGCAGTCCATCGTATGCACCATCGCCTCGCGGCGCACCGTGAAGATCCGCTCGGCGCGCACCTCGTCCATCCCGCGTTCCCGCGCGCTGATACGGTCGCGAGCAAGCATCTCGGCAAGTTGCACGCCGCTGATCGCATAGTCGTCGGCAATGGCGTCGACGCTGACGCCGCCGAGGCGAAGCACCAGCGCGATGATCACCCCGGTCCGATCCTTGCCGGCGTGACAGTGCACCAGGATCGGCGCCGACGGAGCGTCGGCGATCGCGGTCATCGCGGCGGCGACGCCGGTCCGGCGCTCGCGGAGCCACCAGCAATAGACCTCGGCGGCGGTGGTGAGGTGGTCGGGATAGTCCTCGTCGTCGGTGAAGATGGGCGCGTGCAACGTGTGCACACCGGCGTCGAGGAGCGGGCTCGGCCGGTGCTCGCGTTCTGACGCCGTACGCAGGTCGACAACCGCGCCGATACCAAGATCGAGGAGCGCTCGAAGCCCCGAGTCACTGAGGGTGTGCGGCGATTCGCTGCGCAAGAGCCGGCCCCGCAGCGTGGTCGCCCCGGATTCGGTTGGCAGCCCGCCAAGGTCGCGGAGATTGACGAGCCCGTCGACCGTCAGCGTGCTCGATTGCTGGGAGACCACGTCCTCACCCTACCAGCGCGCCGGTTAAGGAGGCGGTGTCGATGCGGCGGGTCGGCGTGCTAACTGACCAGCGCCACTGCGGCGCGCGCCGAGTCAGACATCGCGGGATTGAGACGGTAGAACGCCCAGATGCCGCGCTTGAAGCTGGTCACGATCCCAGCGTCGCGAAGTGTGGCGAGGTGGTGGCTGATGGTCGGCTGGCCCAGTTCAAACGCGGCGGTGAAGTCGCAGACGCAGACGGGCTCGTTTGCGGTCGAAAGGATGTGGAGTATCTGGATTCGGGTTGGATCGCCGAGCGCCTTGTACAGCGCCGAGAGCTCGTCAGCTCGGGCGTCGGGGAGGGGAGGAGCCACCGGCTGGCAGCACCCCTTCACGCGTAATGGTGCCAGGGCAGTTTTGGTCGCGGACGCTGTGGCAGTCATGGCTTGCGCCGCTCCATCAAGAGAACGTCTCGCCACCTTCCGTGAAGCTGCCCAAGCCGCTCGCGGGTACCGACGACGCGAAACCCGCAGCGCTGATGGAGCTTCACGCTGGCCTGATTCTCGGGGAAGATCCCGCTCTGGATCGTCCAGACGCCGCCGCTATCTGCATGCGCAATGAGCGTTTCGAGCAGCGTGCGGCCGATCCCCCGGCCCCGAGCGCGCGTGTCCACGTAGACGCTGTGTTCCAGCACACCCGCATACGCACAGCGATCCGAGACGGGAGCGGCGGCCACCCAACCGACGATGTCGCCACCGAGAATGGCCACGAAGCGGTATTGAGGCGGATGCGCCTCGGCCCAGCGGTCGAAGGCCGGCACCTCGGTCTCGAACGTGGCATTCCCGGTCGTGATCCCCTGAGCGTAGATCGTGCGAACCGCCGGCCAGTCCTCGTCGCGAAAGGGTCGAACCTCGCTATCGGTCGCGACCGTCTTGAATCCAGTCTGCATCGTCCTAGTCTACCCATTGACAGCCTTCGATGGAACGCGTTAGGATCGGGCTCCATTCATCGAAGGTCATCGATAGGAGGTCTGGTCATCATGGACTGTGATTGCGACTGCGACTGTGACGGCACCTGCGACTGCGATTGCGGCCGCTGCTGAGATGGGACGGGTGCAACTCGCGCTGAATGTCACCGATCTCGATGAAGCGGTCGGGTTCTATTCGAAGCTCTTTCAGACCGAGCCCGCCAAGCGGCGCCCGGGCTACGCCAACTTCGCGGTTGCAGACCCGCCATTGAAGCTGGTCCTGTTCGAGAACCCGGCACAGGCCGGGACGCTCAACCACCTCGGCGTCGAGGTGAACACGACCGACGAGGTGGTGACCGCAACCCGTCGCCTCGCCGCCGAAGGGCTTTCGACCGAGGTCGAGGACGGGGTCACCTGCTGCCATGCTCTGCAGGACAAGGTCTGGGTCGCCGGAGCGGATACACGCTGGGAGGTGTACACGGTGCTGGCCGATGCCCCGCTGGGCGATCCGGCGCCCGCCGCGGACGGCTGCTGCGGTGCCGCGTAAGCGCGCGATGCGCCTCGTGGTGGTCGGCGGCAGCGACGCGGGAATCTCGGCAGCCCTGCGAGCCCGCGAGCTCGACGCCGGTGCCGACGTGTGCGTGCTTGTCGCCGACCAATACCCGAACTTCTCGATCTGCGGCATCCCGTACTACGTGTCCGGCGAGGTGTCTGATTGGCGCCACCTCGCCCACCGCACTGCGGCCGATCTCGAAGCGACCGGCATGCGCCTCCGCCTGGGCACGACCGCGGAGCGGATCGACGTCGACGCCCACCAGGTCCACGCGCGCGACGGCAACGGTGCCACCAACGCCCTCGAATACGACGCGCTGGTGATCGGCACCGGCGCAATCCCGGTGCGCCCGCCGATCGAAGGTTTCGAGCTCCTGGGTCCCCGCGACGGGGTCCACGTGGTCCATTCGATGGGCGACACCTTCGCGGTCATGAACAGTCTCGCCGCCGCCGACGCCCGCACCGCGGTGATCATCGGCGCCGGGTACCTCGGGCTCGAGATGGCTGACGCCCTGACCCTGCGCGGCCTCGAGGTGACCCAGGTCGAGCAGCTTCCCGAGGTGCTGCCGACGGTGGATCCCGAGCTGGGACACCACGTCGCGGCAACGCTACGGGCGCACGGCGTCGATGTCGTGACCGGGACCGCCGTGCATCGCCTCACGCGCAACCAACCGCCTCGGTTGGCGGGGCTGTGCGTGGAAGGTGCGTCGAGCGATGGACAGGTCTATCGGCGGGACGCCGACGTCGTCCTCATCTTCGCCGGAGTCCGCCCGGATGTCGGCCTGGCCGCCGCTGCCGGCGCAAGACTCGGCCTGCGAGGGGCGATCGACGTCGACCGGTCGATGCGAACCAACCTGCCGGATGTGTTCGCGGCCGGCGACTGCGTGGTGACTCACCATCGTCTGCTCGGCACCACGTATATCCCGCTGGGAACGACGGCCCACAAGCAGGGACGCGTCGCCGGCGAGAACGCGGTCGGAGGTCGTCGCGACTTTGCCGGAAGTCTTGGAACCCAGGTGGTCAAGGTCTTCGACATGGCCGCGGCGCGCACCGGGCTACGCGATCATGAGGCGTCGAGCGCCGGATTCGACCCGGTCACCGTCGCCGCAGAAGCCGACGACCACAAGGCGTATTACCCCGGCTCGCACCGGATCGCGATGCGGTGGACGGGCGATCGGCAGACCGGCCGCCTCCTCGGCGTGCAGCTCTTCGGCCACCGCCACGCGGAGGTCGCGAAACGCATCGACGTCGCGGCGGCGGCGATCTTCAACGAGATGACAGTCGAGGCGTTCAGCGAGCTCGATCTGTCGTACACACCGCCCCTCGGCAGCCCCTGGGACGCCATGCAGATCGGAGCTCAGGCGTGGGTTCGGGCTGTCGCGGACCCCTAGAGAGCTAGTGACGCCGGTGGTGCGGGAGCGGGCCGTGGGGTGGCGGTGGCCCGTGCTTCGGCGGGGGTATCGACTCGATGCTGGGCGTCTCGTCGGGCCACACCAACAGCACCGCGCAGGGCGCATGGTCGACGATGAATCGGGTGGCGTGCCCCAGGCTCTTCGGCCCGAGACGCGAATGGTCGCCGTCGCGCGCCACCACCAGGACATCGACACCGTCAGCCACGGCGCTCACCACCTCGCGCTCGACGCGCCCACGACGGCTGAGCAGCTCGACATCGGTATGGCCGAGACGAGCAGCGGCGGCGGCAAGCAGTTGCGACGCCTCGTCATCGGCCACGTCGTCGTAGCTGCGGGCGGGTCTGCGCCCGGTGAAGCCGCGCCCGAAGAGGCCGACGGTCGCCGCGTCGGCGGCTTCGGTGACATCCGAAGGGGTGACGTGCAGGAGTGCGAATCGCGAATCAGAGGGAAAGTGCTGCACGGCAGCGTCGACGCAGCCCTCCCAGGTTCCCTCGACAACCCAGACGACGATTCGCATGGACGTCATTAACCCACCAACCGCAGCGAAATCCAAAGGGCGACCGTCGCGGTGATCAACACGGGCGGAACGGTGATGATCCCGAGACGGAGGAATTCGGCGATCGGCAACTCCTCGCCGTGGCGGACGAGTACGCGCCGCCAGAGCAACGTGGCGAGCGACCGGACATAGGTGAGGTTGGGACCGGTATTGACGCCGATGAGCACCGCCAGGACCGGTCCTGATCCCGCCCCCGCTACCGCGGGAAGCAGGAGCAGCGCCGCCGGCAGGTTGTTGATGATGTTGGCGAGAACCGCTGCGACGACGGCGATGACCAGCAGCGAGCCGAGCCCGGCGCCACCCGGGACCAGATGGGTTACCACCGAGCCGAGCCCGTGCAATGAGATCGCCTTGACCACGAGGCCGAGTGCCAGCACGAAGGCGAGGAAGGGAACGTCGATCGACAGCACGATATTCCGGACGGTGGTCAGGCCGCGTCCAACCGCCGGCACGGCGAGGACGAGCGCGCCACCGAGTGCCGCGAATGCGGGGCTGACATTGAAGGCCGACGTGACGAAGAAGCCGATGAGCGTCAGCGCCACCACCGTTGTCGCGAACACCGGCACGGGCAGCGCGGTCACGGCGTGCGGCTCGCCGCGGCCGACGAGGTCGCCGGCGAAGAAGCGTCGCAGCACCAGCCACTCGACCCCGATTGCCGCCAGCCAGGGGAGGGCCATGGTCGTGCCGAAGCGCGCGAACGACAGACCGCTGGCACCGAAGGCGAGCAGGTTGGTGAGGTTCGACACCGGAAGAAGGAGCGACGCGGAGTTGGCGAGATGCGTGCACGCGTACACGTGCGGTTTGGCCCGGAGACGCAGCCGGGCGACCGTCGCGAATACCACCGGTGTCAGCAGGACAACGGTAGCGTCGAGGCTCAGCACGGCGGTGACAATGCTCGCGGCGGCGAAGACGAGTGCCAGCAGTGAAACCGGTCTGCCCCGCGACCCGGCCGCCATCCACGAGCCGGCGGCCTGGAACAGACCGTAGCGATCGCAGAGGTTGGCGAGGACGAGCACTGCGGCGAGGAAACCGATGGTGGGAGCCAGACTTCCCGCCTCGGTCCCGGCCTGATCCAATGGCAGGACGCCGAGCAGCAGGAGCAGACCGGCGGCTGGGACCGCGACAACTGCCTCGGGCAATCCGCGGGGCCGGACAATGGCGCAGCCCAGCGTCGCAACGAGGAGCAGGACCGCCAGCGTCTCTGCAAGGGGACTCGGCACGTGGTCCGACAGGGTACGGCCACCGGACGGCCGGACGGCCCGACGGTCAGCGACCGCGGCGTCCGTGACCCAGTGACGTACTGCTAGCGATCCGAGCGGTCAGACCCGTCAGCCTGCTTGAGCAGCTGAACGTGGAGCGCCTGGATGGGTGGGCTTGGCGTCGCTCCGAGCTCCTCGCGAAGGAGCGTGCGCAGCTCCTCATACACACGCAGCGCTTCCGCGAAATTGCCTCGTGCGGCAAGAACTTCCATGAGCAGGCGATAGCTCGACTCGCGATACGGAGCGTGTTCGATGAGCTCGCGCGCGGTGCGCTCGCCGACAGGGAGTTCGCCGGCTGCCAGCTCAAGCGCGGAGGCGGTGTAGCACTCCAGCGCCGAGCAGTGGATATCGTCGAGCCGCCGTCGGTGCGGTTCGATCCAGGGAAGATCCTCGCCGCGCAGGAGCCCCCGGCGAGCGGTGAAGAGGGCGACCAGGGACGGGCCCCACGCGCGCGCCCAGCGACCCTGCGCGATCGCCGATTCAGCTCGGTGGATCGCGTCGTCTGCCGCCTCGAAATCGATCCAGGCATCGGCGGGGAGGAGCAGCCTGATCTCGCCCCGCCCCTGCACCCGGTCGAGCCCCACAGCGCGGCGAAGCCTCGAGAGGACGCCGCTCAGCGCTCCGTCGGCGTCGGGGGGCACGTCGTCTGCCCAGAGCGCGTCGATCAGTTCCTCCCTGCTCGAGTTGCGGTGACGGTTGAGCACGAGAAAGGTGAACAGGAGGCGACCCTGGCGCTTCGGAATGAACTCCGTGACCGGTTGACTGGCGATCTCGACCGCGAGCCGCTCGCAGATCTGAATTCGGGTGGAGGGCTGGTGCGTCAAGGTTGGTGCAAGGTCGCGGTCAGAAGAGGTCAACCACCCGCTCCTAGGGTCTGCGGTGTCAATCCACCTCAACCAGGAGCACGCACATGACACTCGGACTGCCGCCACGGCCACTCGTCCGCGGTGCTGGCTCGAGGCGAATCTGGATCAACCAAAGGTGCGCATCCTCGACGTGCGCGGGCGGCATCCGAGCTCATCGCTTGCGCACGCCAAGCGAGTCGAGTGCTCGGAAGGCCATATCCCAGGCGCGATCTTCATCGACTGGGAGAAGGATTTCGTCGATGTCAGCGATCCGGTGCCGTACCAGGTCGCGTCACCCGATGCGTGCGCCAGGTGTGCCGGGGCGCTTGGCATCGACCAGGATGACCTGGTGGTCACGTATGACGACTACTACGGCATCTTTGCCGGGCGAGTGGCCTGGAGTTTCCGCTACTACGGAGCCGAAGCCCGGGTTCTCGACGGCGGCTGGCGCACCTGGCTCGACGCAGGCCGGAAGACTTCGGATGGGGTTGATCGACCGGCGGCGACGTTCACCACCAAGGTGCGCGCCCCGTTGCGCCGCAGCCTCGAAGACGTCCAGCCGGCAACATCCAACGGGGCCACGCTCGTGGATGCGCGGCCGCGCCATCTCTTTCTCGGCGAGCCCGGAGCCGCGGGCACGGGGCATTCCCGGGCGCGCTTTCCCTGCCGTACCAGGAGCTTGTCGACGGTGCGACCGGATTGTTCGCGAGCCCGGCGGCGATCGTTCGCCTGCTCCGCGACGCGGGCGTCGATCCCGCGCGGCCCCGCGAGCTGATTGCCACCTGCGGCACCGGCGTGTCCGCAACCGTTGCGCTGATCGCGCTCGAGATCGCCGGTGTTCATGGAGTCGGTGTGTACGACGGGTCGTTCTCGGAATGGAGTGCAGATCCACAGCGGCCCATCGACTACGGCGCTGCCGGCTGACCTTCGCGACCTCATCCGCTCCCAAGACGGCGTTCTGTCAGCAATCGGAAACCAACACAAGGAGGACAGGCAATGGCTACCACAGGCATTCGGATGATCCGCAAGAGCCTCGACTCGCCGGACGAGACGCGCCCCTTCGAAGCAGGCACCGGCAAGCTCGACCTCGTCACCACCGAGGGCGGCCCGGTGGGTCGCGCCAGGTTCGAGCCCGGATGGAAATGGTCGCAGCACGTGAAGCCGATCGCCAAGACGGACAGCTGCCAGGCGGGCCACGTCGCCTATTTCGTCTCGGGACGGATGAGGGTCGTCATGGACGACGGCACGGAGGACGAGTTCGGACCGGGCGACCTCATGATCTGCCCGCCTGGGCACGACGCCTGGACCGTCGGCGATGAGGCCTGCGTGGTGGTTGACTGGGCGGGCTTCGGCGACTACGCCAAAGGCGCGGGAGCGCGCCAGACCTCCGTCCGCGCTTCACGACTGATTCACATCTCGCGTTGACAGTGATGCACGTACCGTTCAACCCTCCACAAGGAGAATCGACATGTATCGTGCAGGACGCACCGCCTGGGGACTCGTGGCAATCGGGGCGGCAACCGCGGTGGGCATCACCACTCGCGACCCGGGGTTCATCATCATCACGTTCCTCGGCGCGTTGGTGGTGCCGCGGGTGCTCGGCCTGACGCCGCGGCGTTGGAGCCGGCGCGGTTTCGGACCCGGCGCCTTTGGCGCCCATGGCAAGGGCTGGGGTGGCGGCTGCGCCGGTGCCGCCCACAAGACGTCGGACGCCGAGGCATCCACGCCCACCGCGCAATCGGTCTGACGATCGCCGGGGCGGCGGCTGCTCGCCGCCCCGCATCGCCCCTACGATGCATTCGCAATGACCAGCGTGCTCATCGTCGACGACGAGCCGGCGATCGTACGCCTGGTTCGTGACTACCTCGAGCGCGCTGGATTCGCGGTGATGACCGCCGCCGACGGGGAGGACGCGTTGCAGCTGTTTGCGCGCAGCCGTCCGGACCTGGTGATCCTCGACCTCACCCTGCCCCACATGGACGGGCTCGACGTCGCGCGGGCGATGCGGCGGGCCGGCGACGTGCCGATCATCATGCTCACCGCCCGAACGGAGGAGCCGGACCGGGTGGCCGGTCTCGAGCTCGGAGCCGATGACTATGTCACCAAGCCCTTCAGTGCGCGCGAGATCGTCGCCCGAGTTCGAGCGGTGCTGCGCCGGGCGCAGTCGGCCGCGATGCAGGATGACGTCCTCCGCGTCGGTGACTCGATCGTCCTCGACGCGCCCCGCATGCAGGTGCAGGTCGATGGTCGCGACGTGCTGCTGACCGCGACCGAGTTTCAGCTGCTGCTCCACATGGCCCGGCAACCGGGTCGGGTCTTCACACGGGCGCAGCTGCTGGACGCGGTCCACGGCGTTGCCGTCGAGTCCTACGAGCGCGCCATCGACGCGCACGTCAAGAACCTTCGCCGGAAGATCGAGCACGACCCACGCTCACCGCGCCACCTGCAGACCGTTTTCGGGGTCGGCTATCGCCTCGTGGAAGGCGATCCATGAGGTCGGGGCCGCCGTGGGGGAGGAGCGGTGGTGGCCGCCCGCCCTGGTGGCCGGAGGGCGAGACCGGCCCGTGGGCTGGAAACCCGAACTGGCGGCGTCACGGGAGACGGATCGCGAGGCGCATCGGTTGCTTCATCGGTCTCGCGCTCCTCCTGCTCCTCGGCGCGATTTTCGGTGTGGTCTGGCTGGTGCTCAGCGCGTTCGGTGCGGTCAACTCGGCGCCGTTCGACACCGCTGTGGCGGTGACCGCGCTGGTGCTTGGCGGCCTCGCGATCCTCGTGGCGCTCCTGGTGCTCAGGCGCCTGGTGGCACCGGTCGGAGCGCTCATCGAGGGGGCCCACCGAATCGAGGCCGGAGACCTGTCTGCACGAGTACCGGTCCGCGGACCGTCGGATCTTCGCTCGCTTGCACGTGCCATGAACGAGATGAGCGGTCGCCTCGAAGCCGAGGAGACCCAGCGGCGTTCGGTCCTAGCCGACATCGCCCACGAGCTGCGCACGCCACTCTCGATCATCCGGGGTCAGGCGGAGGCGATCGCCGACGGCATCTACCCGGCCGATGCCGAGCACATGGCCCCGATCGTGAGCGCGACCGAGTCGCTGGAGATGCTCGTCGACGATCTCGGCACCCTCACCCTCGCGGAGAGCGGCGCGCTGCGCCTCCATCGCGAGCCGATCGACGTCGCTGTCCTCGTCAACGAGACGCTGCAGGCATTCGCCGCCGACGCGCGGGCGGCCGGGGTGCAGCTCAGCGAGCGGGTCGACGTCAACCTTCCGGCGCTGGACGCTGATCCCGCGAGGATGCGCGGAGTTCTGGGCAACCTCGTCCGCAACGCGCTGGTGCATGCGCGCCCAGGCGGCACCATCGGTGTCGAGGGGATTGCCTCCAACGGGTGGATACGCCTCACCGTCCGCGACGACGGAACGGGTATTCCCGCGGACCTGCTTCCGCGTGTCTTCGATCGTTTCGTGAAAGGGCCGTCGTCCACCGGCTCGGGGCTCGGGCTCGCGATCGTTCGGGATGTCGTCGAGGCGCATGGCGGCTCGGTGAGCGCGACGAGCACAGGGGGGAACGGCACCGCGATCACGCTGCAACTCCCTCGGTGGCGCGGCGGTGATGTGATACACGTTAGCGCCGAGAGATGAGTACCACGGACATCGCCACCGACTACTCGAACTGGCTGGCACGCTGGGACGCGCAGCAGCAGCGCCATATCCCTGACCGTGAGGAGCGCTTCACCGCGATGGTCGACGCGGTGGCGGCGTTCGCCGGCCCCGAGCCGCGCGTTCTGGACCTCGGGTGCGGGCCCGGATCATTGAGCGCGCGGGTCCTCGACCGTGTCGCTGGGGCGGGCGTCGTGGCAATCGACGCCGATCCGGTCCTCCTGGCCATCGGCCGGGGGGCGCTCGGAACGCGGAAGCAGTTGCAGTTCGTCGACGCTGACCTTCGCGCCGACTGGGTGTCCGCCCTGCCGTCGCCCGGCCCATATGACGCCGCGGTCTCGACCACGGCGCTGCACTGGCTCGGACTCGAGCAACTGGTTGGTCTTTATCAAGCGCTGGGTCGAGTGCTCCGCCCCGGCGCGGTATTTCTCGACGGCGACCGGCTCGACTTCGACCACGATCAACGGGTGATCGCGACTGGAGCACGTCAGGTGCGACCCGAATGGCCCGACGCCCCGGAGGGCGCCGAGGATTACGACGCTTGGTGGAAGGCTGTGGTTGCGGAGCCCGGGCTCGCCGGTGAGGTGGCCGAGCGCGCCCGGCGATGGCACGACCATCCCCACGAGGACGAGGGCCACAGCTACGAGTTCCACCGGTCGGCGCTCTTCTCGGCCGGGTTCGTCGAGGTCGGGACGCTGTGGCAGCACCTCGCAAATCGCGTTCTGGTGGCGATCCGCTGACCTGGGATCACCTAGCGGAGGTCGCCTGATCCCTGTACCCTGCGGGGCACTTATGGGGTTGAACGGGTCGCCATAGCGTGTCCGAAGACACGCGAGGCGCAACTCCCACCGTGCTCGAGGTCGCCGGGGTCGACGTGCGTTTCGAAGGCGTGGTCGCTCTCGACGGCGTGTCGCTGACGGTGCGCGCCAATCAGATCGTCGGTGTGATCGGGCCGAATGGCGCCGGAAAGACGACGCTCTTCAACGCGATCTCCAGGTTCGTGACTCCTGTGGCCGGGACGATCACCTATCACGGGCAATCCCTGCTCGGCCTTCCGACCTGGCGTCTGGCCCATCTGGGCATCGCGCGCACGCTCCAGGGGCATGGCCTCTGGCCCACGCTCACCGTGCTCGAGAACGTGATGGCCGGCGCGCCGGCGCGGACTCGACTTGCAGCGGACATGCTCGCGTTCCCGAGCGCCGATCGCCGCACCCGAAAGCTTCGCGAGGAGGCGATGGCGAATCTCGCCGAGCTCGGGGTGGGCGATCGTGCGGGCGCGTATCCGGGCGCTCTTCCCCACGGCGTCCAGAAACGAGCGATCATCGCGCGCGCTCTGATGGCGGCGCCGTCGTTGTTGCTCCTCGACGAGCCCGCCAGTGGGCTCTCCGCTGCGGATGTGCACGACCTGATCGAGGTGCTGCGCTCGCTGCGCTCGCGGATGGCGATCGCGCTGGTCGAGCACCACGTCGACATGGTGATGGCGGTGTGCGACACGATCACCGTTCTCAACCTCGGCCAGGTGATCGCGTCGGGCTCACCCGACGAGATCCGCGCCAACGGCGAGGTCGCCAACGCATACCTCGGACAGAAGGTCGCCCATGCTTGAGATCAGCGAGCTCACGGTCGCGTACGGCGGCGTCATCGCGCTCGACAAGGTATCGCTGTCGGTTCCCGAGGGCAGCATCACCGCAGTGCTGGGAGCCAACGGCGCCGGCAAGACCACCCTGGTCAGAACCATCTCCGGGCTCGTCAGGCCGCGTCATGGCTCCGTGATGCTCGGCGAGCGGCAGTTGGTGGGCCGGTCCCCGGAGGCGATCGCTCGTCTCGGCGTCGGTCATGTCCCCGAAGGTCACGGCATTGTCAGCGAGCTGACCGTCGACGAGAACCTTCGCCTCGGTGGCCTCTGGCGGCGCGATCGCGCCGACCAGCGGGTCGCGATCGAGGAGGCGTACGAGCTGTTTCCCCCGTTGCGCGTGCGTCGCAGCGTCCATGCGTCGAACCTCAGCGGAGGCGAACGGCAGATGCTCTCGATCGGCAGGGCGATGGTCGCGCGTCCCATCGCACTGCTCCTCGACGAGCCCTCGCTCGGGCTCGCCGCCGGCCTGCTCGCCCAGATCATGCAGCGGCTGTCGGCACTGGTGATCGAGCGCAGGCTGACCGTGCTCCTCATCGAGCAGAACGCACGCTCCGCGCTGTCCGTGGCGGATCAGGCGGTCGTGCTGTCGCTCGGGAGGGTCGAGTTGCGCGACAGCGCCGAACGGCTGGCCGGCGACGACGCGCTGCGCCATGCCTACCTTGGATTCTGACCATGCGCCTGTTCGTGATCTACACCGTCGACGGGATCACCAATGGGATGGTCTATGCGGCGGTGGCGCTCGCGCTCGTGATGATCTGGCGCGCGACACGGATCATCAACTACGCCCAGGGCGCGATGGCGATGTTCACGACGTATATCGCACTCGTCGTGATCCGCCACGGCGCACCGTACTGGCTGGGGTTCGTGGTCGCCCTCGCGACCGGGATGGTGCTCGGTGCGGCCACCGAGCGTGTCCTGGTGCGTCCCGTGGAGTCGCGACCGCCGCTCAACGCGGTGATCCTCAGCCTGGGCGTGCTCATCCTCCTTGAAGCTGTGGCGCCGATGCTCTTCGGCGATCAGACGCAATCGTTCCCGGTGCCTGTCTCGAACATCGACCTCGTCGCCGGGACGACCTCGCTCGAAATCTCACCGTTCGCTCTGTTCACGATCGGCACCGTGCTGATCGCGATGCTGCTGCTTTTCCTCATCTTTCAGCGCACCACACTCGGGCTGCGCATGCGCGCCGCCGCGTTCAACCCTGAGATCGCGCGCATCCTCGGGATTCGCGTCGGCAGGATGCTCACCCTCGGATGGGGGCTGGCCGCGCTGCTCGGCGCACTCGCAGGGATGCTCGCTGCGCCTGCCGTGTACCTGTCCCCGACCAACATGGACGAGGTCCTGGTGTTCGGCTTCACCGGTGCGATTATCGGTGGCCTCGACAGCCCGGTGGGTGCGGTGACGGGCGCGGTTGGTGTGGGGCTCGCACTCAGCTACGTCAGCGGCTATGTCGGCGCTGATCTTGCCCCACTCGGTGCCTTCGTGATTCTGATTGCGGTGCTCATGATCCGTCCGCAGGGATTGTTCAGCTTCGGGCGGCAGCGCCAGGTATGAGCGCGGTGCTGCGTGGCTCGACACTCGTGCGCCATGGACTCTTCTTCCTGACGCTGGCCGTCGTGCTGCTGCTGCTCACGTCGTTCGTCTTCGACGCGTACACGAACTACAACGTGACCGAGGTGGCCATCTACGCGATCTCGGCGGCCGGCCTGACCGTCCTCACCGGCGTAAATGGTCAAATCTCACTCGGGCATGGCGCGCTGATGATGATCGGCGCGTACACGACGTCGGTGCTGCTCACGTGGCATGCGGACCTACCGCTCATCCTCATGCTCGTCGCCTCGATCGCGACGACGGGTATCGCCGGTGCGATCGTCGGTATCGCCGGAGCCCGGCTTCGCGGCCCATACCTCGCCGGAGCAACCCTGGCGCTCGCGGTCGCGCTTCCCCAGGTGCCGTCGCACTTCGCGAGCATCTTCGGCGGCAACCAGGGCCTGAGCGTTACGGCACCCACGCCGCCCGCCTTCCTGGGCGCGAACTTCGCACCCGAACAGTGGTTGGCGTGGATCACCCTTGCCGCCGCCGTGATCACCTTCTTCGTGCTCGCCAACCTCGTGCGCGGCGCCAGCGGCAGGCGGTTTCGAATGGTGCGCGACAACGAGGTCGCAGCCCGTCTTTCGGGCGTCGACGTCGCCCGAACCCAGGTGCTCGCGTATGTGGTCAGCGCCGCCTGCGCCGGGCTTGCGGGGTCGTTGTTCGCCTACTGGGCGACGGTCACATCGCCGCTCGGTTTCACGCTCAACCTGTCCCTGGCACTGCTCACCGCCATCGTCATCGGCGGGCTCGGGAGCCTCAGCGGTGCGGTGCTCGGCTCGTTCATCCTTGTATACCTGCCGGTGTGGACCGGCGGCCTCACCACCAGCCTCAATCTGCCGATCAATGTGGCCAACAACGTGCCTCTCGCCATATACGGGATCGTCCTCATCGTCGCGATCCTCGCGTTTCCGAGCGGTTTCGCCGGAGGGGTCGCATCGATCAGCCGGGCTGTGACGCGGATGCTTCGCTCGACACGACGCCCCGCTGGGGTGCCAGCTGCCCCGGAGGCGCCTTCTCAATGACACCGCCAACCCGTATCCACACAGACA